>SYLG01000181.1 GCA_005808665.1 Planctomycetia bacterium | reverse complement strand
TTGGCGAGAGAATGAGGAATGGGATAGCTCGGGCTTTCAGCCCTTTGTGAATTTGGGAATAGGTACCTGGGGCGTTGCCCCAGGCTGGTATGGCACCACGCCGTTGGCGTTGAAAACATACCCCGGTGAAAACAGGAAGGTGGCATGCCAATCCATGTCTGTGGCCTGACAAATACGATCCGGTCAAATCATTCCCTTGCCGTTTTGGTTCTGCGGGCCAAAGGCCCGATCTATACCAGCCTGGGCCAACGGCCCAGGTTTCGGATCCCCCCAAATATTTGAGGGCTGAAAGCCCGATCCATTGGACCACGAACCAAATGTAAGCGAGAGATTGAAACATGGGCCTCTTGTTCCCCACCGAAATTCAACCCCTCAAACCAAGGCAAGTGGTTTAAATCCGTCCAGAGGATCTTCGAACAATTGCAAACCCCAATGTTAAAATCGCACAAGTAGCGGGAAATATTAGGTAACTTGGTCGGGACTATATGCCGTTTTGAACTCGACATACTCCAAAATCCCGGGAAAAACTACAATCCGGGTCTGAAAATTGACAAAAAAATCGTAAAAAATCACTCCAACTGCGTAACTTGGGTTAGTAAATTGGCCATGGGTGAAGGCAGACAAAACAACATGGCTTAATTTTACCCTTTCATCCCTATTTTTGGCCCGGATTGGGAAGTAAAAAATCCGTCTTTCATGGTTTTAGGGTTCCTTGGGCTTATCCAATTCCAATCGGGAGCGTTTTTTTGCTTCCCAAGCTTCAAGGGCTGGGCGAAGAACCTTGATATGTTTTTCCAAATGGGTGATGTCTACGATTTCGACCCCGTCACGGCGGGTATATTTCCGTTTCATGGCATCGAGGACATGCTCCCACATGGCCATGGTTGGATTGCGGAAGGGCTCCCATTCACTCCGGCGTTTGTAGCGCACAAAAAACGACCAGACTTTGGCAAAACGGCGAGCCTCTATATACCATTTTTCGCCCGTTTCCGGATGGGGCTCATTCCATTGAATATCCAAGCTCATGATTTCGGTGTCTCCAAAGATCCTAACCATTTCACCAAATCATTAGGCATGGCCATATCAAAACTCAAAGTGGACCCTGTAACGGGATGAACAAACCCCAATGCTTCGGCGTGAAGGGCCAGTCTTGGGGCACCACTGTTGTCCGGGATTTCCGGTCCGAAGACGGTTTTACGGTAAACGGTATCACCACAAAGAGGGTGGCCACGCTCCGAAAGGTGGATGCGGATTTGATGGGTTCGTCCTGTTTCCAACCGACATTCCAACAAGGAATAGGTCCCAACCTGTTTTCGCAATTTGATATGGGTTACGGAATGCTTGCCCAGGCTGGGAAGGTTGGTGCTCCCTCGCCTGCCATCCCCACGGTCACGAACCAATTGGCTTTCAATGGCCTGGTCACGAATCAAGCCATGGATTATGGCCACATAACGACGGTGAATGGTATGATCCCGAAATTGCTTTCCCAGACCCCTTTCGGCATCCACGGTCCGGGCAAAAACCATCAGACCACTGGTGCCTTTGTCCAATCGGTGGACAATGCGAAGCCTCTGTGTTTTTCCACCTCGCGAATGGGAATCACGGCGCTTGACCAGTTCAGGGAGGATCTCTTCAAGGGTTGGGGACAAGGCCCGGCGTTCTGCGGTAAAATCCCGTTCGGTGGGATGCCTGACGGAAGAGATGCCCGAGGGCTTTTCCACCACCACGAGGTGGGTATCGAGATGTCGAATCACCACACCATGGTCGAAAGGTTTTTTCGGGGTAGGAGAGGAAAGGATGGAAATGGATTCGCCGGAGTGAATTCTGCGGGCAGGATCGCGGCAAACCTGGCTGGAGATTTCCACCATTCGGGCGTCGATGAGGTGCTTGGTTTTTGCCCAGGAAAGTCCCTGTTTTTCACGAACGAAGGAGGCCAGGGTTGCCCCTTCCCATTGGGATTCAATTTCGAAATTTTTGCGGCTCATGTGGGGGTGGAGCCTTTCGCAGGGCCCCGACCTGGTTTTTGGCCCCGACTGGCGGTCGACCGACCTGGGCGGTAGCCGGTTCGCAATGGGGATTTCCCTGTCGGCCCTGATTTCCCGGGTTTGGGAACCCGGTGATAGTGATCCCCAGCCACCCCAGGTTTGGCTTTTTCCTGGCGTTTCAAAAGGGCCTGGTCGGGTGGCTTGGAGGGAATAAGGGCATCGCATCCCCCACCGATCAAATCGGTCCTTCCCGCCTGAATCAGGGCTTCCCGGACTTCAAACCAGTTTTCAGGCTTAAAAAACTGGAGGAGGGCTCGTTGCATTTGCCGATCCTTGAGCCGTTTGGAAATATGGACTTCCTTAAGGGTCATCGGGTCGATCCCCGTGTAGTACATACAGGTCGCCAAATCGTAGGGTGCCGGGATAAAATCCTGAACCTGATCGGGTCGATAGCCGTTTTTCTTGAGGAAGACGGCCAGGTCAATCATTGCATGGATGTCCGATCCGGGGTGGCTCGAAATGAAGTAGGGGACCAAATACTGTTTGGGTTTGCCAGCCCGGAGGCTTGCCTGTTTGAAGGCGCTAGCAAAGCCCTGGAAGTTGACATTCCTTGGTTTTTTCATCAGGTCAAGGACATGGGGATCAACCGCCTCCGGGGCAACCTTCAAGTGTCCGCCTACATGATGGGCGGAGAGTTCCTCAAGGTATTTGGGGGAGAGCTGGGCCAAATCCATCCGGACGCCGCTGGCCACAAAAACCTTTTTGATACCCGGTTGCTCCCTCGATTTTTTCATCAATTGAATGAGTGGGTTGTGATCGGTACCCAAAAGTTTACAGACCGTTGGATGAACACAGGAAAGGCGGTGGCATTTCGCCTCCACCTCGGGTCGTGTGCATCGCATCCGGTACATATTGGCGGTTGGACCCCCAATGTCACTTACAGTCCCTTTGAAATCGGGATCTTTGGCCATGGATTGCAATTCGGAAAGGATGGATTCCTCGGACCGGGATTGAATGATGCGACCTTGATGGGCCGTTATGGAACAAAAGGTGCAACCCCCGAAGCAGCCACGCATGATGGTTACCGAATCCTTGATCATCTCGTGGGCGGGAATGGGCTCGGTGTATTGGGGATGAGGACGGCGGGTGTAGGGAAACCCATAATGGGTATCCATTTGGGCAGTGTCCAGCGGAAACGAGGGGGGTTGGCAAATGATGGCTTGGCCATCATGATATTGCACCAAAGTTTTGGCATTGAACGGGTTGGTGTTCGAATGGATGATCCGGGTGGCCCGGACAAAGGCCATTTTGTCCGATTTGACCTCTTCAAAGGAGGGTACTAATTCCGGTTCCACCGGGCGAATTCCGGAAAGGTCCTGAACGGAAAGTCGTTGACCCAGCTGGGTAAACGCCTCATCCAAGGGAAGCTTCGGGGAAGGGCTTTCCTTACCACCCAAGGCAAAGGCTATCCCCCGCATATTTCGCAATTGGGTTAATGACTCGCCTTTGCTTAACCGGTTGGCAATCTCCACGATGGGTAATTCACCCATGCCATAAACAAGGAGGTCCGCCTTGCAATCCAGAAGGATCGATCTCTTGACGGAATCCGACCAATAGTCATAGTGGGCCAATCGCCTCAACGATGCTTCAACACCCCCTGCGATGACCGGGGTACCTGGAAATGCTTCCCGGGCCCGGTGGCAATAAACAAGGGTCGCCCGGTCCGGTCGCAGGCCAATCCGCCCGCCGGGGGAGTAGGCATCGTCATTACGAACTTTTCGGTTGGCGGTGTAGTGATTGATCATCGAGTCCATGTTGCCCGCGCTAATGGCAAAAAAGAGCTTTGGCTTGCCAAATTGTCGCCATGGATCACAGCTTTTCCAATCGGGTTGGCTCAAAACCCCCACCCTGAACCCAGCTGCTTCCAGGCTTCGCACCAAAATACCGGAAGCAAAGCTGGGATGATCGACATAAGCATCCCCACTAACAAAGACAACATCCACCCCATCCCAGCCACGCTTCCTCATTTCCTCAAAATTGCAGGGTGCATGGGGCGAAGGGGCTGCTGAGCCCATCGTTAGCGCTATTTTCCTCAATCGAATTTCCCCTACAAAATGCCCGACTTCCTATTTTATCCGATAATCGTCAGGAAGTACGGTTTTATCGAAGGGAATGGGGAGTTATTTTCCTTCGGTGGCGATTCCAAGCTCGGAAATGCGCCGATAAAGGGAGCTAAGGGCAATGTCGAGTCGCCTGGCTGCCTCTTTTTTGTCCGGAAAAAGGGAAATCATTCGCTGAATATGCCGCTTTTCAAAGCGCAGGACCGCAGCATCCAGGGAATCGACTGCTTGGGGATCCTCGGTCTCTTCCACCAGGTCGCCTGGTAAATCTTCCACTCCGATCAAGGAATTGTCACAAAGGATGACCGCCCTTTGCAGGGTATTTTCCAACTCGCGAACATTTCCTTTCCACCTGGCGTTTCGTAGCAAAGTCATCGCATCATGAGCGATTCCCACGATCCTTTTTCCCATCGATCGGCTATGCTTGGCAATAAAATGTTCAACAAGAGCCGGAATATCCTCCCGGCGCTCCCGCAAAGGGGGAATGGTGATGACAAAGACCCCCAAACGATAATAGAGGTCCTCGCGAAACTGACCTGCCTCCACCAGTTTTTTGAGATTGCTATTTGTGGCTGCAACGATCCGGGCATGAATTTGGACCGGCTCATTGGCACCTACCGGGAAAACCTCCTTTTGTTCAATGGCTCGTAATAGTTTGGCCTGCAGGGCAGGGCTAAGCTCCGCTATCTCGTCAAGGAAAACAGTTCCGGTCCCAGCATGGAGAAAAACCCCCGGTTGGTCCTTGTCCGCCCCGGTAAAGGCACCTTTTCGATGTCCAAAGAGTTGGTTTTCCAAAAGGTCCCGGGGAATGGCAGCACAATTGACCGCAATCCAACGGGGAGGAACCTTGCGCATTCCACCTGCCCTGGGCCAGGTATCCTTTTTGGATTCAAACCCCTCTTCCGGTTGGCATTGTTGGTGAATCCGCCTGGCAATCAACTCTTTGCCGGTGCCCGATTCTCCATTGATAAGGACGGTTGAACCGGTTGGGGCAACCCGGTCCACCAACCTTAACACTTCCTGGATTTCTGGTCCTTTGCCGATGATTTCATCGGAGGAATCGACCCGGTGCAGTTCCCTACGGAGCCAGCGGTTTTCCTGGGCAATCCTTCGGTGTTCCAGGAGCCTTGTTATTTTTCCTATTAACTCATTCAAAAGGATTGGTTTGATGAGGTAATCATGAGCCCCCCTTTGGAAGGCTTCCACAGCGGTCTCCACGGCACCATAGGCGGTGATCAGGATCACATGTGTTTCCGGGCTGATTCGGCCCAGGTGATCCAGAAGTTGGAGTCCATTTTTGCCTGGCAGGTGAATATCACAAAGGCAGATATCGAAAGCCGATTTGGCAGTAAGTTCCATGGCCTGTTCCGCGGAACCTGCCACGATGGTCTCAAAACCCTCTCCGGAGAGGCATTCCGCCAATGATTCCCGGATCAGGATTTCATCGTCCACGACGAGAATGCGAATGGTTTCGGTCGGCGGTTGGGGAGCTTTTTCGGGGCACACGATCGCTTACCTTTTTGGCGGGTTGGGAGTTTAACCCACAGGGATTTTGGATATAGGCATGGTTACAAGGAATCGGGCGCCTTGGGAGGTGGCATCATAATGAAGCGCACCTCCCTGCTGGACCATGACCTGTCTTGAAATAAATAGGCCAAGCCCCGTTCCGTTCCTTTTGGTGGTGGTGTGCGGGCTGAACAGCTTGGGAAGGATTTCCACACTCACCCCCGGGCCATCATCCACCACTGCAATCTGAATTCCCTCGGGAACGGAAAGGTGTTCCAGGGTGACATGGCCTTCCGGGCCAGAGGCATCAATCGCATTGAGCAACAGGTTCAGGAATACCTGAACCAATTCATCACGGATGGCGGTAAAGGGTGGAATGAAATCGACGGAATCAGGAATAGCAATGCGGCCACCCGTCCGTTTGTAATATTTGGCAATGTTGATTGCCTCATTAAGGATGTCCCTAAGGGTGGTCCGGATGGGGGAGCGTGCCGAAGGACGGCTAAACTCCAAAAGTTCCTTTAATGTGGACCGAATCCTGGTAAGTTGTTCGGAAATCAGGTCGAGTTTTTTTCCTGTGTACTCATCGGGTTGGCGCTTTTGAAGGATTTGCACCAGGGCCGAAATCCCGGTTAGGGGATTGCCCACTTCATGGGCCACCCCGGCGGCAATCAATCCAAATCCTGCCATCTTTTCCTGTTGGAGGACCATGGCTTGTGCGGATTGAAGTTGCCTGGTGCGTTCGTCGATGCGCCCTTCCAGGTTTGCCTGGCTGGTCCGTAAGGCCTCATTGATGCGGATCAGACTATCCCTGGCACTACGCAAAATGCCAGCCAGCGATTGGCTTGCCCAGGTTAACCAGGCAAGGATAACCAGGGTAAGAAGCGGAACCAAACCAAATTTGTCGGGGTGGATTCCCAGCAAAACGCCAAAGCTGATCCAATGAAAGAGGCAACAAAGGGAGGAAGTAATTCTGCCATGGCGCAAGGAACAACAAAGAAGTGAAAGGAGGTAATAGTAACGGAATATACTTTCTGGTCCAATGTCAAAGTGGCACAAAAGCCCAATGAACACCGATTCCGCCAGCGAAATGACCAAGGGTTGGTTACTTAAGAATATCTTGCCAAGCCAGCTATACCAGGTGTCGAGAAGGGTATACCCCAACCCCAAAAGGAGTATGGCATCAAGGGTCGCCTGACTTTGCCATTCACGACCGGGAAGGTTTGCTACAATTGCCCCAAGGATCAGGCCGAACCAACGGATTCGAACGACGATGGATTCGGATGCCACCTCCAGGGAACCGGGCTCTGAAAAGGTTTTCAACCCCGCTCCAACCGGCGTGGATTCCGTGGGCGAAATCATGTCCGCCCCGGGGTTGCCTTGGCCCGGCCGATGGAATCGTAGGTGAGGCCGGCAAGGGTCACCGCATCCGGATTGTACAGGTTTCTGCCATCCACAATCAACTTGTCGGACAATTTGAGGGCCAATTGGGAGAAATCCGGGTTTTGGAACTCTTTCCATTCGGTGCAAATGACCAAAGCATGGGCCCCTTCCACCGTTTCCATGGGCCTGGTGGAATAATTAAGTTTGTCCCCGAATATTTCACGAACATTGTTCAGGGCAACAGGGTCGTGGACCCGAACGGTGCAATTGATTTTCAAAAGGTCGCGAATCAGGGATAGGGCAGGGGCCTCGCGAATGTCATCGGTCCGGGGCTTGAAAGAGAGCCCCCAAATGGCAATGGTCTTGTTCGCCAAACTATCCCCAAAGTGCTGCTTGAGCTTGTTAAACAAAACGCTTTTTTGTTGTTCATTGACCTCATCCACGGCACCCATCAGGAGCGAAGGGAGGTTGTAGTCCCTGGCCATGTGAATGACTGCGCGGATGTCCTTGGGAAAACAACTTCCTCCGTATCCGGCGCCTGGAAAAAGAAATTGGAAACCAATCCGCTCATCGTGACCAATTCCCTTCCGGACATCATTGATATCCGCCTTTACGGATTCACAAATGTTGGCCATCTCGTTTATGAAACTGATCTTGGTGGCGAGCATGGCGTTTGCGACATATTTGGTCATCTCGGCACTTTCCGGACTCATCACCAAAAAGGGGCGTTCGGTTCGAAGGAAAGGGCGGTAAAGATTGTGGAATGCTTCCCCTACATGGGAATCCCGGACTCCAACCACCACCCGATCCGGTTTGGAAAAATCGGCAATGGCCGCACCCTCTTTGAGGAATTCCGGATTGCTGGCGGTATCGATCCGGCACTTGGCCCCCTTGAAAATCTCCGCAACCTTGGCATTGGTTCCCACCGGAACCGTACTTTTAATCGCAACGATCTTCGGGGTTTCAATGGTTTTGGCAAGTAGCTTGGCTACATGAAATAGTGTGCCAAGGTCGGCGGATCCATTCATGGACTGGGGAGTACCAACGGCTATGAAAATAATGGGTGCATCCTTGATGCCCTCCGCCAGATCTGTCGTAAAGGTCAAGCGTCCTTCTTTTGAGTTATGACGCACCAACTCTTCCAGGCCTGGTTCGTAAATGGGGATGATGCCATTGCGAAGGCGATCGATTTTGCCTTGGTCAATGTCAATGCAGCAGACCTGGTTCCCGCTTTCTGCAAGGCAGGTGCCTGAAACAAGTCCTACATAGCCTGTGCCAATAATTGCGATGTTCATGGTATTATTTCTATTTGTTGGGCGTGAATGGGTGGATTAATTCGGAATCGGATCTGGTCATCCAATCGGTCCAAAGGTCCCGCAGGGTATGAATCAGGTTATACCTGGGGACCCAACCGGTCCGGGATCGAATCTTTTCGGAATCCGACAAGAGAACCAACGGATCAGACTTTCTGAACAAGCTGGGGTCGGCAAGGATTTCTGGCTGAAGACCACTAATCCCGCAAAGGTGGTCCACCACGGTTTCCAGCGAGGTTGCAACCCCCGAGCCCATGTTGTAGGCTTCCCCAGGTTCTCCGTTTTGAATGAGGTCTGTGTAGCCCCTGACGATGTCCCGTACATCGGTGAAATCACGGAACGAACCGAGGTTTCCGGTGTGGAGGACCGGTCCAATCAAGCCCCGCTTCATGGCTGCAAATTGGCGGACAAAACTTGAGACGGCAAATTTCGAGGATTGACCGGGACCGATGTGATTGAACGGACGAGCCCGAATTACCCTGATTCCAGCGTTGAGGAATGCAAATTGACACATTTGGTCCGCACACGATTTTGACGCCGCATAGGCATTGGGTGGGCAAAGGGGATCGGTTTCCCTGCTTTTGGCACCGGCCAGGGCTGGAGTACCATAAATCAGCCCGGTCCCACCGAAAACCAACAAGGTTTTGGGGGCGTGAAGAAGAATGGAGTTTAATAGGGCCCGGGTTCCATCGAAATTGGCTTTCCAAAGGGCTTCTGAGCCAAAACCACTGGCACCGGCAAACGATTCCGCAGCAAGGTGAACCACCGCATCTGGCTGGAATTCTTTCAGAAGGGCATCCGGGCCCTGGCACGATTCCGGGACCCATGATTCCAGGATTGCCTGCTTGCCATTTTCCAGGGGAATCGGGGGGCCGGGATGGCGGGAGGTGCCTTGAACCGTCCAGCCCAGAAGGGATCCCAATCGGGCCAAATGGCGTCCGGCAAAGCCCCGAATCCCGGTAATTAATAGTCTCATGGACCCGCAGGTGCTCCCGGTAATCTTAAAGCCTGGATCCGTACTGCTGCTGGTAATATTCCCGGTAGGCCCCAGATTTTACCCGGGCCACCCACTCACGATTTTCCTGGTACCAACGAATGGTGTCGGCAATTCCTTTTTGAAACGAAATAACGGGCTTCCATCCCAATCCTGCTTCCGCTTTGGCACAATCAATGGCATAACGCCGATCGTGCCCGGGACGATCCTGCACAAATTTGATCAGGGACTTTGGTTTGTCCATGAGATTGAGAAGTGTTGTTGTAAGTTCCAGGTTGGTCAATTCACAACGCCCACCAAAATTGTAGACCTCTCCTGCCACTCCCGATTTCCAGGCAGCATACACACCAGAACAATGATCGGTTACATGAATCCAATCGCGGATTTGCAAACCGTCCCCGTAAACGGGGACCTGGATGTCTTCAAGGATATTCGAAATAAATAAAGGAATGATCTTTTCAGGGAATTGATAGGGCCCATAATTGTTGGAGCATCGGGTGATTACCCCAGGGAAACCAAATGTGTGGCAGTAACTTTTCACCAGCATGTCCGAGGAGGCTTTGCTGGCCGAGTAAGGGCTTGTTGGGGCCAATGGGGTCGTTTCCGTGAAAAATCCGTTGGCACCAAGTGATCCATAAACCTCGTCCGTTGAGACATGGACGAATTTCCGGACGGAGGCTTTCTTGGCCAAATCCAAAAGGATCTGGGTTCCCAGCACATTGGTTCGGATGAAGGGACCGGAATCCAGGATACTTCGGTCTACATGACTTTCCGCGGCGAAATGGATTACGGAATCGACCGGTTCAAGAAAGAGGTTTTGCAAAGATTCAGGGTCAGTAATATCCACACGGGCAAAGGAAAGGCGAGAATCAGATTCCAAATCCTTAAGATTTTCCAAATTACCAGCGTAGGTCAAACAGTCCACATTGACAATTTGTAAATTCGGTTCTTGTTCCAGGAAAAGTCGAATAAAATTGCTACCAATGAATCCACAACCTCCAGTAACGATAATGCGTTTCATCAGGTAATTCTCTGGGTCTCTTAAAATGGTCATTTTAGAACCCCGTTACCCAAGGGGCCATTTTGCCTTCGAAAATCCCCAATATCCCGCGAAAGTCATGACGGAAAAACCGGTTTGGGTGGAAACCGGTTTTTTACCCCAAATCCGCTTGACGGAAGGGCACCAACCATTTAGGCTACTCTTTCCAAAGACTTTAATGGCAAATAGATGCGTTGAGTAAAAGATTATGACCAAGAAGGAAATTGTCCGGCAGATTGCCGACAAATTGGGCCTTACCCAGCTCAAGACCAAAGAAATTGTCCAGCATACATTCGATGCGATCATTGAAACGCTGATTGCCGAAAAACGGATTGAATTGCGCAATTTTGGCGTCTTTGAGGTCCGGGAAAGGCGGGCCCGAAAGGCCCGGAATCCCCGGACAGGGGAAAAAGTGTTTGTCCCCGGGCGGATGGTGGTCTCTTTTAAACCCGGCAAGGAAATGGAAAGCTTGGTCGCCAAGCTACCCAGCTGAATTGCCTCTAAATCCCAAATTATCCAAACTATCGAAAAAAGCCCCCAGATCAGCCTGATCCGACCTCCCGTTAAAGTCCCTCCATATTTCCTCCGATAACAAAGGTACAACCCAAACGGGTTTTGTCAGGGGTTATTCGGGGGAACGGGTCATGAATCGCTATTTCATTCTGGCAGCTCTGGGTTTGGCTTCGATGGGTAGCACCGGTTGCCTTTTCAATGCCTATTCATCCAATCCAACCATGCGGATGAGAGCCTTATTGAACCAATCGGAAGACTTGCGCCAAGTCGAACAGGAATGGAGCCGGTTTTGGTTTACGGACCATCCCTCCCACCTCACTCCTGAACGAATTGATGGCGGTATACAATAATCAAAGGCTTTTATAGTAGGCAAATCAGGGAGGGTTTCCCCCATCCCTGATTCCTTTTTGGGTCTGAATGGCCTCGGTTAGGGCTTTCCTTTGTTCGACAGGAATTACTCCACTTTGTTGGATTTTCTCAAGTAAACCCAAGGCTCCAGGCCTTGCCTGTTTTTTAAGTTTTGCCAAGGCCAACCATCGCTTTTCAGAATCATTGGATTGAAGTAGTCGGATCAAAAGGGTTAATACCTCTGGTTGTTCATAAACCGGTGTTCCCTCCAATTTTTCCAAAGCCAATTGGACAACCTCTGGACCGGGATTGTCCTGTTTGTTGATCCAACCCAAAAGTATAACCGCATCGCCTCCACCCTTTTCCAATTGCAAGGCTCGAAGAAGCAAGGCTTGGTCCTGGGTACTTAGGTGGGGATAATGCAACAATCCTATCAACGCGGGAAATGCCGCCGGATCTTTCGTTTGACCCAGGAATGAAATCGTTTTTTTCAGGTCGGCCGCTGTTCCGGATTCACCGAGTTCTTTCAATCGTTCATAGGTTGGTTTTCCTAGGCGATTCATGGCAGAAACAAGAGCGGTTGTCCATTGGGGATTGTTTCCCAAATCAAAGGAAAATGCACTGACCAGGGTGTTTGCGGAACCGGGAAAGGGAATCATGCCAAGGGCTTTCACCGCGGCGGATTTTACCCGCAAATCCGAATCGGATAGAGCGTTCAAGAGGATTTGATACACAACATTTTCATCAGGAGTAGTGACCTTGCCAAGAATGCCAATTGCAAAACTTCGAGGGAGTGACGAGCCCGATTCTGCCCATTCGCGAATATAAGCAAGGGAATCCTTATCCATGGCGGCCTCAAAACAACTCAGGGCTAAAAGGGTGCGATTGTCATGGAGGGAAACGGTATTATCCGTTCCTTTCATGGCTTCCCTCAGGGCAAAAAGGATGGGTGGCAGGCGATTGGGGGCCAACTGTTTTTGTCTTGAAATGCGTTGCTGAATCTGGTCCCAAATGGCAAAGGATTGGGATGGGGTTCCTTTCAGAAACGCAATGGCCAGGTCCTTGGGTCCCAAGGAAGAAAGTTCCAAAAGACTGCCGGGAACTGGCGGAGGTTTAATCAATTCTCCGGGCCCAAAGTCCCCCAAAAACCCAAAGCGCTGTTCATTCGCTTGGGTGGTTGGATTGGGTGTTTCGGATAACTCCCAAATCCCCTGAAGGCTGGATAGGATCCGCCTTTGCCCTTGAGCCGGGCCACGAACGGTTTGAATCGTACCCGAAATGTGAAATGCCTCATCCACCTGATCCAAGGCCCCATGAAGCAAATCACCCTGGGGAGATTCCCAAAGAAGGTCCATGGGATCAATTCCATCGACATGGGATGATTTATCCAATAGCCATGCTTTTTGTTTAAATTGGGAACCAGATGGCCCAGGGGTCATTCCTGGAAAAAGTGGGACCAGGATACAGGGCCCCGTTTTTTTTTCTGCAAAGGCTTTGTCCGCCAGGTTGGTTTTTGCCAGGTAGGGTTCCCCAAAATGGCTCCAAACAAAACCATTCCCAAAGGGATCATTTCCAAGTTCATTGAGAAGCTCCAAAGCCGTTCCATCATGGCCTATTCGAATCAGCACTCCTTGTTTGTTTTGGAAAAATTGAGAATTATCCAGGCCCCTTAACTGTATTTCCCCGGGAGAAAGGGCCAGGCGGATGGACCCATCGCGGGATAAAAACAACCTTGCCTGGGGCCTATCCATTCCGTGGTCCATGCGTTTGACCAGGATTTCTTTGGCCCATTGGGGCTGGCCGGAATTAAAGCGTCGAAATCGAAACAAATCACCGTTACAAAACACCAGCAATCCTGAGGGGTGATCCAGGATTGCGCCGGGTTGGTCCTCAAGGTCCAGGAAATGCGGACCATTCTGGCGAATCTCCAAATCCATGGGAGCATATTGGGTTAAGCGATAGGTTCCCCGTTTGTGACCCTTGAGAAATACTGGACCCTTTGGGGTGAGGCGAAGTTTTTGCGTTGGGGACGCAACGGATAAATCCGGACCATGGAGTCCCCACAAAGTAGTGGGTTCAAGGCCATTTGCTATTAAAGTTTCCGGCGGCAGGGCAGGAGATTTTTGAATGGTTACCCATTTCAACCTGGGGTCATCCCCTTCCAAGGCAAACGCAGGAACCAAAGCCTTCAGACTGCCCGCAAGAATCAATATGAAAAGGGTGATCCATCCACCCAGGAAACGATTCATGGGCTGGTCCCTTGTGGTTTTTCAAGCTTTGCCTGAATCGTCTTTCCTTGTCGAATGATCTCCAAATCCACCGGCCCTTTTACCCATTGTTCACCCAAAACCCGAAAAAGCAGGCTGTGGTTGTCTACCCACCGATGATTTACCGAAATCAGAATATCGCCTTTGACCAGCTTGGCTTTTTCAGCCAAGGATCCTGGAAGTACCGCTTCCACAACCAGCCCATGGTATTTCGGGTCAGGTTCCTTGGACAATAGTATCCCAAAAGTTGGGATGGTGGGTGGAGCCAGGGGCTTTGCATCCCTTTGGAACATGAAAGCCATGGTATTTTTCATGAGATCCTCGGGAACATAATCACTTGCCTCCAAGAGTACTTGGGCTTTTTGGTAATTAATGGTCATGACAAATCGGGAAAAGAAAGGAAACCCAACGATGCCTTCGATGGGGCCCAAATGATCCGCCAGGGCCTTAATCGTTGGATGGTCCAAAATCATGGTTGGCACATTTTGGACCGTGGCACCGCTCCAGTCGAGAGAGGCAATATCTGCTTCTCCCATGGGGCCCATAAGGCTTATGCCGCTGCGGCCGGGTTTGCGTTTGATGTTGGCATCCTTGCCAATTTTGTTGGAAAGGAGATTCAAAGGTGCCCCCGTGTCAAACACCAAAGGGTAGGGGCCTTTGTCGTTGATTTTCACATGAATACGGAGGTGACCTGTTTTGAGTATTTCCATTGGGGCTTTGTGCGTTTCCCTGCTGGAAATCGGCGAGATAATTAAGAGGAAAGAGCCGAAGGCAAGAATGTATTTTGTCATAAGAGCCCTTTCTAAAATCCAAATGCTGTTTTGAAAGTAACAGAGAGAGTTTCCTTCCCTCGAACCAATGAAAAGGTAACCTCTTCCGGAGCCCCAATCATGGATAATTTGCGCTTTGCATCCGCAAGGTTTTTGACCTCCTCGTCCTTGATCCGTTTGATTTCATCCCCTGGCATCAATCCAGCCTTTGCCGCAGGTGAGCCTGTAAAAACAGACGAAACGACCACTTTCCCTTCGTTTTGCTCCAAGGCCAAACCTGAAAAACCCTGAACCTTGGGGGTAAGGGCCGCTTTGCCCCCCGTTAAACTACCCAAACCCTGCATGAAGGATCCAACCAGTTCGAGCGTTGCCCCCTGGGAGTTTTTTTTGCCCCCTCCGCCAAACCCTTTGGGCTCCGGTGGCGTCCAATGAAGCGGAGTCCAAATCATGTGATCCTTTTTGAGATCCAGCTTTATTTCATATTGTGCCAAAATCGAGTAGCCTATCATGCCATGGAGCTCCATACCGGCAAGACCCATGCCATTCATCCCTTTGAGTTGGAACGGGGTTTCAATGCGGGCTTTTACTTTTTTGGCTTTGAGTTGGCCTTCGAATTGTAAATCGCCGATGATAGCCCAACCACTTTCATCCGGGGTAATGCCCGCTTTTTTTGCTGGTTCTTCCGCAACAAAAAATGCGGGAGCTCCTGTATCCATGACAAAATTCAATGGGGCCGATCCATTCAACCTGGCCCGAACCACAATATGTTGCGTTTTTGAAAGTCGGTAGGGAACAACAAATCCCTCCAGTGCCTTGTCTTTTTCCTGGTGCGAAAGGAGTCCGGCCAGACCAATCCACATAACCATGGTGAGCATTTTTTTCCTCCGTGCTGTCTAGTCAGGATAGGAAACGGACAATATCTTCGTCCCAAACGGACCGGACAAATCCCCGTTCCAACCAAAAATCAAGGAGTTTCGAATAATAGGGATCGGAGGCCAAGGTAGAAAAATCTCCTACCACCCCCAAAAATGACCTTGCCCGTGTTATGGCAACATGGGTCCTTCGGGTTTCGGCCAAAAAACCAATCTCGCCGGAAGGGTTACTACGAACAAGCGAAACAAGGATAGCTTCCTTTTCCCTTCCTTGAAAACTGTCTACAGAATTGATTTCCAATCCTGTCAAATCCGATTTCGAACTGATTAACTCAACCTGGCCCCGATACGGGGTAATGATCCCTATATCTTCAGGAGCCAATCCCAAGGAAATCAATTCTTTTGCCATTTTAAGGATGAGATTTGCCTCCGAAGGATTTGTTAAACTTTTGCCTTCTTCGGGTTGGACTTCCTGGAAATCTGATCCGCTAGTGTCGATGGCCAGGACATTGTTGGCCCAAATTCCACTCCCTCCCGGAAGGGTTTTGCGCCCTAACACCGAATCATCGGCAAGCAATCGACCTTGATAACTATGCACCGAGGGAAATTCCATGATTTCAGGCACCATCCGGTATTGGGTTTCCAAAAGGAAAAGGCGTTCAGGGAATTGGACAGCTAACCGTTCCATCAGGCTAACCGAAGCTCCTTCTCTGATTGCTTCCATGGAAAGGACAGTGGGGGGCAGTTGACAAGGATCGCCCGCTAAAACAATCTGGTGAATTTTTGGAAGCAGGGGCCAAACCGGGGCCTCCATCGCTTGACAGGCTTCATCCACAATGAGCCAATCCCAGCTTCGTTTGCCTGGCCATGATTGAACAAAACCGGAAAGCGTGGTAAAAATCGCCGGGGTACTTTCGAGGAGTTTTTCCCGGGCTAAATCCTCGCATTGATCGGCCTCATGAAACAAGGCACGAACCTCGGCATATTGGCCTTTGCGTTGACCCGGTTCCGGTTTTGCCCGGGACCATTTTTCAGCTTTGGATTTGAGGGCTCGTGCTTCCTGGCGCAGTTTTTTGGCCTGATTGTATTCTGCACTATCCCGAAATAGGGTGTCAAAGGTGGCCTCACGCACCCGGGGATGCACCCGGAGAGGGTGACCCATGCGCAAGCAGGAAATTCCTTCGGACATTACTTTTTCAAGGAGGTTGTCCACCGCCAAATTGCTTGCGGCAGCCACCAATACCCTTTGCCCAGCCCGAACCAGGAACACAATAAAGTTGGCAAGTGTGGTGGTTTTTCCTGTGCCTGGAGGTCCCTGGATCAGGGCCAAGGGTGCATTCAAAAGACAATGTTCAAGGGCTTGATTTTGGCCCGGGTTCAACTGGGGCAGGATTTTCCAATCCAACTTTTTTATCGTTTTGCCGGGAGGTCGATCCAGCACTTGACGAAGGGCCGGAGGCAAATCATCGACAAGCCTTCCTCCTAATTGGGAACCAAGCGAGGCCAAAATGGCATCGGTCCGTTGGGCTGTCCAACTGTTGGTAACGGGTTCCAGCCGGAAGGAATCCAATCCTTCCGAGTCCCAATCGCGTGAAACCACAACGGAGATACTTTGTGGGGTTATTTCCTGAACGATGCCTTGGGTTGGAGAACAATCAAGGGCTCCCCCACCAGTTGGATCAACACGGACAGGAGTCCCTTCTTCCAACATTCCCAGAAGGAGGCTGAATTTGGAGGATTGGCCCGTAATTGCCCCAAAAATGGCCAATTGCCGCCCAGAATGCCAGTCTTCTATCGAAATGAGCCGTAGTTGCCCAAGGCGACGAAAGTGCCCGGATTCTTTCTGAAGGCGGTCAACCTCTGCTTTTTGTTCCAATACCAACCAACGGCGCATATCCTCCAGGTGGGAGATGGTCCATGCGGTTTTGTCGGTCAAACGCAGCTCACTTGATGGGAGAATAGTCGGTGGAATCGAGGAAAACGGATTCCGCTTTTTTCACAATAGGGCCCGATTTTTCCGAGGCCTCCTTGGCTTTGATCCAGACCGGGTCCACCCGAAAGGAATTCCAACTTTTTTCGGCTGCTTCGCGGGATGGGTACGAAAGTATATAGACCATTGACTCTTCGGCTTTGGCTTTGTCAAGGGGTTTCCAAAAACCAACAATGGATATTCCATGCTTCTCGAAGAGTTTGCAGGTGTGATCCCGAAAACGGGCATGAAGGGCTTCCATTCGACCGGGGTGGGTGTAATAGGTGCGCATTTCAAAAACACGGCTGGTGGCCTGGGTTTTTTCTTGGGACATGGAAACTCCAGATAGGCAAATAAGGGAAAGAATCGCAAGCAAAGGGCGAAGATTCATCGTTGTTCTCCTTCGACATGTATTTTGGAATTGCCAAAACAAAACAAAGTTTTTCGCCCCTTGACCAGAAGCAAGCCATCGTGAAGTGCCGGGGTGGCAAAGACGGGTTCGCCCAGGGGGAGGGTATGAGGTTTGATCCTTGAATTCCTGGTGTCAATGAGGTGCATATCTCCTGCCTCAGAAATGGCAATAACCAAATGATTTCCGGCCAGTATGGGAGAGGAGGAAAATGCTCCCCCCAGCCGAATATGGGACATCTGTTCGCCCGTGGCGGGGTTGTGGGTGGTCATAAACCCATTGTCGGTGATACTGAAGAGGCCCCTTTCAAGGGCAAGGCTCGTTGTCACATAAGGGAAGGCTTTGAAGTCCTGCCATGCGGGTTTGGCACCGTTTTGACCAACCGGAACCGCCAAGGCTTGCCTTTCACCGGATCCATCCCCGCCACCTCCAAAAATAAGGTCCCCTGGCAGGAAAATCGGCGAGGATACCATACGAAGGGGGTTTTTCCCATGCGTGGTTGGAATCGACCAGGTTTCCTTGCCAGTGTTTGGATCATACCCCCCAAATCCAGCGGTGCTGGCAACCACAATTTCCGTTTTTCCCGAGGGAGTCGTGCGAAGAATTGGGGTGGAATAGCTGGATCGATAGGCTGTTCGGGTTGTCCGCCAGGCGATTTTTCCGTCCTTGGCGTTCAATGCGACCACCTCTGCCTTGTTGTCCTGATCAAAGTTTACAAAGACTTTTCCGTCATGAAAAATGGGAGAGTGCCCGGCACCATGTTGACTTTTGAATGGCCCAAGGTCTGTTGTCCAAAGCAAGTTCCCCTGGTGACTATGTCCTGTACAAAGGAGATTTTCGCCATTCCAAAAAACCGAGAAAATGCCTTCTGCGGCACAAACGGGAGTGGAACTTGCCAAGCTGTTTTTGGCATGGGTTTTGGATTTGGCACCGGTGAGGTCGGCACTCCAAAGGATTTTGCCATTGGATACTTCTACCGCCACCAATGTTCGCCCTATTCCGTTGTTCACGGAGGATTGGAGGTAAACCGATTTCCCCCAAATGACCGGGCTCCCATTGCCATCTCCGGGGATTTCCGTTTTCCAAAAGAGAAAGTTTTCCATCGTGGGTTTGGGAGCAAAATTAAGGTGAGGTCCCTTGCCCTCGCCATTGGGTCCTCGGAAGCGGGACCAGGTCTGGCTTTCCTGAGCCAAAATGGTACCCTCACCAAACAAAAGGAGGGCGATCAATCGCAATATTGTTTTCATCAAAGAGACCCTTTCCTGGGAACGGTTCGTTTCTTAAACCCGCTTTTCAAAAACATTGGATAATCCGGGGGGCCAAATATCCATGATAGGACTACAAGGATTCCAAAAAGGATGTGGACCCCGTTGAAAAAAGTTGTATTGGAAACTCCCAGTGCGGAAAAAGTTCCCTCATCCAGCCGATAAAGTAATGCCCGATGCGAGAATTGTGCCAGGGCGGGACGATAGTCCATGGGATCATATTCCCATGCGAAATATTGCGTCCGGGTTTCATCATCCATTTGGGCAAGGCGAAGGCCCCTCTCCCAAACCGTTAGGGGACACTCAACTCCCAAAGCCCCTTCCATGCCAATAAAGGCCATAAGGCAAAGGTGGGATCCCCGAATCCAAAAGTTTTTTGCCCACCAGGAATGCAACCAAGTCCCAAAGGGAATGGCCAATTGGTAAAGGATAATGGTCGCAACCAACCCAAAATGGAAGGTGACGATTTGGTCGGCCGCCTGGGAATAAGGATCGGTTATATCCATGGTTTAGAAAAGCACAGGTTTTTCCAATTTGCGCCGAATCACACTTACCTGACCCGAGTGCATAATAAAATGTTGGGCCGCCAACTCGAACAGGTTTCCAAAGGTGGGTGCTTTCGGAGCAAGGTGCCCTGTGTTGGGTTGATCAAGGTCTGCCTCGCTCATTTTACCCAAAGTTGCAATCGAAACCGATCGGGTTTCCTTGAGAAGGCGGGTGTAGTCCGCCACCGTAAAGGGTAAGGGGGTTTCGCTTGAGGTAATTTCCGGTTTGTTGGCGTGCTGTTCCTGAAAGCCAGCTGGAAGTTCAGGGTATTGGCATCCCACCTCACCCAAAAGGAATCGTTCCGAAAGGATGAGATGTCCCAACTGCCAACAAAGGCGGTTGGATCCAGGAACCGCCCGGGTTTGGAGATCTCCTTCGGTAAGATCGGAAAGGGCCCCAAGCAAAATGCCTTGGGACAAATTCAGGCTGAAGGTCAGGGATTCAATAGCAGTCATCGAACGGACTCCGTGGCAAGTTGGCCGGTTGTGTTTTCCCAATTCCAATCATTCATTATTTCCAGGGCAGGAAATCGTGTCAAATTAAATTGTAGGGGAGTGACGGTAATCCATTGCTCGGCAAGGGCGGTGACATCGGTATCCGGATGGGGTTCGGGGCAGGTAAAATCCGGCCCAATCCAGTAATACACCCTTCCACGCGGGTCCACCCTTTTGTCAAACCATTCGACATAGCTTGCCGTATTTTGGGGGACTACCCGAACCCCTTTTATGGGGCCACGACAAAGGTCGGGAACATTCACATTAAACAGATCTCCAGGATCCGGTTTTTTTCCGAGAATATCCTTAATTACTTGCAAAGCTAATCGTGCCCCAAGGGCGAAATTGGCCGGTTCATTCCCGGGCATTTCCATGGAACAGGCGATGCTAGGCATTTGAAAAAATGCACCCTCAATGGCGGCCCCTACTGTACCCGAATAGAGAACATTGATCCCTGCATTGGATCCGGAGTTGATGCCACTTACCACCAAATCCGGTTTCCAGGGAAGGATTTGCCTCAGTGCCAATTTGACACAATCTGCCGGCCTTCCTTCCACGGCCCAACCTTGGAAACCTTTGGAAGGATCAAGGACCTCCTGCACCAAAAGGGGGGAGTAAATAGTCACGGAATGGCCCGCCGCACTCTGTTCTGTTGCCGGGGCAACCACCAATACTTCACCTAATTGGCACAGTTCCGCATGAAGGGCACGAAGGCCAGGAGCGTAGATACCATCATCGTTTGTAAGGAGAATGCGCATGGATTTGGTTTATGGGCTTTGGCGAAAATCATCCCGCAGTTTCTTGCTGCGAAGGATGTGATGGTATAGTTGGGCAAAACGATGGGCCTCGTCCCGGGCGTATTGAAGCAATCGTAACGCCAGGGAATTCCTTGACAATCGGAAAGGTTCATCGGAGGCCAGGGTGAATATTTCCTCGTCCCGTTTAGCCAGGGAAATAAGGCATGGGACTTGGACGCCAAAGGCTTCCAAGGCATCCCTGGCGGAGGAAAGTTGTCCTTTGCCTCCATCAATCAGGATGATGTCAGGGATGGGAAGGGATCCCTGATTGTTATTGGTTTCCCTATCACCCCATTTGCCGTACCGCCTTGAAACAACCTCCCTGATGCAGGCAAAATCATCAATACCATGAACGGTTTTTATGCGATACCTTCGATAGCCTTTTTTAAAGGGCAGTCCATCAATGAAGCAAACGAGGCTGGCAACCGTTTCCTGGCCACCCAGGTGGGCGATGTCTATGCATTCGATAACTCTTGGGTTGGAGTTGAGTTTCAATACTTTCCTAAGACCTACCAGTCCCTTCACCGGATCGATCGTGAAAGCTTCCGGCTGGGGGTTATTGTCCATCGTTCCCCTTAGTCCAAGACTGGAAATGGCCTTGATTTCATCCCGGAGCCTGGCGGCTTTTTCGAAAAGCAACTCGGTGCTTGCTTGGGTCATTTCTGCGACAAGTTCGCGGATAAGGCGTTTTCTTTTTCCTTCCAATACGAGCCTGAGTCCACGAATCTGGCGGCGATATTCCTCTCTTGTGATTCCAAGGTTGCAGGGGGCCGTGCAAAGCCTTATGCTGTGCAAAAGGCAGGGTCGATACCACCTCCATTTGGGATCTTTTGAGGAAATATCCAGGGAACAGTTTCGGTACTTGAATACCCTTTGCAGGACCTGCATGGCTTGCCGGAGACTTTTTGGGCTGGTAAAGGGGCCATAAAGCCTCACACCTTTGCGGCGGGGACTACGCGTGAATTCCACCCGGGGAAACTCCTCCCGTACCCGAATCTGAAGGTAAGGAAAGACCTTGCTGTCCTTGAGGTCAACATTAAATCGGGGTTGTACATCCTTGATTAACCGGGCTTCCAACAGGATGGCGTCCACCTCGGTGGGGGCAATAAGGAAATCAAGGTCTGCAATAAGCGGTACCAAATCGCGGGTCCGGGGATCCTCCCGCGCTGCCTGGGTGAAATAACTGGAGGCCCTGTGCCTTAAAACTTTTGCTTTTCCAATGTAGATCACCCGACCCTCAGCGTCCTTCATAAGGTAAACGCCCGGGGATTTTGGGAAGGTTTTAACCTTCTGATCGGGGGGGAGGGATTCCTCACCTTTGTTCACAGGGGCTTCCATGGATCCCCCTTGCGGAAGTAAACTATCAAAAAACAGCAATCATTTGCGGGGACTTATTTGATCCTCGCCAACCCATTGCCTGAGGACCTCAGGAATCGTGATGGAGCCGTCTTCGTTTTGGTAGTTCTCAAGAATTGCCAAAAGGGCCCTTGTGCAAGCGACAGCGGTCCCGTTGAGGGTGTGGACCATCCTGGTTCCTTTGGATTCTTTGGAACGGTAACGAATATTCAGTCGCCGGGCCTGGAAATCGGTACAGTTTGAGGTGCTTGTTACCTCGCCATATTCACCCGCCTCACCCCGTCCGGGCATCCAGGCCTCAAGGTCATACTTCCGGTAAGCTGGTCCACCCAAATCACCGGTGCAAGTGTCAAGAACATGGTAAGGGAGTCCCAAATCTTGAAAAATGGACTCCTCAAGGGCCAGGATTTCCTGATGAATGGCCTCGCTTTGTTCCGGAGTGGTGAAGGCAAAGATTTCCACTTTAGTGAATTGGTGAACCCGGTATAGCCCTCGGGTATCACGGCCCGGGGCACCTGCTTCGGTCCGGAAACAGTGGGACAAACCGACATATTTTAGCGGAAGCTTGGCTTCCTCCAGGATTTGGTCTTTGTGCATCCCACCAAGAGTGATTTCGGCTGTTGCCACCAAACAGAGATCGGTGTCCGCCACGGTGTAAACCTGGCGCGTTTCGGGGTTGGGGTCCCTTGGGATGAACCCGATGCCTTCGAGGACTTCCATCCGGGCCAGGTCAGGGGTGATGACTGGGGTGAAACCTGCCTTGGCAAGTTTTAACATGCAAAATTGAACGAGGGCAAGTTCCAAAAGTGCTGCTTCGTTTTTCAGGAAGTAGAATTTTTGGCCAGTAACCCGGGCCCCAGCTTCGAAATCGACCAAATCCAAAGCCTCGCAAAGGTCAACATGATTTTTAGGCTTGAAGGCAAACTTCCGTGGACTTCCCCAGCGCCGAATGATCACATTGGCCACGCTGTCCCGGCCGACAGGGGCATCCGGGTGGGTCATGTTGGGGATGTTGGCGATTACTTTGGAAAGGTCTTCTTCGATAACCCTTAGTTGTTTTTCCAAAACCTGAACTTGTTCACGAAGGTTTTTTCCCGTGGCAATCAATTCCAGTTTAATTGCTGGATCTTTTTCTTTGGGTATTTGCTTGGAAAGTTCATTGGCTCGCTGTTGAATTTGCTGGGTCTCATGAATCAGTTTTTTGCGTTGGTCATCCAGGGCAACAACCTTGTCAGGGTCCGAGCCTACCACACCCCGATTGAAACAGTTTTCCCGGACTGAAACGAGGTAGTCGCGAATGTAAGAAGCTTCTAACATCGGAAAGGTTCTTCCTTGATTTTTAAGGTTTTCCTTTGGGGAAATTGTTTAGGTTCTTTGTTCCAAAGGAATGTAGGGTTGATCACTTTTGCCGACAAAAATTTGCTCGGGGCGATAGATGCGATTGTGGGAAATCTGTTCAAGCCAATGGGAAAGCCAACCTACCACCCGGGCAATCGCAAAAATTGGAGTAAAAAGGTCCTTTGGGATTCCCAAGCTTTGGTATACGATTCCTGAAAAGAAATCGACATTCGGGAAAATCCCTTTGGGGCCAAGAATGTCGATGGCGGCCTTTTCGAGGTTGGTTGCAATGGTGTAGGCAACCGGACGGGTGGTTTCGGCAAAGACCTTTTCGGCAAGTTCCTGAAGGACTGTGGCCCGGGGATCCTTTACCTTGTAAACCCGGTGTCCGTAACCCATGATTTTTTTCTTGGTGGCAACCGCCTCCACTAGCCAGGTTCCTGCTTTTTCAGGAGTCCCGATTTCCAGCAACATATCCAGGACCTCTTCATTCGCACCACCATGAAGGGGCCCGGAAAGGGTGCCAATCGCCGATGAAATCACCGCAAATGGATTTGCCAGGGTGGACCCGGTTACCCTGCTGGAAAAGGTGGAAGCATTCATGGTGTGTTCGGCATGAAGGATCAGGCAGGCGTCCAGAACCCGGGTTACCGCAGCAGAAGGCTCTTTGCCAAAAAGCATGTAATAAAAGTTTGCCGCATGACCTAAATCTTGCCGGGGAGCGATGGCTTCGTGCCCATTGCGAATGCGATGAAAGGCGGCAACAATGGTAGGAAGTTTGGCAATCAGTTGGATAATCCCCTCCCAATTTTGGTCGGGATGGAGGACATCCGCCAAAGGGTGAAACATAGCCAAGGCAGCTGTACCCGCCTGAAGGGCGGCCATTGGATGGCCGTTTTCAGGGAGCGATTTGAGGACATCCAATAGTCGATAATGGATGCAGCGTTCCTGTTTAAGGGCGACATCAAAATCCGCCAATTCCTTTTGTCTGGGTAATTCTCCTTTGAGGAGTAACCAGGCCGTCTCTTCAAAAAAACTTTCGTGGGCGAGCGTTTCAACGGCAATTCCACGGTATTCAAGCCTGGCACGCTTACCATCGATGAAACTAATGGCGGACTCGGCGGCAGGCACATCCGCCAGGCCGGGGTAGTATTCAGGGCTGCTCATTAAATAATCCTGACCATCGCGAGTGGGTATCGGGTCCTAGAATCGAGCCTTCCAAAAGGAAATTATAGAAACCGGAGACCGGGTGACATTGGCAATCACCGAGGTAATGGCGAAGATAACAGGGTCATGAATGAAAACAGCCTTTCGAAAATGCCGACCCTCCCCGTAGTAGGAGAAAGGCCTCCTATTTTGCAAGGTTTTTTTGGCCAAACCGAGATAGAGCAAGATAGCTTTTTCAAGGCCCTTGGGGAACGCCCCAGTCTCAGGATCAAACAAATCCATCGTTGGATGATTCAGGGTGAAACCGATTTTCTACAGATGACTGATATTCCGGCCGGATTGAGAAGGAAATTGGCGGAAAACTTTGTTCCCTTTTCATCCCAAATTCTGCTGCATTCCAAGGCCACCGATGAAACGGAAAAACTCCTCCTGGAGTTTCCTGATAAAAAGCAAATCGAAACCGTCTTGATGAGGGAGGAGGGCAGGGCAACTGTTTGCCTTTCCACCCAGGTAGGCTGTGGTATGGGGTGTGTATTTTGTGCAAGTGGGTTGGAAGGCGTGCAACGAAATCTTGAAACCCATGAAATCCAGGAGGAGTTGCTGCAAATTCGGGCCCTGTTGAAAGCAGGAGAGCGAATTTCCCATATTGTCGTAATGGGGATGGGTGAGCCGCTTGCCAATTTGGAGCGACTTTTACCGGCCTTGGATTGGGCCAATGCCGCTTCGGGCTTGGGTATTTCTGCCCGGAATATAACGATATCCACCGTTGGGCTTCCCAAAAAAATCATCGAATTGGCTTCCCATAAAAAGCCCTATCACTTGGCCGTTTCGCTCCATGCACCCACCGATTTGCTTCGCAATCAAATTGTTCCCATGAACGAAAAGGTGGGGATGCAAGAGGTTTTGAATGCAGCCCAGCAATACCAGGAAATTTCCGGGAGGCAGGTGACTTATGAGTACATTCTTATTGCCGGGATCAATGACCAAGCCCACCATGCCAGGGAACTGGCCCGAATCCTTTCCGGTCGGCAAAGTCATGTCAATTTGATCCCTTTCAATCCGGTCAAAGGCTTACCATGGCAAAGGCCCGAGGAGGATTCAATCGATTTGTTTCGGGATACCCTTCGACAGGGTGGCGTTTCTGCGACGGTTCGTAAACGGAAAGGGGCGGATATTGATGCCGCCTGTGGGCAACTTCGGAGGGAGGCGGCTCGGGCCCTGCCTGGGGTTTTGAAGCCTTTGGGGGTTTAAAGGGAGAGAGTGCGGTTATTTTAACCGGGTAAAACATTATATTCTCGCCCCAAAGGACGCTGAAGTTGCAATGGTAACGAGCGTTGAAATGAGGAGCAGGTTTCATCAGGCGATTTTCGGGCCCATTTGCTTTAATCCTTTCCCATGGAATGGATCGGCTGAAGTCCAGGATTTTCCATGGGTTAGGTTGCGGATTTCCCGGCCTGGATTGCAGCCAATTCCCTTGAGGCCAAGGTTTCCCAGATTCCTGTGCGGGTGCTTCCAATTGGATTACAGGCGGCATTTTTTGCCAGCCTTCACAAGGGTTAACCTGCAAACCTTGGAAATATTTCCCCATCACAAACCGTTTATTGAACTCAAATTCAAGGAACTTGAAGGATTTTTCAGGGACGATTATTTGAAGGGAAAATCAGAAGACAAGGTGAATGCTCTGATGAGGGCCATTGGCTACAACTTCAACAATTTGTTGGGGGCTTTGGCCTGCCAACTGTTTTTCAATCTCAGAGGATTTTGGTCTCTCTACATGTTGGCATAAAGGGTTGGGCGTTGGGGCGGTCACTTTCATCGCTTGCACACCTTCCAGCCGTCTGTGGGCTTCACCGTAGCACAACTCGGCCCGCCGTCCTTGCCCGTCCCAGGCAACCGGGCTTCCAACAACATCTTCGTTGAAGCCTTCTCGATCATTTCCCAGGTGATTCCAGCCAAGGGAACCTTGAGGCGGCGATCCCAACACGAGTCGAACTGTCCGGCAGATTTTCCGATGTTGATGTAAATGAAGCGGCCCGTCGTCGGCCCGTGCGTCAACGGGCCGAGGAAGTTCGGCAAACCGTCGTCACGGTTGTCTTTGATTGTCATCGTGAACTCGAAGGTGAGGTCAGCATCCTTCGACCGCTGCTTGTGGATGGTCGTGTAGTCGCTGCCCTTTCCCTCTTGAACCCCGAAGTCCACACCAGGAGGAGGAGCGACCAAGACGATGCGCAGCTTGACTTCGGACTCGCTCTTCGGTGTTTTGCTCTCTTCCTTCATCAGCCTGTAACCTCCAGGACGGCATTGTAATGCACCGCCAGCGGCTCGTCTGGCGTGGTCCTTTCGCCCCGGCCCCTACTGTGTGCTGGTATATGCGTCTTGACCAAGGCCGACCCTTTGCCAAGTTTCAGTTTGCCGTCCTCGTTTTCCATGATCACGCCCCTCGCTCGGCGACCTTCCTTTCCCGAAGCCCCACCAGATTCTCGGCATCATCCATAACAAGATCGCCCGATCGCCCCCCTACTTCAGGCAATCTGGTAGCGACTTCAGCCTCTCCAGTTCGAGGAATTCGGTCCACAAATGGAGCTTGCCTTCCTTGGTGCGGACGAACGATTTCGATGGGTATTTGACCCCATCAACCTCTTTCCAATCGCTGAAGGTGACATGGTAGGTTCGCCAGTCAATGCGTGCAAGTAGTCCGCTTTCCTTGTCAAAGTACAGACTCAGATCAGCCTTCCCCTTGCGGGCAAGTTGAATGCCAACTGCGGGCTTGTCTTCGACCTTGATTTCAGGGAGCAGCGTCAGCGTGGAATCTTTCCTGGTGAGCGGCACGAGAGTCCATGCCTCGACGAGATGGGTCTTATCGAGCCGATCCGGGTTGTTCTTTGCGATGTCGGTTTTTGCCTGCCATCAGTGATCGGGTGGTTGCAGAATCGGATCCCTCAGCGTCCCGGTCTTGCTCTCACCGAAATAGTAATGTTCCTTCCAACGGAACAACCGCAGGAGGTTGTCCTCACCGCCGACCGCCTTGGTCGCTTTGTTCACAATCGCTTTGACTTCACCCTTCTCATTCGCATTCGCAGCAGGGGCAACAACACTCAGGAGGAGGCATAGAGTAAGCCATAGCATTGGCGGTTTCATGGTATTTTCCTCGGAGGTGGTCTGGTCCACGAAAAAATGACTATGAGTTAAGATATAAAAGGGGTGAAGGACATTGGGAAAAGGTGAAAAGGTCATGAACAAGGTCCGGCGCATTTATACTTGAACCAGACACCCCAAAAGGGGATTTGTAGGCCCGACTTTTTAAGGCTGATTTAATTTTTTCCCGAAAAAAACCGGGTTTTCATGGTCCCAACTGCGTAACTTGGGTTAAGGACTAATCCCCCAAAAAGGCAACCTTCCCCTTGCGCTGGCATGTGTCGGTTGATTATGGCCAGTCCATGAGGAAAAATGGGCCATTTTTGGAATTCTTTTGGGCAACCCTTTTCGGGTTATGGCTTGGCTTTCAAAATGCGAATGCCCAGGAGGGGGCTATCCCATTGCCTCCACCTTCAGCTCCCTTACCTTCCGGACTTCCCCCACTGATACCGGGTGGATCCCCTGTTCCCGCCGGGGGAGTACCTGTTTTACCAAGGGCTCCGACGGGAAACCTGCCCACCTCGGCTGAGGATTTTTTCCAACGCATTCCGGATCCCACTACCAATTTTCCCATTTCTCCTGGAAAAACCGATTTGGGTGGACTTGTTGTCCCCAATCTGTTGCCGGGAATTACCGGTGACGAATTTCCCAATGGGACAAGGCCCCAAAAGGTCCCGGGAGGTCTGGAACCCAAGGAGGGGTTTTATTATTCCCAGGATATCCTAATTGTCCGGCCCAATTTCCAGGGAACTCTCCAGGTCAATTTGACCCAACTTCCCTGGAATGCCATTCCCCTGGGTAAAAATGTTCCCAATGCCAACTTTGTTTTTCCGGAGGTGGCTTTGGAATGGGTTGCCACTCCTACCTTTGATTTTGGATATATCCTGCCTGGTGGGCAGGGGGAGTTTGCCTTTAATTATCAATTTCTGGTAGCCCAGGGATCGGGCACCGGAACCTTTTTGAATTTGCCCAGTAGCGTGGAAAGTCGCATTGCCCAAAACGAAATCGACCTTTTGTATCGGTCACCCTTTAAACAATTTGGACCCCAAGTATCCCTGAAATATGAAATTGGCGTAAAGCTTGGTTTTTTCTACTACGACACTACGGCCAACCCGATGCTTGGTGGGAGAATTGTGGGAGTGGGGCATGCCTCCAATTACTTTTTTGGAGGCGGGCCCAGATTTCGTTATGATGGGGAGTATGCCCTAACCGGAAATCGAAGCTGGGTACTTTGGCATGGCGCGGAAATATCAACGGTAATGGGTCAAATCAACCAATCGTTCTCCAATTCTGTACCAGGATATCCCTTTACAGTAAACTCAGGCAAATCAACCAACACCGTTCCGATCATGAAATTGCAAACAGGGGTTCAATGGACCCCTGCTGTGCTGGACAAAGTTTTTATCAGGGCCGGCTTGGAATGGGACGAATATTGGCGACTTGGCCAACTGGGTCAATCCAGCGGAAAATTGGAGAATTTTGGCATCTATCTGCAGGGTCGATACGATTTCTAGCCAGAATGGCGTTACTTTCCTTCCGATGGGGATTTATTTTCCCCATCTTCTGATCTTTTTTTCCCCATAAAACCACCCCCCGGTGGGCCTTTCATTCCCCCCGGAGGCCCTTTCAGTCCCCCCGGAGGCCCTTTCATTCCTCCTGGCGGGCCACCACCTCCCACGGAGGAAAGTACTTGGCAAGACTTGGCCAATTTGGAAAACTCCTTTAATCCCTCCTTGGTGACCTTGGTGTTTCGGATATCGAGCTTACTCAGGCTTGTTGAACCTGCCAAAACCAGCAAACCATCATCCGTAATGGAGGTATTGGAAATCGTAAGCATTTTCAGTTTGGGTAATTCCGCAAGCGTTTTCATGGCCTTGTCGTCAATTTTTGTAAAGTCGAGTCGCAAATCAATCAGTTTGGGCAGGGCTTTGAAAATGACTAACCCCTCGGAACCAATCGTTGTGGAAACGAGGCTTATCCAAATCAAATCCTGCATTTGTCCAAGGGTTGCCAAACCCTCATTAGTGATTTTTGTCCCCTCAAGGTTGAGATAAGCCAATCCTGGCATGGACCCCAATTGTTCGAGGTTCTCATTGGTAACAGAGGAGCGTTCCAAGCCGAGCCAATCCACATCGGTTCGCCTGGCAATTTCCGCCCATTTTTCCCCGGAAATATCCTTATGATCGGAAAGGTCGATGGTTGCCCGTTTGGCAGGGGGAATTGCTGGCTGATATTCCTTCCAAAGGAAAATAGCGGAACCACCGAGAAAAGCGACTACCACTATAGCCAAAATGACGGGAAACGACTTGGAAGTCATAGGTTTTTTTCCGAATCGGGGGCGGAATTTTGATAATGAAGTATCGCTATGGCCTCCCTAGCATTTCAGCAAGGCATTTTTACTTCCCCGAAAAAAATCAAATTGTCAATGTCCTTTCGCCAATCGGGTTTTCTGGCAGTTTTCCTCCTTGTGATGGGAGGTTTATTAATCGCCGGATATTATTCCTGGTCGACCCCGGCTTCGTTGATAGGCATTTCGAAGGTTTCTCCAATGGCTTCTTTCGTCGGGGGCAGGGATTGGTTTTCTGAAAGGGGCGAGGAGGTTGGGGTATTGGAAAAACAGGACTGCGGACCTTTTTCCGGGGACTTTTTCATGCCCCAGATTTTGGGGTCTGGGGTTGCCGCATTTGATGCGGATGGTGACGGGCGGGTCGATTTGTTTTTTCCAAACTGTGGGGGCCAAACCGGTCAACCCAATCGATTATTCCTTCAAAAAAACCCGGACCGTTTTCAATTGGCACCTGCCGGAAATGGGTTGGACCTTTCCGGATATTGTACAGGAGTTGCTATTGGCGATGTCAACCGGGATGGCAAACCCGATGTTCTCGTATCGGAGTATTCCGGGATTCAACTTTTTTTGAACGCTGGGGGTGGCCAATTTCGCCTATCATCAAGTCCCTCGCATTCTCAAAACCCCGATTGGGCAACCTCCTGTGCTATCGGGGACCTGGATGGGGATGGGTTGCCGGATTTGGTGGTGGTCAACTATGTCGCTTTTGATCCCGCCTGGCACTGCACCGGGGCTTCCGGTTTAGGTGAATTTTGTCCACCCTCGGCCTTTCCCGGTCGCATGACCAGAGTATTCAAAAACCTGGGATCCAATCCGGGAGGTGAGCCTGGTTTTCTGGATATTACAGCCTCCTCCGGATTGGCCGATTTGCCTGGACCCGGATTGGGAGTTGTTATTGCGGACTTTGGAGGTAGTAATTTACCTGATATCCTGGTTGCCAATGATGGCAAACCCAACCACCTATGGATGAATCAGGGTGGATTTCATTTTTCGGAACAGGCCCTTCCAAGAGGGTTAGCCTATGGTGGATCGGGTCGGGCCCAGGCCGGCATGGGAATTGCTCTTGGAGATTTTTTCGGCAAGGGGAGGTTGGATGTTTTTATGACCCATCTCGCCGAAGAAACCCATGGACTTTGGGTCCAAGGGGAGGGGGGGCGTTTCCGCGAACGGGGAGCCCAATTGGGTGTCACCCGTTCGCACTGGCGGGGAACTGGTTTCGGGACGGTAGCTCTGGATTTTAACCTTGATGGACGATTGGATTTGGCTTTGGCAAACGGGTCCGTGGCTGCCGAAAACCAGCCGAATCATTCCCGGATCGCTGCACCTGGGGAAAAATGGATGGCAGGTTATTCCCAAAAAAACCAGCTCTTTCAGGGACAAATCAATGGTCCATTTGAGGATATTTCGCCCCAAGTAGGTAGTTTATGTGATTTGCCCGGTATTCACCGGGGTATGGCCTCGGCCGATTTGAATGCCGATGGCAAGCCCGATTTAATTGTTACGCGATTAGGGCAACGGCCCCTTGTTTTGTATAACAAATCCGAAAATAATGGAACAGCCTTGGAATTCCATGATAAGAATGGCCACCGATGCACGGGTCCCATTCGCCTTGTTTTGCCGGACGGCCGGGAGCGGATTCTTTCCCCGGGTGGGAGTTTCCAAAGCTCGTCCGAAGCACTGGTCTTCGTTGCCCCAGATGTGGATTTGGGGATAAATCAGGCGGAGGTTTCGGTAATCTGGCCCGGGGGGGAAAAAGAACAATTTACCCTGGCCAAGGGAAAGCCAAGGCAAGTCCTTCGATTTGGCAAAGGGAAATGGCTTACACCGGGCAAGGGTCAGGGAGCCAAGCCATGATCCCCTTCGCCCGAAATCTGGCCTGGTTCGTATTGGCAGGCATTTTTGGCTGTGGCCCTTCCTTGAAGGTTCCGCCATCGATGGATCCGGGTCTTGTAGATCCATTAACCTTTGGGGCGGTGGAGAGGACGCGAGCCGCACTCATAAAAAATCCTGGGGATCCGGTTGCCTGGGCCAATTTGGGATTGGTTCTGGTTGATGCCGGGCAATTGGACGAAGCGAGGAAGTGCCTTTCCAATGCCTCCTTTCTGGATTCAAAAAATCCTCGTTATCCGTACCTCCTTGGATGGAGTTTTCTTCCTGCAAAACCAGAATTGGCCATCAAACCATTGCATACCGCTTTGGACCTGGCGGCCCAATCCGACCCTCAAAACCCTGCTCCCTACTTAAGACTTGCGGAGGCTCTGCGGTTGGTAGGAAAGGACGAGGATGCCATCAAAGTCCTCCTTGCGCAGGAATCCCAGGTGCAAAAACATCCGTTGGAATCTCTCATGCTGGCCGAAATGGCATATACCCAAGGTCAGGACATTGAGGCCAAAAACCATTTCCAGGAAATTCCCGATGTGGGTTATTTGACCAAACGGAGGACTTTGTTGTTTTTGCTCCTTTCCGCCGAACAGAACCCAAGTGTCAAGGAGAGTCAGGCGATTGAGGATTTTCGCCACATTCCGGAGGATCCCGATTGGCCCGATCCGTTCCTTTTAATGGGAAAACCGGATGCACTGGGTTTGCGCGGTTCGTTCCGGCTAGCGGTTGCCATGGAAAACAAAGGCAGATGGGCGGAAGCCGCAAACATACTGGAAAACATTTGGACCACAAATGGTGATGGCCGGGCCAGGCTGGGGTTGGTCCATGCTCTCATTGCCCTGGGGAGGTGGGACGAGGCAAAAAAACGAATCGATGCCGATGCACAAAACCCCTTCAATCCCTTGCTTTGGGCCCGGTGGTATCTGGCCCATGGGGACCATTTGGTAGCCACCGGCAGGGAAAAGGATGCCCGGGGGGATTTTGCCGAAGGGTTGGCAAAATTAGGTTCCCGTTTTCCTGAATTTCGGTCCTTGGAAGGTCTGGGAATTCGGTGTCGCCTTTTGTACAGGTTGGAAGATTGGAAGGGGCTGAAGGAGGCATCCAAAAGCTATGGGGAGAAAATGCCCAAACACTTGGGAGCCTTGGCTTTTTTGAGTTTGTCCAACCGCCATTTGCAACAAATGGACATGGGTTTTGACATTCGTTCCCTCAGGGAATTAAAATATCCGGAGCAATTTCCCGAAACCAAAATCGTATTGGACCTCCTGGATAAAACCCCTGTCCAAAAACCTTCCCAGCGGAAATCTTAATCATGCACCAATGGGCCAAATGGGCGTTTCCAATCCTAATCACCGCGGTGGCCATTGCTTGGGTGGTAACGGGAAACCAAGGGCAAGGGGGCTTGATTCCTGTTGCCAGGGGATGGAATCTCCTTTCTGGAGACCATTCGCAATTGCAGGGTTATCCCATGTCAGACTTTTTGTGGGCCATGGTTTTTCTGGTAGGGGGATGGGCTGGGATTTTGGTATTCCTCGGTGTTTTGGTGATGGCGTTTATTCCTTGGGGTTTTGTCGTTGATGAAAAACGATCCCTGCCTTGGGGAACCTTTGCACTTGGTTTTTTTGTATTGATTGGATTCGTTGTCCCAGGGCCTGGTCCAATATTGCTTGGCCTGGTAATGTTGATTCCTCGGTTGGTCCAGTCGGGACGGGTGCATTTTTTATGGATTACCCAAGTCGTTTGGATCCTTTCTGCACCATTTGGGTGGGCCTTGGGAGGGCTATGGTGGCAGCAAAGGAAACAGTATCCCAAAAGTTGGATTGCAGGAATGGGTTTATGTCTGGTGGGATTGGTATGGGACACTTGGAGGTTCATTCACCAAAGCTTGGACCAAATGAATGGCGAAGGATCCTTTTCCTGGCAGCTAGGACTTTTATTGGTTATGGTGTTGAGGTGTATTTGGTTGACCAAGGCAATCCAACCCCAACGGCAAAAGCGTGTACTCCCTTGGGGAGCAGGTTTGGTAGCATTTGCGCTATGGGTGGGACTGGCCGGGGACAAAACCGTTGCGGTTCAAAACAGTGGATACTTTCCGCAAGCCGCAGAGATTCAAGCCTTTGCAGAGTTATTCAAAGCCCGGCCCGAACTTGCCTTTTCTCCCATAATCACAAGGTCCAAATGGGTCTGGGAAAAATGCCAGGTAACGGCTGGAATGCGTCATTGTCAGCTTTCCGGGGCAATAGGCCCCCCATTGGAGGGGCAACCATTCGTGTTGGTGGGGGATTCGAAACCAAGAAAAGCGGCTTCCGCCTACCTTGAAGAAAAGAAACATTGGCCAACGCATAGGCCCTTGGTGTTTTCGGGAACGGTTTGCCTTTTAGGGCCCTCCAGAAACCAAGGTCCCAATCGAAGGGTTCAGGGGCTTGGAGTCAATAAATCGGCGGAATCGGTAATGGCCTTTGCCTGGTTTGAGGGGGAACAAACCGAACCTTCCTCTCATGCTGAGGCTAGTTTGGCTCTGCAATGGGCTTGGAAATGGGCCGAATTGGCACTTAGGGAAAATACCAGGGATGGCTTGGCTTGGGGAATTACCGGGGAATTGATCCTGGCAAGAAATTTCCTTGGGGCAAACAAAACGGCTCCAACCCCCATGGAAATTGAAGCCTGGTTGGCTCAGGCTGCCTATTGCTTTAGAAAATCCTTGGATTTGAATCCCTTGGATGGCAAAATAGCAGGGGTTTACGCGGGAGTATTAAGGCAGGTCGGGGCATTGGATTTGGCCCAAGCCCTTCCGCAATTCTCCAAAGCAGGTGGTACTTTGGCCCAGGGGAGGGAGGCGACCTTTTTGGCCTCTGGCCCAACCCAGGTAATGGACCTGAAACACATGTTGGAATTTCGCTACCCAGGCGATTCAGACCGGTCGTTGGCAAGGGTCAAAGAGGCAATTGCCCTTGGCCTCAAGGGACAAGCCCTTGGCGAATTAAACAGGGGGAGACCCGAGAGGTTTGGCACGGAAGGTGCCAAACTCAGGATGCAATTGCTTATTCAATGCGGGTTTCCAGAGGTTGCCTTGGAGGTGGCAGGGAATCATGAGACAATGCATCGGATTTTTGGATTATTTGAATGGCCAAGAACCCAAGGTAAAGGCCTTGGAGACCATTGGAAATTGCCCGTGTTAGGGTGGATCAAAGGGATGGCAAACCTGGCTCTTTTTCCCCATGAAAGAACCGTGAACATGTTTGATTCCCTGATTGGCGACCTATCTTCAGACCTTGCCCAAATCCAGCTTCAAATGGTCCAAGGGGTACCTTTTGCCGTAGCAAAAATGGCTTTGCCCATACCACAAACACCTTGGGCAGGACGCATTGAGTCGCTCAAGGAGTGGTCCAACCTGGAAAGTTTTGCCGGTTTGGGATCCGTTCTACGCGAAGAAATAACTGCCTTGAAAAGGTTGCAAAGTGGTCCCATCCAACCATGAAAAGGTGGTTTAACCATGGAGGATATTCCATGAAAGCACTTAAAAGACAGCAAATAGCTTTGTTTGTCCTAACCTCATGTCTATTATTATTTGGTTTCTTCACCCCGTTAGGATGTGGGCCCATGGCGGGGAATAAACGGGGTACCCACGAGGGCGTTCCGGTGGATGAGGAAGCCATCCATAATTTTTGTGCCTATTGTCATGGGATGCCTCCTCCAGAAATCTTTCCAAGGAATGCCTGGAAAATGGAGGTGGAACGGGGTTACCAGTTTTTCGAAAAAGCTGGATTGGCTTTAAAGGCACCGCCTTTGCCGGGAGTGGTGGATTGGTATGAAAAAAAAGCCCCGGAAAAACTGGATGATTCGGTACCCAATCGGGCAAAGGCCAGGGGTTGGATTACCGAAGACCTGCCCCCGTGGCCAGAAACACCCCCCGGCGGGACGGCGATCGCCCATTTACGGTATGCCTCCAAAGATCCCTCAAGTCGTCCCTTGTTGTGGGCAGTTGACATGCGTGGAGGTTTGATTTGCTCTTGGGACCCCCAAAAGCCCCTGGCCTGGCAATCGGTCATCAAGGGAAATCATCCATGCCATTTGGAACCAGGGGATTTTGATGGGGATGGTTTGGGCGATCTCCTGGTGAGTGAACTTGGCAGCTTTCTCCCAACGGATGCCAGGAAGGGAAGGGCGGTTTGGCATCGGGGCCAATCGGATGGAACATTTAAAGAAACTGTCCTGCTGGAAAATGTGGGTAGGGTTACGGATATCAAACCCTTGACATCCCCTGGTATTTGGCCCATGGAGTTTGTCGTTTCGGCCTTTGGCTGGAATCAAACCGGGGAAGTGTGGTTTGTCCAAATTCCTGCCCTGGATGCCGATCCAAAAGTTTGGTTGAAAAAGGAAATTGACCCCCGCCATGGAGCCATTCATATTTTGGTTAGGGATTGGAATGGCGATGGCAAACAGGATTTTATTGCCCTTTTTGGGCAGGAACATGAATGTGTGACGCTGTATGTAAATCAGGGCAATGGGACATTCCAAAGCAGAAATATCTACCAGGGAGGCCATCCGGGATTGGGCTTTAGCGGAATCGTTCAGGCCGACCTCGATGGGGATGGGGATGTGGACCTTCTCCTAACCAATGGAGATGTTTTGGATCAACCCTATTTGCTCAAACCCTACCATGGCGTTTCCTGGTTGGAAAATGTTGGGGACCTTGTTTTCAAGCATCACTCCATTGGTCCAATGCATGGTGTGCATCGGGCGTTACCTTTAGGGAGGATTGAACCTGGGCAAGGTTCCCCGGAATTGGTTTCAGTAGCGTTCCTGCCGGAGGAGGGTTTCCCCTACCGGAAAGCCCGTGACCTTCCCTCCGTTCTATTGTGGACCCCCAAGGGCAAAGGCCAATGGGAAGCAAGCGTTTTGGAATCGGTTTTCGCAGACCATGTCACCATGGCAATCCTTTCCGGTCAGGAGTTTGGGAGGAATGCGGTTGCGGTTGGGGATTTCTCGGGAAATAAAGTTCCTGTGAAGGTTTTCCGAAGACCCTGATCGGTATGTCCCATTCGTCATCAAGGAACGGGAGGTGAATGGGAAGCAGGGTCTAGGCGATCCGCACTCATGAGCCACCGCCTGGCACTTTCGGTTTGACCAAGGAAGGTAAAGATATTTCCCAATTCACGATGCAAGCCGGGATCCAAAGGCCTTTGGGAAATGGCCGTTGAGGTAATTTCATTGAGCCTTTCCAGAGTGGTTTTGATTTTTTCGGCCCGGTCAAGGAAGGCCTTGGACTCTTCATTTTTCCCTTGCCGTTTGAGTGCCTGGGAAAGGGAGAAATTGGCGAGGTAATCGGTCTCCTGCATCGACAAGGTCTTCCTGAAGGCTTCCTCGGCTTCCTCGTTGTGGCCGGTGAGGAGTTCAATTTGTCCTAATGTCGAATACAACCGATAATCCCCTGGTAATGTTTTGAGGGCCTTTTCCAGAAGGTTTCGGGCTTGCATTTCACGGCCAATCATGTGTAGGCACCGTGCCCGCCTGGACTCAATCAAACCATCCATTTTCCCCGATTCGGCCAACAAATCCAGGTGTTTTAGGGCCTCATCGTACTTGGCCTTATCCAAAAGGGACAGGGCCAATTGGAGCCTGCATTCTGACTGGGTGGGATCCATCGAAATCACTTCCTGGAGGGAATCCACCGCATTATCCGGGGAGTGGGATCTGTGCCATGTCTGGGCCCGAAGCAGCATTGCTTTCAATGAACCGGGTTCCCGATCGAGCCATTCCCCGGTAAGGGCCAGGGCATCAGGCAGTCGGAACATACGGATATAACCCTCCACCAGGGAGGAGGCAATTTCGTGCGCCTCAGAACCACCCCGCCTCCATTCGTCCAAAAGATTTACCTCCACGATCTGGAGGTCACCCATGGAGGCATGAATCATTTTCCAGTGGAGGAGGGATTCCGGGGAAATTCCCCCCAGCCTTTCTTCGAGGTATTCCAAATGGGTCCAGGCAAGGGGGTGATTGCCCAATTGCCTGGCCGCAGAACAGGCTTCCATTTGGGCTTCAATCCACCAAGGGTGAAAATGGAGAGCAAAGGTAAGGTAATCCAATGCAATTTCAGGATGACAACGCTTAAGTAGGAAACGGCCATAAAACCCGGCAGCAAGGGGCAAGAATAAAATTCCGATAAACAGAACCAGGCCTGAAAAAAATACACCTTTCCTGATCCAAATCCTCCCTTTGGTTTGATTCGGGTTCGTTTTTTCCCCACGGATCATTTCTGGGCCCCTTTTGTGGGCGCAATTTTTTTGTGAATGGCCGCAAGGCCCGGGTTTCCCGTTGCTTCGTAGTAGCCAGCCAGCAGGCTGTTTGCCACGCTATGGTTGGGGTCAATTCCCAAGGCTTTTTTTGCCCAAACCAAGGCACTTTTTGGTTGCCCGGCCCGAAGGAAAATCCCGGCCGCCTCGGTCATCAAGTCCGGGTCCTCGGGACGAAGGGGCAATAGCATTTGAAAAATGGCATTTAATCGACGCTGGTCCGTCCGCATTTTTTCAATTTTTTTTGCCCATTGTTTAGCCTTGGCTTCCTCTCCCATTTCGAACAATGCACGCTGTAAGTGTTCCGCGGCATCCACATTTCCCGGGTCGTTTTCGAGGACTTTAGCCAAATCGGGAATCGCTTGGCTGGCTTGTCCCGCCAATAGCAATTGACGGCCCCGCTCAGCGACCACCTCCATGTTTTTGGAGTTGATTGCTATTATTTTTTCCAAAAGAGCCAAAGCCTGCTCCGATTGGCCAAGCAAGTCCATGCTTTTTGCCAGGGTCAATTGCCAATCGGGTTGATCAGGAAGGAGTTCAAGAGATTTGGTCAAATGCCAAACGGCTTGACCTGGTTTGTTCATGTTGAAAAAAAGAGCACCCGCTCGGGCTTCGATCTCCGGCGAGGGCGGAGCCAGGCTTAAAGCTCTTTTTTGCAAGGATTCCAAAGCCTCTTCGCCCTGGCCTGTGAATTCGTGTAGGGAAGCTTCCGCCAAATCGCACCGAATGTCTCCCTCTAGCTGTTTCCAGGCGATAACCCATTGGTGGGCATCCTTTGTATTTTTCCTGGCAAGAGACCCCCTGACAAGGGATTCATATATTTGCCCCTGTTGGTTTTTATGTTGTCTTGCCAATACCATGGCATATTCCAACTGATCCTGCCATTGGGGACCTTCCAATTGCAAAAGGACCCTTTGCAGGTCCCATTCTCCCTGATCCTTGTCGATTGGTGTGGAACCAAGGACGATGTTCGCCTGGTGAAGGTCGTTTGCCAGGCGGAAAACCCTGGAGGCGAGCGGGCCATTTCGTTGGATTAACTTGGTGCCATGCAACTTTAAATCCAACCAAGCCTCCCGATACCGTAACCCCTCCAGGAGGGCAATTATGCGGGTTTGGCTGGCAACCAATTCATGTTCATTGCGAAAATATTGCGCACCAAAAACAATAAAACCCCCCAAAATCAGGGAGGCGAGAAGGGTTGGATAAAGGTATTTTTTCGACACAATCAACCCCATTGGGGGAGTGGCCCGGAAGTTTCTCCACAGGAAGGAGAAATCCGATTATTTGATTTCAAAGGTGACATCCGGATTTTTGCCGGCTTTGATTTCTACAGTAAGCCCGGAGGTGTTGGGATCCTTGTACTTTTCTGCGACCTTGAACTCCTTGGTGTTTCCAAAATAACCTTCTTTGCCTTGAAATCCTTTTGGAACCTTCATTTTGGCGGCGGTAGCACTATTTTGGCTCCCTTTGATAAAGGCAGGTGGAACGACGCCAACCTTGGCCGAACCAACAAAAAGAGCAGATTCATTAAAGGTCCCTGTTGAAGAAAGAGATACCGTTTTGCTAACCCCTTCACCGTAGTCAAAAACCAGCGATCCTCCCTCCAAAGGGCCATTATTGAAAACAACCTTGCCTGCTATGGAAGCGGTGGGACGACCACCTCCACAGGCAAGGACTCCCAGGCACAGAAAAAAAAGCCCCAGCCCTTTAAGAGCCGGGGTAAAAACGGATTGACGAAGGGATAACAAGGGGCAAATCCTCAAAGGGTTCCAGGGGAAACGGACCATATATATCAAGGAGTAATGGTTTCACCACCCTTGGCGGTCAGCATAGCCCACCAGTTCAGGGGCTGGACCCCATCGTTGACAAACCGAACGCTTCCATCACCAAAAGCCGCCATGATGCCACCTGAGTGAGGACTGGAAGCCCGGTTTCCAGCCCCGGCCCTGGCCTTGGGTTGGACCTGAAACATGGACGCCGCCCCAGAAGGTTGACCGGCGTCAGCAGTATCCGCAATACATGGACCCCAATCGGGCCAATAGTTTTGGTTGCCACCGGGCGCCCATCCGTCGGCCTCATAAGCTTTGGTCATCTTCTCTGTAAAAAAGATGGTGTTGGAAGTCCCGTCTGTTATGGAAGCAGGAAAAAGCTTGTTGCCAGCTCCCCATCCACCCGGATAACTCAAGCCAAAAACCTGACCATTGTAGGCATAACTGGCGAGTCCATGATCTTCCGGACTGGCATGCCCATCAGATGGACAAACATAGGCCTTGATGCGGGTAGGATTGGGAACACCCCACTGGCTGAAGGTGTCCAGATTGCCATTTCGATCATCAATGATTTTGGTGCTTTTATAAAGCGAATCCTGTTCAATGTAGGTGAGAATATGAAACAGGACTCCCCCTTGGCCATTGCCGGCGGCAGGTTGACGGGAAGGATAATTTCCCAAGCCAGGTGGCAGCTTGCCATTATTGGTGTCGGTAACACTAATCGTGGCCAAGGCAATTTGCTTCAGGTTGTTGGTACAACTCATCCTGTTTGCGGCTTCCCGGACTTTTTGAACGGCAGGCAATAGCAAACCGATTAGTACGGCAATAATCGCTATTACAACCAAAAGTTCAATGAGGGTAAATCCCTTGGATCGACGCGGAGAGGAAAACGAACGAATATCCATAACTCCCCCTGATATGAGAAAAAGGTGTGAAGTAGGCAGAATCCAGTATCCACATCAATTCTTAACAGAGTTTGGAAGGGTCGTCAACCACAAAAAACAAAAATCCTGATGTTGTACCGCAATTATTGGAATTAAGGAAATAGTCCTATCCGATTGGGTGGGACTTTTCTTTTTTTTTTGGTAGATAGGAGCCATTAACTCCCCGGAAATGTTCGCAAGAAATGGCAATCAACCCTTCCCGGTTTCAATCGCAAAAACGCATTTAAAAACCTACTTTTTAGGTTGGATTTTAATATTTTTGTACCAGCAGTCGGAACCGTGATCCTGTAAGCCAATATGGCCCTTGCGAGGGTGGTCTTTGAATACGGTATCAAATTTGTGCATCGTCCCGTCAGGCCTCAAGTTTGGACTTTGAAAGAGATCCAAATCCACCCGGTTAACCTCGGTGCCATTGAGTAGAACCACAATCAAGGGGCCATCGGAGAGGACCTCCATGTGGTTCCATTGGCCCGCAGGTTTCATGGCGTTGCTTTTGGGTTTGGATAGGTCATAAAGGGCTCCGGTGTCATGGTAGCCTGCGTTTTGGGTGTCATCAATTGCGATTTCCAACCCATTGAAACCAACATCCCTTCCCGGCCTGGGTGTCAAAGGGTAGGTCCTTAGGAAAAGCCCACTATTGCACTTTGGGGAAATCTTGAAATCCAATGCAAGCCGGTAATTCCCCCAAACCTTTTCATGGGTGAGCATATAATCGCAGCGATGGGGGTTTAAGGACCCGTCCTGGACATGGGTTTGGGGAAGTGGTTTTCCTTTGGGACTCATCCATCCCGTAGTGGTTTTCCCATCAAATAGCAGTTGCCAACCCTCGGCGCTTTCCTGAGGAGACAATTCGTTATCTGCCCCGGTAAGGCTTCCCGTGGCAAGAAATAGGCACAACCAAACGATTTGGGACCGAATCACAGGGACCACCCCTTTCGGAATTCGGGTTGGATGAACGGTTGGAGCTCCGGTTGGTTTTTCACCTTTAACAGGGCTGAATCCCATTCCAATCGCCTGCCTGGAACCCGGAGTGCCAAAACCCCCAATAGCACCGTTTCGGTCATGGGACCTGAGTAATCAAAAGATGCGGCCGGCCGTTTTTTGGTTTTGCAACCATTGACCCATTCCTCGTAATGGCCCGGAGATCGTTCCATGGTTTTGGGGACCTTTTTGGCCTCTTCGATCAGTTCGCCGGGAAGGAGTTGCGGCATCCCGCCATGGGAGGAGTGGTACATTTTGCCTTTTGTGCCAATGTAAAGCACGCCGTTATCCGGAAGTCTTCTCCCGTCTGGCATTTCGTTAGGGACACCAGGCATCAGGCCTCCATCATACCAGGTCATTTTCACGGGCCCGCGGTTTCCCTTGGCGGGAAAGTGGTAATAGATAAGGGAAGCAATGGGATAGGTTTCGAAATTGGGCCGCTTGTCCTCGAGTTCACTTCCATCAAGGGTGGTCCGGGCTTCCACCGAAGACGGGGCGTCCAATTCCAGGGCCCAGATAGGATGATCCAGAATATGACAACCCATGTCACCTAAGGCCCCTGTGCCAAAATCCCACCAACCCCGCCAATTATGCGGGGCATATGCCGGGTTATAAGGCCGTTCCGGCCGGGGCCCAAGCCAAAGGTCCCAGTCGAGGGTTTTGGGAGTATCGGGTCTGCCTTTGGGTCTGCCAAGGCCCTGTTTCCACAGTTTGCCCGCCCGGTCGGACCAGGCATGAACCTCATTTACTTCGCCTATTACTCCCCCACGAATCCATTCGTTGGTAAGCCTGGCTCCCTCGGAAGCGTGCCCCTGATTACCCATGGAGGTGATAACACCAGCCGCCTTTGCCGTTTTGGTAACCTCCCTGGCTTCATGCAGGGTTTGGGTCAGCGGTTTTTGGCAGTAAACATGTTTCCCTGCCCGGAGCGCTGCCATGGTGGCCACGGCGTGGGTGTGGTCGGGGGTTCCCACCGTAACAGCATCAATGTTATTGGCTTCCTTATCCAGCATGATCCGAAAATCTTTGTAGCGACGGGCTTTGGCGAAGGTGTTGAACGAACCGGCTCCACGAACCTGATCCACATCACACAAAGCAATGATTTCTGCCCCAAGGCGACTAATCGTGCCAACATCGCCTCCCCCCATACCCCCAACGCCTACCGAGGCAACCCGAATCCGGTCACTAGGTGCAATAAGGCCGGGCCCCCCCAGGACATGGCGGGGAACCACCGTAACGGCCGAGGTACCCAAGGCAAGAGCCTTGAGAAAATCCCGCCTTTGTTTGACAGAAACCGATTGATCAGGTTTTTTTTGCATGAGAATACTCCTTTTTGAGTGAAATCGTATCAAAGACTTAGCCCTCAAAGCACCCTAAGGCTTCCGGAGGGGTTTCAATCAATAAAACCAAATCCCTGAGAAAGCGGGCGGCTGGGGCTCCGTCCACAATGCGGTGGTCAAAGGTAAGGCTCAAGGGGAGCCGTTTCTGACCAATCAGGGAACCGTCTTCTTGGAATATAGCCTCATTTTGCATCGTGCCCACCCCAAGAATTGCCGTTTCGGGCGGATTGATCACCGGGGTGAAAAATTCAACGCCAAGGGATCCCAGGCTGGAAAGGGTGAAAACTCCCCCCTTCATGGCTTCTGCCGGGAGCCTCCCTATTCGAGCCAAATGAGCCAATTCGGTAGATTTTTTGGCAATGTCAAAAAGCGATGCGTGGGCCAGATTCCTAAGGACGGGCACAAAAAGTCCATGCTCCGTATCGACAGCAATGCCGATGTGGATCCCTTCTTTTTTTGGGTATTCCAGGTGGTCTTCTTTCCATCTCCCGGCGAGGAGAGGATGATCAACCAAACAAAGGGCTACACATTTGGCCAAAATGTCAGTGAAAGAGGGAACGGCACCCTGGGCATTTTTGAACCTTTGCCTTAATGCAACCAGTTTAGTGGCGTTCGCCTTGGTGGTAAGGGTTACAGGAACCGCCTGATTCCGGCTTTGCGCCAGGCGTTCGGCGATTCGCTTTCGGGTGTTGGTGAGGGGTAGTGAAATCCAATCCGGGTTTTGGGGAGGAGAGGATTGAGTCCAAACAAGAATATCTCTTTCCCGAACCCGCCCGTTTCGGCCGGAACCGGGTATCGTCCGCCAGTCCAAGGCGAGTTTTTTACCCAGTTTGCGAGCTCTTGGGGTTGCCAGAGTAGAGGTGGATACAGCGGAAGCTCCCGTAACCAAGGTATGGTCCATGGGTGGGGCATCGGCGGCGATTGGGGTAGCATGATTGGGAATTTTCGGCTGCAAGAGTCCTTTTTGTCTGGCAAGGCGGCGGGCTGATGGGGAAGCCGGGGCAGGGGGGTGGGTGTTTGGAACAACAAAGGGGTCAATCGAGGTCGGTTGGGTGGGCGAATCCGCACATTCCCACTCGTACACCTCTCCCTCCGGGACCAGGACACCCAAAAGTGCACCAACCAATACCACTTTGCCGGCAATGGGGGCATTGGGGTGGATTTGTAAAAACCCGGAATCAAGGGACTCAATGTCCTGGGTGGCTTTTTCCCCTTCGAGGGAAAATAATGGTTCCCCGGCGCGAACCAGGTCGCCTTGGGATTTGAGCCACCCGGCAAATGTGCCCTCTTCCATCGACCATCCCAATCGGGGAACACGGATTTCAAATGCCATGTTTATTCCTCCAAAAGGGAAAGTACTGCCTTGGTGATGTCCTTGGCGGTCGGGACCATTACCGCCTCGAGTTCAGGGCTATAGGGGGTAGGGGCAAAGGTTCCACAAAGCCTTTTTATCGGTGCATCAAGGAAATCAAACCCGGCATCGCCTACCAATGCGGCCACCTCGGCGGCAAACCCGCAGGAAGGGGGTGCCTCGTCAACAATCAGCAACCTCCCTGTTTTCTGTACCGATTGGAGGATGGTTTGGGTGTCCAGGGGCAGGACCGTCCGGGGATCAATGATTTCAAGCGATACCCCGGTAGCGGCCAGTTCCTCCGCGATTTTTTGGGCCAAATGCACCATCCTGGCAAGAGCAACAATGGTCAAGTCTTTGCCACCCCGAACCACCGCCGCTTTGCCAAAGGGGATGCAATATTCCCCTTCAGGAACAGGACCCTTGGATTGCAGGATTTCCCTGTGCTCCAGAAAAAGAACCGGATCATTCCCTAGAAGGGCGGTCCGCATCAGACCCTTGGCATCCCAGGGGGAGGAAGGGACAACCACTACCAGACCGGGAACCTGGGCATACATACCATAATAACTTCCGGAATGGTGGGTCGCCGCGGAATGGCCAATGCCTATGCAACCTCTCAAAAGCAAAGGCATTGTAAGGCGCCCGCTTGACATATATTGGATTTTGGCGATCTGATTAAAAATTTCCCCAATGGAGTCCAATACAAAATCGGCAAACATGAAGTCGATCACGGGTCTTGTCCCGGTCATTGCCGCCCCGCAGGCAAGGCCGACAAATCCCCTTTCGCAAATAGGGGTATCGCAAAGGCGAGCCGGTCCAAACCTGTCAAAAAGCCCGGCGGTTGTCCGGAAATTGCCCCCACGAACACCTATTCCTTCTCCCATCACAAAAATGTTGGGATTCGCTTCCATGGCCTCGGTTAGAGCTTCAAGTGTGGCTTGGGAAAAAGTGATGGACCTGTCCCTGGAGTTGGGGGCAGGTTCCTCGTCCTTTTGAGGATTCATCGCGTAAACATGGTCCCTGGCCGTTTTGGGATCAGGCCGGGGGCTGGATTCCGCAAAGTCCCGCCCTTGTTTCACCAGGGCGGCGACCTCGGTTTCAATCAGTTCAATTGCAGAGGGGAGGAACCCAAACTCTGAAATCATGCGACATTTTAACCTCTCGATGGGGCATCGCTTTTTCCACTCCTCCACAGCCTCTTTGGTACGGTAAGTAAAATCTCCCATACCTTCGGCGTGGGCTCTGGTCCGGTAGGTTTTACATTCAATGAGAGTCGGCCCCAGTCCTCCCTTGGCCCGGGTTATGCCTTCAAGGGCTGCCTGGTGTACGGCAATAACATCATTTCCGTCGACCTCAATCCCGGCGATGCCATAATTTGCGGCACGGCGGCCCACATCAGGAATCCCGCTTGAGTAAGCAAAAGGAACCTCCGTGGCGAACTGGTTGTTTTCACAAATAAACAGGACAGGCAGTTTCCAGATGGCGGCCATATTCAAGCCTTCGTGGAAGGCTCCGTTATTCACTGCCCCATCGCCAAAAAAAGCAACGCCTACGGTTTGGTTGCCCAGGATTTTGGAACTGTAACCGCCCCCACACGCCTGAAGGATACAAGGCCCCACGATGCCACTGGTTCCCATCATGCCGATTTCGGGAGAGAAAATATGCATACTGCCCCCACGGCCCCGGGAACATCCGGTGGACCTGCCAAATAGCTCTGCCATTAACTCGGCAGGAGGCATACCTTTGGCCAAAGCGTGGCCATGACCACGGTGAGTGCTAAAAACACTATCTTTTATATCCAAATGGGCGCAAACACCCGTCGCAATCGCCTCCTGGCCGACATAGGTGTGGCAGGCTCCGTGAATGAGTCCCCGTTGGTGGCACCTGGCCAACTCCTCTTCGGTAAGCCGAATGGTGAGCATGGTCCGGAGAAGGTTTGCCAATGTTTTATTGTCGAGTACCATTATCATTCCCAAATTGTCTATGGTGTAAGTCGATTATCAGATGCCGATTGTGCCGCCCGCATTCATGGCCAAATTCCCACCGTCCATGGGGATAAGGGCTCCCGTGATCCAAGAAGAGGCTTCGGAGGCCAGCAACACCATGAGTCCCTGGATGTCTTTCGGGTTTCCAAGCCTTCCACGGGGGATTCCGGATAGCCATTTCTGTTCCATCGAGGGGTCGGCGGCAATCCGTTTTTCAAGGGATGGATTCATAACCTGGGCAGGCAGGATCGCATTGACGCGAACGCCTTTGCTGGCCCATTCGGTACTAAGTTCCCTGGTCATTTGAACCACCGCACCCATGGCCATGCTGTAAGCAATGTGTCCCCGGCCCAAAGCGGTATTACTCGCCAGGGAACCGATGTTCACTATGGAACCACCCCCTTGGGCAAGCATTCGCTTTCCTGCTTCCTGGCACATGGCAAAGCGGCCAAAAACCAGGTTTTGAAAGACCGTTTGGAGTTGATCCTGGGTGAGGTCCACAGGGTTGGCCAGGATCCCTTCCCCGGCAATGTTGGCCAGAAAATCAACCCGGCCCATTTCCTGATCAAGCCTGGCAAAGAGTTTGCCAATCAACGCCACATTGGAGGTGTCGGTCGTCTGAATGGAGACCTTGGCCCCGGTTGCGTGTATCATACTTTGGGTTTGTTTGAGCCCTTCTTCGTTCAGGTCTGCCAAAAGGAGGGTTGCCCCGTGGTCGGCCAAAGCCAACGCCGTGGCCCGCCCCATTCCGCTGGCCGCCCCTGTCACGAGAGCGACCTTTCCATGAAGGTTAAAAATTCCCAAACCCATGCTTTAGGTCCTTTCCAGAATAGACTTTTTGGGTTCCACAAGGATTCCCACGAGGAGTGCCAAAACCGTTCCGATTCCCATGGTCATAGCAACGGCCTCAATGCCATATTTTCCGAGAACAGTTGGCCCGTAAAAACCGCCGATGTTGGCAACCGAGTTGATGAAGGCAATGCCTCCTGCCGCCGCGGCACCACCCAAAAATGTACTGGGAAGTGGCCAGAAAACAGGCAGCATGGACATCATGCCCGCTTGTGCCAAACAAAGTCCCCCAAGGGCCAGCCAAGGGTCTCCGGCCTTCCAGGCAAAAAGCCATCCCAAACAAGCGAGGCCAGAAGCCAAGGCGACAAAGGGGCTCCTTTGACCCCTTTTGTCGGACCATCGGGAAAGTGCGATCATAAGCAAAACAGAGCAAATATGCGGTAAAGCACTTATCAACCCTACCTGAAAGGGAAGGCTTTTGGGAAAATGTTCGGCAATCAGGGTAGGAAGGTAGGCACCCGAGGCATTCGCTCCTACTGCCACCGTGAAATACAACGCCGTCAAAAGCAGAACCCGGGGATCAACCATGGCCCAGATATGATTGGTCCCTTTGTTTTTCAGTCGGATTTTGGATTCTTCTTCAAGGGTGTTATGGAGCCAGGTTTTTTCATTTGCATTTAACCAGGCCGCCTCTTTGGGTCCATTGGGCAGAAACTTCAGGACAAAAATTCCAAGAAGTACGGACGGAATGCCTTCCAGAAGGAAAAGCCATTGCCAGCCATTAAGCCCTCCCATTTTGTGGAGATATTGAAGGATGAGGCCCGATAGGGGATTACCCAGAACGCCTGCAAAAGCGATTGCCACCATGAAAAGGGCGACCACTTTGGCTCGTTCCCGCGAGGGAAACCAAAAAGTCAGGTAAAGGATAATGCCCGGAAAAAAGCCCGCTTCTGCGACCCCCAACAAAATTCGGACCACATACAACTGTTCCACATTTTTCACAAACATGGTGAGAATGGAGACGAGGCCCCAGGTAATCATGATCCGGGAAATCCAGATGCGGGCTCCAATTCTTGTTAAAAGCAAATTGGAGGGAATTTCAAAAACAAGATACCCGATGTAAAATAGGCCATAGGCAATGTCAAAGGCAGCTTTGGTCAAGCCAATATCCTGTTCCATGGGAGTGCGGGCATATCCCAGGTTGGCACGATCGAGAATGTTGAAAATATAAAGTACACAAATAAACGGGATGATTCGCCATGAGATTTTCACCAGGGTCGCTTTTTCCAGGGATTTGGAATCGGGTGCACCGGTTACCGTTTCGTTCATGGAAAGTTTCCCGATCAGGTTGGAGAATGGGGCAAAACCAATTGTTTTTGTGCAAGGCGAAGGAGACCCATCAGGGTTTCCTCGACACCGTTGTTATGGCGAATGGCAAGCCCAGGGAAGTTTTGTTGAAGAAGAGTACCAAGTTTTGGGAGCGTTTGCGCCAGTCCTCCGGAAACCACAACACCCTTCCAGGAGGCAATTGGGCCAAGCCTTTCCGCACAAAGCCTGTACCCTTTGGCCATCGAGGTCAGGGCGGCGAATATCCACTTGCCCACGGTGAGGTTTTCCAAAGTAATGGCTTTAAGGTGGCCGGTTTCACCAAGGGGCCCTGGAAAAAAGGAGATACTGCAATCCAGGTCGCTCCCGGTTTCGTTTTCAAGACATGAACTTATGTATTCCCATGGAGGAACCGGTTTCCCGTTGGAATTGGGTATTTCGGTCAACAAATCGACAATGGCATTGAGCGAGCGTCCGGCCGGAATGTGAGTGATCGTGTCCAGCTTCCAATCCTCAAAATAATACCGGGATTGGAATGGCCCAGGGTTAAAATGGGGGTTTAATCGACTAACCTGGGAACCTGTTGATGCATTGATGGACAATTCACCCGGTAATAGTCCGACTCCAAAAAGGGCACATTGCTGGTCACCAAGGGCGGGATGCACTTGCAATTTCGAAGAGCCAATGGTTACAGCCCCGACAGGGTCCAATGTTTTGGAAATATGGGGCCACCGAATCGGGCTAATCTCCAGTTTCTCAAAACCACCATGGGCCCAATCCCCAAGCGTCAAATCCAATAACCCTATTGCCATGCCTGGGTGCATGAATAACCCATTTTTGGTCAAATTGGCAACGACCCATTCCCCAAGCGAGGAGGCGGTTCCTTGCAAGGGTAGTTTGCCATTTTGAGCATGCCAAAACAAAAGACTGGTTGGCGAACCCGGTTTGAGTTCTCCACCCATTCGGCCAAACCATTCCTCTCCAAGCCGAATTCGGGTTTCGTCCAGAAACGATTGGCCATTCGAAGATTTGCCAAGGGTCCTCTGGTCCCTCCACGAAAGGTAATGGGTTATCGGGGCGCCCGAAGTATCGGATAAAACCAACCCTCCCATTTGGGAACAAACAAAAAGATTGGAAGCATCCGGGGCGGATTGGGACAGTTTTTCCAGGACAAGGCGGGTTGCCGCAAGAATTTCGCCCAGGTGAACCTCATGGAATCCGGGATCGAGGCCACCGACAGGTGCTGGAAAGGGCACGGATTGGAAATGGGACAAGGTGGCCGTTTCCAAGTCTAAAACGGCACCTTTTATTGTTGTCGATCCCAGATCCAACCCAAGGCATCGCATCAGGAAACCTGCTCCTCCGCCACGGGATTGGTAAGCTTTCCTATGTTATCGATTTCAATGCTGACAATGTCTCCAGCCTTGAGAAATACAGGGGGATTCTGGGCAATACCTACTCCGTGCGGGGTGCCAGTCAGAATTACCGTTCCTTTGCGAAGCAGGGTACTTGAAGAGAGAAATTCGATGATTGCGGGCACATCGAAAATCATGTCATTGGTGTTCCAATCCTGCATAGTCTTGCCATTGAGAATGGTTCGAATGCCGAGGTTGTTTGGGTTTTGGATTTCATCGGCTGTGACCAGCACCGGTCCCAAGGGACAAAAGGTGGCAAAAGTTTTGCCGCGACACCATTGGCCGCCCCCACCATTTTTTTGCCAGTCCCTTGCACTGACATCGTTGGCACAGGTGTAGCCCAAAACATACTTCATGGCATCTTTTCTGGTAACATTGTGGCAATTCTTGCCTATTACCACCGCCAACTCGCATTCATAATCGACGGAATCCGATTTAAGCCTGCCTGGCAAAACAATGGGATCCCCCGGGTTTTGCACCGCACCCGAGTTTTTCAGGAAAAGGACAGGATTTTCAGGAATGGCGGATTTGGTTTCCTCGGCGTGGCGTCGGTAATTAAGCCCAATGCAAAGGATATCGCGGGGTTCCACAGGTGCGAGAATTTTTCCGGGCTCAACCTTTTCGCCGGTATCCTTGTGTTCTCCAAAAGGGCAGCCTTCAATCCTTGTGTACGAACCATTGTCGTGAAGGCGGGCGTAAGCCTTGGTTCCTGATCCATCCAGATGCCGAATCAATTTCATCACAAACTCCTGCTGTAAAACAAAAAAAATCAAGGCCCTAAACTTGGGTCCATGGGGTGTTGAGGTTCCATTCCCTGGCTACTTCGTCCAGTTTGGCCAGGACATCCTCAGGCAACACAATCCCGTTTTGATCCGAGGACCGTTTTTGGGCCCATTCCCGTTGCCCGGGAAGGAGGACAGGGGTGGACAGCTCTGCGGGTGGGGAGTTTTGAATCTCATGCACCAAATGGTTGATTTTTTTGGTATAAATATCACGGTTTGATATGGCCATGACATCGATTGCCAAAAAAGCAGCATTATGAAGCGAAGGTTTACAAGGTTCGTCAAACATCCAACTGCCTACCTGGCAGGTTATTGCCCCACCCGGAATCACACCCGAAAGGATCTCTGCCCAAAGGGCGATCCCATAGCCTTTGTGTCCAGCCATGGGGGCCAGTGCCGCCTGGTGGGGATAAAGGCTACCATCGGTGGTGGGTTTTCCATCGTGACCAATCAGCCAGGTGTCTGCTATGGGTTCCCCCCTTTGAAACGCTGCATAAACTTTTCCACCGGCCACGGCCGAAGTAGCCATGTCCAAAAGAATGGGGTCACCCCCTGGTACTGGAACCGCATACGCAAGAGGATTGCTGCCTAAAACGGGACCTTTGGACCCGGGGGCGGCCACACTGGGCCGATCATTACCTAGTACCATTCCTGCCATTTCCTTTTGAGCGGCTAAAACGGCGTAATATCCCGCTGCTCCAATGTGGCCGGTATTTTTCAGTCCAACATAGCCTACGCCGCAAATTCTGGCTTTTTCAACAGCCAAATTCATGGCAAAGGTGCCCCCGATTTGTCCCAAAGCATGGGCCCCCTCGACAACTGCCCAAGCTGGGCCCTCCCGCTCAATTTTGGGGAGGCCGCTTGCCTGGTACCCACCCCCCTGAAGCCGTTTGAGGTAACCCACCAAAAGCTTGGTCCCATGGGTAAAAACACCCATCGAGTCTGCCAATACCAAGGCCCCGGATACGGTTGCCTGATCGGCTTTGCTTAACCCCACCGCAGCAAGGGCCTCCCGGCAAAAACCCACAAGCACGGCGGGTTTTATTCTCAATGGATTCCTGGTCGAAACTGGTGTGGACATAGGACCTCAAAGATCAAGGATTGGCATTTACAATATTGGCGGGGACTGCTCCCTGAAGGGCAGATAGCGCAAGCCCTGCCGCAGTTTCTCTTAGTTTTCGAACGGCAGGTACACTTACCGAAGCAATATGGGGTGCCAATATGACCTGGGCCATTCCCAGGATCGGGTGGCCAGGCGGAATCGGTTCCGGGGAGAAAACATCCAAAGCCGCCCCACCGAGTTTGCCTGATTTCAGCGCCTCGACCAAGGCATCGGGTTGAACCAGATCTCCCCTTGCCAGGTTAATAAGGATGGCACCCTGTTTCATTTGGGTAAAGGCCTCATGGCCCATTAGCCCACGGGTTTTTTCGGTCGAAGGGCAATGAAGGGTTACCGCATCCGAGTTTTTGAGGATTTCTGAAAGGGTGGAAGGTTCCGCGCCTTGCAATGTAATTTGGGTGGGATCTACAACCGGGTCATGAACCAAAACCCGACATTTGAATGCCTTGAGCCGGGCTACAACCTCCCTCCCGATTCGGCCAAATCCAACGACTCCAACGGTCATGTCCCTAAGTGCTTTGATCCCGCTTATTGGGGTTGCCAAACCCCATTTACCTGCGTGGATGGCAACCGAGTGAGGAACCACCTGCCGTGTACTGGCCAACAGAAAGGCAAGTGTGTGGTCGGCAACTTCATCGATGCAATAATCGGGTACATTGCAAACCGGAATTCCCTTGGAACGAGCGGCTTTGAGGTCCACATTGTCCACCCCAATCCCATAGCGAACAATAACCTTGGCTCGTTCCATGGCCTCTATTACCGATGCATTTACCGGCGCAAATTGGGTGATCACCGCATCCGCCGTTTTTACAAGTGGAATCAGTGTTTCGGGCGTTTTGGCCTGACCGGAAACCAGGGAAAACCCGCTCCCGGAAAAAACCTGTTCCTCAATCGACAGGTCTGGAAAAGTGTAATCTGTTATTACAATCTGCATTCGGGTACTCAATAGAGGAAGCCAATGGGAGGCGGGGTGGTGTGGTGGTGGGTTATCCTCCCGGTGGTTCGGCAACGCCCTTGGGAAAAGCGACTTTTGCACGAAGTGGCAGGACCAAGGTGGCAGGGACCATCGGGAGAAAGTCTCTTATTGGATTAGCACAAACCAAGCATTGGACAAGTAAAGATTCCAATCCCAAGGCAGGAATCCCAAACCAAAGGGTTAGGTTGGCAAAAGCCTATTTTTTCCCTGCTTTGGAAAGTACCGAAGCCACCAAAGATTTAACGCCAACCTCGATGGTGGGCTGGGCCACCGGAGCAAAAAACTCGGAGTGTAAAGAGGGGAGGGCCGAGGCCCCGGGTGCCTTTGCTTTGGCAAGGGCGTCCGGACTGGCCGTTCCCACAAACCACATGAAAACGGGAATTCCCGCCCGGCCATATCGGCTGAAATCTTCCCCTCCAAGGATGGGAGCCCGAACTTTTACCCGTTCAGACCCAAAAGTGGATCCAAGGACCTGAGCCGTTTCGGTTGCCAACTTTGTGTCATTGAACAAAGCAGGGGTGAATTCGTGATCACGAATATCAACCACCGGTTCGGGAGCCCCTACCGCAATGGCTTCGCCTTTTGCGGTGCGGCGAATCCCCTCCAAAAGCCTTGCCCTGACTTCATCCGAAAACGACCTGACTGTTATTTGAAGTTTCACCTCACTTGGAATGATATTGTGCTTGGTCCCACCCTGAAAGGAACCAACCGTGATTACGGCGGGTTGGAAAGGATCATTTTCGCGGCTCACAATGGTTTGCAAACCAAGGACAATTTTTGCTCCCAAAACGATGGGATCAATGCAGCGTTGGGGTTGCGATCCATGTCCCCCTTTACCCTTTACAGTAATGTCAACCGAATCGACATTGGCAAGTGCAGCACCAACAGAATAGGCGATTTCTCCATGGGCAAGGGTTCCATCCACATGGAGGGCAAAGGCAAAATCGGGTTTGGGAAATCGGGTGAAAAGCCCATCGGCAAGCATGGCCTTTGCTCCCACCCCAATTTCCTCGGCGGGTTGGGCAATAAAGACAATCGTTCCCTGCCAAAGGTCTTTGTTGTGTGCAAGGATTGTGGCGGCTCCGATCCATGATGTCATGTGGATGTCATGCCCACATGCGTGCATGATGGGGACTGTTTCCCCTGAGGGACTTTTGCCTTGTGCCCTGCTGGCAATGTCCAATCCTGTTCGTTCAAGAATGGGTAGGGCATCGGTGTCGGTGCGCACCATGATTATGGGGCCTGTGCCGTTTTTCAAAACACAAACGACCCCGGTACCTCCCACTTTTTCCGTTACCTCAAAACCCAAGGAACGCATTTTTCCCGCAAGAAAGGAGGCAGTTTTTACTTCCTGAAGGCTTAATTCCGGATTTTGATGGAGGTGGGTATAATCCCTGAGGAGTGATGTCAGTTGTGAAGCAACCGCCTGGTTCACCTTTTGTGGTAAAGGTTCCGCCCCCAGGCAAAGCAAGACAAAACCAATTACCATGGGAAATCCCCTGATCAGAAAACGATAGTAAATACGATTCCATGGGTGTGTAGGTGAGGCATTTCTCACCTACACACAAGTTTATTGGTTTAACCTAATCCTGAAGATGGATAAAAACACCCTTTTTATTGGAAGTAACCACATCCAATTTGCCGTTGCCATCAAGGTCAATGATTGCAAATTGGGTGCCAATGCCTGATCCCTCGCCGATTACGGTTGGGGTCAACTTGTACTCCCCGGAGCCGTTTTTGCTCCCTTTCAGAAAATTGATCGTAGGGTTTTTATCACTTCCCGGCTCAGAGCGACCATGGGACCACCAGCGTTTGCCAGTTACGACATCCAAAATGCCATCTTTGTCCAAATCGACCAAATGCAGGGCATGGGTTTCCGAAACAAGTTGGGGAAAAAGAACTTGCTTTGTAAAGGTGGGATGGACTCCCCCCTTTCGCTGAATGTGGGCCCAAATACCGAATTTGTGCGCGGAACTGCTGATGATATCATTCAAGCCATCGCCATCGACATCGATCACGACCATGTCCGCACAAGCCTCACCCAGGTTGGCTGGATGAAATTTCCACGGCCCTTTGGTGCTTCGACCCTCCTCGGGTTGTTCCCACCATCCACCTGTGCAAATGACATCGTTCCGGCCATCGCCATTCAGGTCACCCACCCCAAGTCCATGACTGAATTTTTGGGTCCCGGGTACTTCCTTGCCTTTTTCGCTGGGAATACTTACCGGATGCATTTCCCAAACGGCATTGGGATCTTCGCCAGGAGTGAACCAACCCATTTGACCCTGATTTCCGGGGCTTCCTTTAGGTTGAAAACCCATTAACAAAACTTTTTTGCCATCTTTGAAAAGGTCTGCATAAAGGGGGGTTTCGTTGCAAGCACTATCCCAAATGGGATGAGCTTTCCACAATGCCTCGCCTTCTTTGGGATTTTCATACCAGAAACAGGGATTGCCTGGAAAAGCTATCACCCCAACATCGGGATAGCCATCCTTGTTGAAGTCTTCCGACCAGCACATAAAACTGTCGGAATAACTCTGCAATCCATCCTTGTAATCGGCTTTGGCAGGGCGAATTCGATGAGCTTTCCAAGCTGGGGCTTCATACCAGAACTCTCCGGTGATGACATCCAGTTTCCCGTCCTTGTTGATATCGGCGACGGTGACCCCCTCGGAATTGAATTTGGGGTCGACGGTGGTTTGAGTGAATTTTGCGGGAGGAAATTTTGGTTCCGCAGCCGGGGAAAATCCGGCGGCCAATCCAATCAAGGCACTGTAAAGCCATCGGGAATAGGTCATAAATCGCATGATGGAAGAGCTCCAAAGGTAGGAGGGGGGTGGGAAAAACACTTCGAGGAATAGTGTACATGAGAACTATGGGTTGGGTAGGACCATTGGAAATGGTAACTTTGAACCTCGCGGATTCCAACCCCTTCCTTTTTTAAAGAAAACCGACCCCCAGGGTTTTGCCAAACACCCTTACACTTTGTTTTTCAACGGGAATTGGTGAACCCTCATAAAATCCTTTTTTGCAAATCCCGGTAGGGAATCCCTCAAAAGTGTTGAACCAAATAAGCGTTACAATCGGACAAGGTTGCACACTTGATCCAAATTTGCAGGTTTGCCCATGTTGTGAATCTTGAAGTCTTGCCTATCCGTTACCAAAATAAGGCTGATGTCCCATTTTCATCAAAGGACTCTTTCCATGAATCGTAATTGGATTTTATGTTTGGTTTTTGGGGTGTTGCAAGCATTCCCCATGACAGCCCAGGAACCCAAACCTCCGGTTCCACCTGAAGGACCAAGGGCCCGGGGGCCAGGTGCGGCACCAAGGCCGGTTGCCCCCCCTGCGGCTGGGGATTTGAAAAAATATGATGATGTAATCACCAAAGATTTTATCACCCAAGCCGGTATCTTTGCAGTTCACAGGTTCGAGGAAAAAGTTCTGTTTGAAATCCCGAAAGACAAGCTTGGAAAACTTTTTCTTTGGCGTTCAGAAGTCGCCAAAGGTCCTGGAGGAAGTAGTTGGGGTGGGGCGGCTTTGGCGGAGGAAGTCGTTCGGTTTGAGCGTCGGGCCAACAAGATTTTCCTTTGGAAAAGCGGTTTTTCCAAACGATCCGATGGCAAGGCGATCCAGAATGCGATCGATGCCAGTGCAAGTGATTCCATCATAGCTGCCTTTTCTGTGGAATGCGAAGGGAAGGATCGCTCCGCCGTTATTACCGTATCGGACTTGTTCATTAATGGTTTGGCCGACCTTTCCATTTCGGGAGCGGCTGGATTTCCTGGGGCAAGTGTGGATCCTTCCAGGTCATTCCTTTCGGAGGTGAAAGCCTTTAGCACCAATGTGGAAGTGGTGTCCACCCTTACCTTTCGTGGAGGTGGAGCGCCGGGCTCCGGAGCCAAAAGTGCGACTGCCGTTGTCCACCACAGCCTGGTTCAACTTCCTGATGTACCCATGATGGGGCGTTTTTTCGATCCACGAGTAGGTTATTTCACCGAAAGTTATGTCGATTTTTCCCACCCCCGGGGATGGACGCATACCAAGCAATTCATCACCAGGTATCGGCTTGAAAAAAAGGATCCCAATGCTGCCGTCAGTGAAGTGGTTAAACCCATCACCTATTACCTTGCCAAAGAGATTCCCGAAAAATGGCGTCCCTTTTTGAAGAAAGGTGTTGAAGATTGGGCTCCTGCCTTTGAAAAGGCGGGTTATAAAAATGCGATTATTTGCAAAGACGCCCCTACCAAGGCGGAGGACCCCAATTTTGACCCGGAGGATGCCCGCTATTCTGTCATTCGATGGGTTGCTGAACCTGTTTCCAATGCCATGGGCCCCCATGTCCATGATCCTCGTAGCGGTGAGATCATTTCGGCCCACATCATTTTTTGGCACGATATCGTCAAATTGACCCAAATGTGGTACTTTGTCCAGTGTTCCGCCCAGGATCCCCGGGCAAAAAAAATTCCCTTGCCGGATGACCTTACCGGCGAATTGTTGCGCTATGTTTGCGCACATGAGGTGGGACATACCATTGGGCTAAGGCATAACCATAGGGCCAGCCAAGCCTATTCCATTCCCCAGTTGCGCGACCCCAAGTTTGTTGCGGAATATGGGAGCGTCGGTTCCATCATGTCCTATGGCCGCTACAACTATGTGGCTCAACCCGACGACAAAATTGCAGTCAAAGACCTTATTCCCAAACTCGCTCCTTATGATTTCTTTGCCATTGAGTGGGGCTACAAAGCCATACCTGCGGCAAGAACTCCGGATGCTGAAAAGGCAACCCTTGACACCTGGGCCGCCAAACAAATCACTGAGCCGTTTTTGCGGTTCGGCGGCGAGGATGGTCCCAGTTCGGTCGACCCCACTGTTTTAACGGAAAACATTGGCAACGACGCCATTGAAGCCACGGCAATGGGCCTGAAAAATCTCGACAGGGTGATGGATCACCTTCTTGCCGCCACCACCGAAAAGGGAGAAGACTACTCGCTTTTGGAAGAAACCCACAAGGAAGTACTTGGAACCAGGGCAAAATGGCTCAATGCCGTTGCCAAACAGGTGGGTGGGGTGATCGAAAGCCGAACTCTGGCGGGAAGGGGAGGCGAAACTTTTACAAGGGTTTCCAAAGAACGGCAAAAGGCAGCGGTGAAATTCCTGGTGGAAAATGCGTTCATTGCCCCACCCAAACTTTTTAGTCCATCGGTGGTCAACCAATTCAAGTACACGGGATCGGCAAATGATTTGGCCCTTCAGCAACGCGGCTTGCTTTCCACAGTAATGTCCCCTTCCGTCATGGGGAGGATGTTTGATGGGGAATTGCAACTCGGAGACAAGGCCTACACGGCCACCGAATTGGTGGCAGATCTGCAAAACGGCCTGTTTGCCGAACTAAAAGGAATGGAACCCAAAGTCGATCCCTTAAGGAGACAGCTTCAGAGAGCATACCTTGACATTTTAGGCAGGGAGTTTGATCCTCCAGAGGCCCCTGCACAGGCACCCGCCGGACCCCCTTCCCGCAGGTCAAGCTCTGCTGGTCCCACCCTAAGGACAAGCGAACTTCGGGCCGTGGCAAGGGTTGCCTTGGATAGCCTTGCCAAAGAAATTTTGGCTGCCTTGCCAAAAGCAAAAGATGCATCGACCCAATCTCACCTCAAAGACCTCTTGGCGGAGATTGCTTCTATCCTGAGTGATGAAAAGAAAAAATAATCGCTTGGGGTTTATCACCCCCGATCGGCAATGTTTGAAGGGGAAGGGGAAAATATCCCTTCCCCTTTTTTTTGAACCATGTTTATTTGTGCATTGTGGCTGGACTAGCCTCGCCTGCTTGGGAAATTGTCGTTGGCGAAAGAGAACGACTCCTGGTTGGGATTCTTACCAAAAACACGGCCAAAAGGATAAGGGCCATACCCGGGATGAGGAACCAGCTTGGGTTTTCTCCGCCAAGAGCCCAACCCACCCAGACTGCCACTACCGGATTGACATATCCATAGGTTCCCGCAATGGCGGGTGTTGTGTGTTGGAGTAACCAGACGAAGGCGACAAAACCCAAAAGAGAACCTACAAATAAGAGATAGAAAAAAGATCCAATGGTTGTTGGGTTGAGTTTTTCCGGGGTGATAAGGGCAATTTCCCCAAAAAACAAACCAAGTACGGTAAGGGATGCCCCGCCCGTGAGCATTTGCCAACCGGCGATTTGAACGGCGTCAATTTTGGGGGCCCATCTGCGTTGGATGATGCTGCCAATTGCCCAAAAAAAGGCGGACCCCAAGGCAATCAAATTCCCTTCCTCCCATTGCCAAAGTGTTTGGGTCGTGGCTGTTTCCAGGAGGGTTGGTCCAAGCAAAATAAGGCAAACCCCACAAAAACCTGCCACAATTCCAAACCATTTGCCCAAGGACATCTTTGTACCCCCAGGCATCATCACATCAAACACGGCAAGCCACAAAGGTGTTGTGGCAATCAAAACCGAGGCAAGCCCGCTTTCCACCGTCATTTCTGCGATGGTGCAAAGGCCGTTTCCGCCAACGAAAAGGAATGCTCCGCTTAGCCAAATGGGCCATAATTGAGCCCAATCCAACCATATTTTTCCCTTCAATAACAGGAAAAAAATCACCAGAATCAGCCCGGCCAAAGTGACCCTGACCCCGGCAAAAAGGAGCGGTGGGAGCCCCGTTTCCCCGCTGACCCCTTCCCGGATGGCCAGGTAGGTGGTTCCCCAGCACAACCAAACCACAACGAGATTAAACCATATCCAGAATGGTGCCGATTTGTGTTCGCTTTCCATGCCCCTCACCTGAAATCCGTTCCCTTGTATTTGTATAACACCCTAAGGAAATCAGGCCCCGTGTGCCTGGTTCCCAAATGAAGCTTCCAGCCTTGCCGATCCTTCGGACCCTCACCCTGCTGGTTTACCATGAAAATCTTAAAGAATTCGTTTTTTTGTTTGTCCCTTCTGGTTCCCATGAAGCTTTTGGCCCAGGCCGAAATGCCAGGAACGGACCCATGGCTCCTTGGATCTGTGGATCCTGCTGCGTTAATGGTTCAAAGGATTGGTATCGATTTGGAAAGACGCCTTGCCGAGGCACCGGCCAAACGAACCTATGCTTCCCGGGATGGGGCAATTTCCATTTCCATTAAAAAGGCTAGATTGGCAGAAATCCTTGGTGTTGTCGATCCCCGGGTGGGCACAGGTCAGGTTGAGGTCGTTGCCTCTTTAGGTAGTACCAAAATCGAGGCAAATGGTTTCTCCATTCATTCCGTTCGTTGGCCGGTTTTACCCCGATTGGACGGGGAAGGGTTGTTTTTGGAACCCAAGGCTCACAATGGCCAAACTGCGATCATTTTAGGCGATGCGGATGAAATCCCGGAAGCTCTGATCGGGTTAATCCCTGGTTCCGGGGCCAAAGCCGCCCGCATCCGGGGTTTGGCCCAATCCGGAACCCGTGTTTTTGTTGTCGCCATGGTGGATCGCCGTGATGAAAACTCTGGTTCCAGAGTCATAAATCGTTTTACCAACCAACCCCATCGGGAATTTGTGTACCGCATGGCCTATGAAATGGGCCGTCATGTCATCGGTTATGAAATCCAAAGGGTTTTGGGATTGGTGGATGCCTTGGTTCGTCAGGATGAAAAACAGACCATATCGCTTTGGGGTTGGGGCGAGGGCGGGGTGGTTGCCTTACCGGCGGCAGCCCTTGATGTCCGGATAGCCAAAGTTGGCCTTAGTGGCTCGTTTTCCCCGCGGGAAGGGGTTTGGGCCGAACCCATCTATCGAAATGTTTGGAACTATGTCAGCGAATTTGGTGATGCCGGAACGGCTACTCTTTTGGGAACCCGAAAGTTGGTTGTTTCCAATGAACCAGGACCCAAAATTGAAGGACCCCCGCCCGCCAAAGCAGGGCGAAATGGTGCTGCCCCGGGAATACTTGGGGCATATGAAGGACCGGCGGTCCGGGCACAATTCCAGTTGGCAATGAAAAACCGGATCCCCGATGGCCGAAATGCCGAGTGGATTTCAGGCTCTACCGATGCTGAGGTTTGGGAGAAAATGTTTGGCCCCTTGCCCCAGGTGAAATCCGAACCGACCATGCCCCAACCACTTGATTTGGTGGCGAAAGCGTATCGAAGGCATGATCGATTGATGGATCAATTGTGTGACCATGTCCAACTCCTTTGGAATCGTTCGGATCGAACCCGGATGGGAATTTTTAATGGCAATGCCTTGGCACAGTCGGGTAACTGGGACAAGGAAACCCGAAGGCTTAGGAAGGTTTTTCATGATCAGGTGATCGGCAACCTTGGCCAACCAGAAGGGGGTCCCACCAACCGGGCTAGGTCAAGGAAAATCTTTGACACCCCGGATTTTGTTGGCTGGGAAGTGGAAATGGACCTTCCAGTGGCTCCAGGAGTTTTTGCCAAGGGAATTTATCTTTTGCCCAAGGGATTGAAAAAAGGGGAAAAACGGCCCGTGGTGGTCTGCCAACATGGTTTGGAAGGCCGTCCCCATGATGTGGCAAACCCCTTGGAAAAAACCAACTACTATAACAGTTTTGCCGCCCAGTTGGCCCGCCAAGGATATATCGTTTTCGCTCCGCAAAATCCCTACATTGGTCAGGATTTGTTTCGGGTCTTGCAGCGTAAAGCCAATCCCATCGGTCTTTCCTTATTCTCTTACATAACGGCCCAGCACAGGGTGATTCTGGATTGGCTGAAAACCTTGCCGGAGGTCGATCCGGACCGGCTGGCCTTTTACGGCCTGAGTTATGGTGGAAAAACGGCCATGCGTGTTCCCGCCATCCTCCAGGATTATTGCCTTTCGATTTGTTCGGCGGATTTCAACGAATGGATAGGAAAAAATGTCGCCCGCGAACCGTGGGGCAATTACACCAGCTACATGTACACAGGCGAATATGAGATGGTCGAGTTTAACCTTGGTAATACCTTCAACTATGCGGAAATGGCGTGGCTCATTGCCCCAAGGCCTTTCATGGTAGAGCGGGGCCATAATGATGGGGTGGGAATTGATCCGATGGTTGCCTGGGAGTATGCCAAAATCCGGGAGGTTTACGGCCGGTTGAAAATTCCGGACAAAACAGAAATCGAGTTTTTCCTGGGAGGCCATGAAATCCTTGGAGCGGGGACTTTTGCGTTTTTGAAAAAACATCTAAAATACCCCGGGTAGACAGTTTCCTTCGGGTTCATTGGCTAGGTGATGGAATTGGCAGACATGCAGGCCTTAGGAGCCTGTGCTGTAAAGCGTGCGGGTTCAAGTCCCGCCCTAGCCACTTTTTTCAAATTCCAGGGTGGGGTGAAATCCCCCACTTGGTCTGGTTTGTTCTCACAATTACTTTTCCCTGTGTACCATCGTTCCCATTAGACAGCCACCTGGTTTTGGCTAGAATTACCTGTTGGGAGGAAGGTTCGTTGAAAGTAGGCTATTTTGATTGCTTTAGCGGGATCTCCGGTGACATGGCACTTGGGGCACTCGTCGATGCTGGGGTCCCCATCGGGTTAATCCAAACCCACCTTGATTCCTTGCATTTACCGATTCAATTCAGGTCAGAAAAGGTCAAACGATGTGGCCTCGAAGGCTTGAAAGTTCATGTCAAGGTGCCCATTGAAACCAGTTCACGCTACCTTCCTGAAATCCGGGAATTGATTGATTCTTCCAACCTGACTACTCGTGCCAAGTCCATAGCCCACAATGTGTTTCAAAACCTGGCCGTTGCCGAGGCCAGGGCTCACGGAATTGCCCTTGAAAAGGTGCATTTTCACGAAGTTGGGGCCCTTGACAGCATTGCGGACATCCTTGGTGTGGCCATTGGCATTGACCATTTGGAATTGGACCTTGTCGAGGCTTCTCCCATTGCCGTGGGAAGTGGGAGCGTAAATTGTGAGCATGGCGTAATTCCCGTGCCGACCCCTGCAACCGCATTTCTCCTGGAAGGAATCCCTATCGGACCAGGCCCTTCGGCTGGGGAACTAACGACCCCAACCGGGGCCGCTTTGGTAAAAACATTGGTTCATAATTTTGGCCCCTTGCCCCCTATGAAACTTGCCAAGGTAGGGGTTGGGGCAGGCACAAAGACCTTTATTGGCCACCCTAATATGGTGAGGCTTTTTTTGGGTGAAATGGCCACACCTGCCCCCTCAAAAAACAGTTCCGATGAGGTCCTTTTATTGCAAACCAACCTCGACGATCAGACTCCGGAGCAAATCGCCTTCCTCATGGAAGAATTAATGGCGAATGGCGCCCTCGATGCCTGGATTACCCCCATCGTCATGAAAAAAGGAAGGGCGGCCCAGGAAATATCCGTGCTGATCCTTCCCAAGGACAGGGAACAAGTCGAGGGAAGGATTTTCGCCCAAACCCGTTCCCTAGGGATCCGGCGCCTGAAAATGGACCGGACCAAACTCGAACGGGAAATGGCAACCGTCCAAACCCAATGGGGATTGGTCGAGGGAAAGGTAAGACGCCTGGGTGAAAAGCATACTTTTCATCCTGAATATGAAAATTGTGTCCGGATCGCCAGACAGTTTTGTATTCCACTTCAAGAGATCCAGGAAGTGGCAAAATTGGCTTTCCAACATTGCGGACAGGTTTGAAAACACGGCTTGAACAGCGTTAATGAGAAAGAAAGTGACATGAAAACCAGCCAGGAGATTCGCAAGGAGTTTATCGAGTTTTTTGTCAACCGTTGCGGTCACACCTTCGTTCCCTCAAGCCCGGTTGCCCCGCTTGAGGATCCGACCCTTTTGTTTGCCAATGCGGGAATGAACCAATTCAAGGATGTGTTTCTGGCTACGGGTACCAGACCCTTCAAAAGGGTTGCCAATACCCAAAAATGTATTCGGGCTGGGGGGAAACATAACGATTTGGATGATGTCGGTCGCGACACTTACCACCACACCTTTTTTGAAATGTTGGGAAACTGGTCTTTTGGGGATTATTTCAAAAAAGAAGCGATCACTTGGGCCTGGGAACTCCTCACCAAGGTTTGGGGGTTGGATCCCAAACGGTTGCATGTTACTGTTTTTGAAGGAGACCTGGAAAACGGTGTCCCCCCGGACGAAGAAGCTGCCGGGTTTTGGCGTCAACAGCCCGGGCTTGATCCAAGCCATATCCATCTTGGAAACAAGAAGGACAATTTCTGGGAAATGGGAGATACCGGGCCTTGTGGCCCCTGCACAGAAATCCACATCGACCGCACACCCCATTTCACCGGGGGAAAATTGGTGAACGCCGGGGTTCCCGAGGTGATGGAAATATGGAATCTGGTTTTTATTCAGTTCAATCGGGGGGTTGACGGCAAACTGAACCCACTTCCCGCAAAACATGTGGACACGGGAATGGGGTTTGAGCGAATCACAGCCGTCCTCCAAGGCAAGGACAGCAACTATGATACCGATGTGTTTACCCCGATTTTTCAATCCATACAACAAGTCACAGGAGCCAAACCCTATGGCGGGTCCCTGGAAAACATGGCGGACACCGCCTATCGGGTGATTGGGGACCACATCCGCTCCCTTGTTTTCGCAATTACTGATGGCGCTGTTCCTTCCAATGAAAAGCGCGGGTATGTTTTACGCTCCATGTTAAGGCGTGCCGAGCGGTATGGTCGCCAATACCTATCCACCAGGGAGCCATTCCTTCATAAGCTTGTCCCAGTCGTAATTGACACCATGAAAGGGGCATTTCCCGAGTTGGGGGTTCGTGTGGTTCCTGTAACCAAACTCATCCTGGAAGAGGAGGAGTCCTTCCTCCGAACCTTGGACCGGGGATTGAAGCTGTTTGCCGAGGTTGCGGAAAAAACGGTTGCCCAAGGTGGCAAAACCATTGCGGGGACCGATGCCTTTGACCTTCATACCACTTATGGACTCTTTCCGGACATTACCTCCCAAATGGCCCGGGAAGCGGGTCTTGTGATTGACCTGTCCGGGTATGAAAAACGGATGGCAGAGTTTCGCCTGGAATCAGGCAAGGACCGGAAAAAAATCATCATTAGTGCCGTCAAAGGCGAAATGCCACAAACGGATGATATTGCCAAATACGGAAACTTGTCCCTTTCCAGCACCAGGGTTTTGGGATGGCTGGACGGCGATACCATTTCCCGCCTTGGCACCCTTTCCGGAGGGGCTCAAGCTGCCCTCTTTTTGGACAAAACCAACTTTTATGCGGAGCAGGGGGGACAGGTTGGTGATCGGGGTTTCATTACCACCGAAACGGGTTCCTTCCGGGTTGAAGATACCCAACGGATGGGAGATGGCATACTTCATATTGGCGTAGTGGAATCAGGGACCATTACCGTGGGCCAAAGTGCGACCCTACAAATCGATGATGTGCGCAAAAGCACCATGCGCCATCACACCACAACCCATATGGTCAATTGGGCTTTGCGCAAAATCCTTGGGCCAAACATCGACCAGAAAGGGTCGCTGGTTGATGCGGAGAAAACCCGTTTTGACTTTTCCCACGACAAGGCCCTTTCACCTGATCAAATTCGCGAGGTGGAGTTGCTTGTAAACGGGTTGATCCAGGCGGACCAACCTGTCATGGCCAATGTGATGCCATTGACCGAGGCGAAACAAATAGCAGGTGTCAGGGCGGTTTTTGGCGAAAAATATCCTGACCCTGTTCGTGTGGTCAGGATTGGCAACCCTGATGGGACAATTGCCGAACAGGGATATTCGGTTGAGTTTTGCGGTGGGACCCACCTTGCCCGGTCCGGGGAGGCTGGCCTGTTCCGCATTCTCTCCCAGGAAGCAGTAGGTAAAGGGATTCGCCGGATCACCGCCGTTGCCGGGGAACTTGCCCTTCGCCATACCCATCGGATCAGCACCCTCCTTGACGAGGCCGCAGCCAGGTTAGCCTGTCGTCTTGAAGATGTCACCTTGCGGATCGAAACGCTTCAGGACGAGTTGAAGAAACTCAAAAGTGGGACTGGCAAGGTAGCCGGGGGGGACCTTCAAGGTGCCTTTGACAAGCTCTTTGACAATGCCCAAAAATGCGGTGATGCGCTTGTCCTGGGTGGGATTGTACCGGCCGCCCCAGTTGATCAGCTTCGGGCGCAAATGGACCGAATCCGCACCAAGGCAGGCCGTTCGGTTGTTGCTGTGGGTTGGGTCGATGAGGGTAAAGTCGGTTTGATGACGGCGGTGAGTAACGACCTCCAGGACAAAATCGAAGCGGGAAAACTCGTCGGCGAACTGGCACCCATCGTGGGCGGCAAAGGAGGCGGTCCCAAAGGGATTGCCCAGGCCGGAGGCAAGGACGCCGGACAATTGCCCCAGGTTTTTTCCACGCTGATTCAGATTGTTTCTGCAAAGTTGGCATAACCCGAATGGGAGTTGTTTTGAGCGATCCGTTTGCCCCAAGTGATGTCTTGAACATGGCTCGCCAATGGATTGAATCCGGCCAGCCAACCAGGGGAATTGCCCAACTTGAGGCCCAGGTTTCGGAACCGGAATCCACTGCTGGGGCCTTTCGCGACCTGGCTTGGGGCCTTTGGTGGGTTGAGCGTCAGGCCGAGGCGGTGGCCCAAATGCAAAAGGCAACCCGGTGTGAGAATACAGGTCCAATCATTGCCTACCTCGCCTGGCGTGACTTGGGCCTTATGCGGGCTTCCGTTCACCAATTTGAAGAATCCTTGCAGGCGTTGGAAATGGCAACCTTGGCGGAAGAGAAACTCGCCGTGGCGCCCCCGGCCGCCAAACCACTCCTCCTTGCCCGGGCCGAAATCAGCCTCTATGCCAACAAACCAAAGCAGGCCCTTGCCCTTGCCCTTGGTGTCATGGAATTTTCCAGGGAAGCCATTCCCCAAGCCCTGGTTATTGCAGCAGAAGCCAGGGCCCTCCAGGGCCAGGTTTCTTTGGAACCATTCCTGCCCATTCTCAAAACCCATTTTGCCAACATGGTTGGTGTTTTGACTGACCGCGTGGAGCAGGGGGATCCCGCCATTTTGCGCCATGTTGCTTTGGAGATGCTGGAGGTATTCCCGGATTCGATTCCTGATGCCCAAAAAATGGAAATTGCTCTTCTAAATACATTGGTTCGACTGGATGCCTTGGTCAAAGACCTTCCCGCAAAAGCCAAAACCCTTTCGCGCCTCATGTCCCATTACGCCAAGTCTGGGGACCGACCGGCTTGGGCTCAAGCAAGGCTTGAATGGATTCGCAATCAAATTGACAGATCCCAACTGGAGGGTTTGGACCTTGCCCTGGAAGAACTCGAAGCCATAGGAAAGGGGGAAGGCTGGGGCAGTTTTCATGCCTCGGCCACCCGCCAACGCGGTCGCCTTGAGGCCTGTAAAGGCAACAACCCTTTGGCCCGCGAGGCATTCCGACTGGCAATTCAACTCTCCCGGGCAGCAGGCGACGAGTCGGAAGCCGGAAGGGCTGAGGTCGTCCTGGGGATTCAATTGTTCCATGAAGGAGAGGATGTGGAGGCGATCCGCTGGTTGGATATGGGCCTGGAACATCTCGATCATGAGGATGAACACGCCAAGGCTGCCCTCCACCACCGGGGTTGTATCATCGATCGAAAACCCTGTGCCTGTTTTCAAAAACGCTAATTCCTCGTCCCTGAAAACCCTCTTTTAGTTAGAAAAGAAAAGCTTAACTGTTTGTTCTGTTTTTGTGGGCCACTTTACTTGTGTAAATGCGCCGGACCTTGTTCATGACCTTTCCACCTTATCCCATTTGCCTTCACCCCATTTATAGCTTAACACAATGTCCTCTTTTCGTGGGCCAAACCAGTTTGTGATGTGTCTCCAATGTTGAAGCAGCGAATCAGAACGGAATGCGATTTGGAAGTGACTTAGCTTTCACAATCTTTGCCTTTGCTGGCCCCTTCGCCAGGAACCTGTCCACCGCCAAATATTTCGGCGGCCGTTTTCGCAAGGTTTATTGTGCATCCTTGCAAATTTTACCCAAACAAAACCTCTTTTTTATCTTCAATTACAAGGGCCTTCTAGGTTTTTCAGGGACAACCCAAACTGGGCCAATTGGTCAGGGAAGGGGCGTGGGGGCTCCCAATTGAACGGCTGGGATCGGAATTAACCTCGGCTGACCGGTAGATACCATTACTGCCCCAGGTGGTGGAGGGGGCAATGGCCCTCCCACCCAGTCCTGATTGGCGAATACGCTTGGATGAGTCGCAATAGGTACCAGCCGCACCGGTGGATGCGGATATTCACTTATCTTCATCGACTGAGGCAAAAACGAGGGTGTCATCCCCAAGGGGTTTCCCTGGTTGGGAAAATTCGGTTGTTGCAAGGCGGAACCAGGATAAACGGCTTGGGGATAGTTCAATCCTGAAGGCGGGGAATTCATCGCCAAGGGTGGTTGATTGGAATGGGGTGGGCTGAAACCAATTACCGGCTGTCCCTGGGAACCTGGGAATGTGTTTGCTTCACGATTCCAACCTGGAACCAGAGTTTGGCGCCCATCCGTGGTAAGGGGGGCTCCCATGATGACAGAAGTGTTTGGGGAGGAAACCAGAGTGGCGTTTCCCTGAGGGGAATTTCCACGGGCGAATTCGGGAGGCAATGGGCCGTTGAGTTTCAGGCTGGCTAACCATGCTGCCTCCATGGTTTCCACCCGGTCAAAACCATAATAAGCTCTTGAGGCCGCATCCCAATCACCACGCATTCCCATCGCCAAAAAGGCCAAAAATTGCGGTCGTCCCCCTCGCTTGACGAGAAAATCGGTAACCGAATATCCAAGGGCATAAAGGACCATGACATCGTTTGGATATTTGGTCAGGTTGAAAAGTTGTCTAAGCGCCATTCGGCGATGGGGTGTCATGAGAATGTCCCTTGCCAACCGGTCATGCAAACGCCTTTCCGGCTCATCCTCAGACAGGACCGAAGCTCCTTCATCGGCCCAACGGGGGACAGGTTGTCTAAAGTAATAGGCAAAAACGGTGTGGGTAATTTCATGGGGAAGGACACTGGCAAGGATGCGGTCGGGAGTCCCCTCAACCTCCATTTCCTGACTCAGGATGACCCCATTGTCGAATGCAAATGAGGTAGCTCCACCCGACCCTCCACCGGTGACCTTGATTTGCACAGGGATGGGCTCGGGCCAGGGCGGCATCTCCCGGCCCAGCCACTGGAGTGCCTTTTCGCGGCGCCAATGCTCCGCATATTGAGCCGCTTGTTGGGCAAGTTCCGGGGTAGGGGCCTGAATAACAAAATTGGGGCTTCGAAACGATGCGGCAAGGGAGGACAAGGCCAAGGCAAAAGCGCAAAAGGCCCATTGCAATCGTTGAAGCATGGATTTGTTCCCGGGAGCCCGCCGCCTTCCCTGGCCGCTTTTGGATCTCCGTGAACAACTCTGACACGCAAAGGGTGGGCCAAAGCCCATTACAAAAATGAGAATGACAAAGTGTCGGCAATGCTGGGTAAACTTTGCTGTTTATGCAAAATAAACTGTGAATAAACCCCCAAACCACCTGGGCCTGGCAGTTCCCGGTTGTAAAACTTTCAAACGGACTTATGGATGTAGATTTTGCAAACCCTAGAAAGGAAAATCCATCGGTGGGCCTCATGCCCACCATGAAAATGGTTTATCCGGATTTGGATACGATTGTGGGTTTGAAAACAACGAAGGTCAAAACCAGAGTCCGCAATACGATGGGGATTCTTGAAAACCAAAAGCTCCCCGGCCCCTACCCAATGGGGGACGAGGATTATCCCAAGCCTCCTGGCTATTTCAAAGAAACGCTTTTGATCAGGTTTCCGGTGGAACCATTGTATATCCGAAGCGTCCCCTCTTCCCCACCAGAAGCAACCAAGGCTCCATCACTGCTTGAGGCCACCGCATAAAGGAAATCGGTGCTTCCCCCAAAGTTTCGAACCGTACTGCCATTGTCCACATTCCAAACCCTAACCGTTTGATCACCAGAACAGGTTAAAACCTCCGGTTTGGTGCCTACGAAAACCACCCGGGTGATCTGCTTGGTGTGCCCTGGAATGGTTCGGATTTGTTCCCCGTTTTCATAACTCCATACCTTGAGCACCTGGTCCGCCCCAGCGGTTACAATGGACTTGCCATCTCCTTTCCAGGAAACATCCATCACATGGTGCGTGTGTCCTTCAAAGGATTTAAGCAATTTGCCCGAGGGCAGTTCCCAGGTGCGTAAAAACTTGTCCGCCCCGCCCGTCGCCAGGATTTTGCCATCAGGGCTAAAGGAAACCCCAAACACCGTGTCGCTATGGGGGGCCTTGAGTTTCAGGGTTTCTTTACCCGTGGAAACATCAAATAGGCGGACCTCGCCCTCCTCGGTGGGTGCTCCGCCTCCGGTTGCGAGAAGTTTGCCATTTGCCGAAAAGGCCAAGCTCACCACTCGTTCCGAGAAATCCTTGAGGCGATGCCTGATCTTGCCCGTTTTCACATCCCAAAGGGAGACTTCCTGGTAGGCACCTGTCGCCAAGGTAAGGCCATCGGGACTAAGGGCCATGGACTCGATGAGCGAAAGGTGCCCCGGATTTTTCAAAGGGTCTTTTTCAGGAGTTAAGCTTTCATCACGAAAGGTCCTTAGTACCTTGCCCTCCTTTGCGTCCACCTCGACGATGCGATTGGCAACGGCGGCAAATACGGTTTTCTTGTCGGGTGCCACTGCAACTCCATGAATTGGTTGAACCAATTTCGGTGGGGCGCTAATCACGACTTTTGGCTTTTGGCGCTGTTCGGTGGGCATTTTGGCACCCTGTTCGATCCAGAGGCGAACAAGTGCCAATTCCTTGGGAGTAAAGGGTTCCTCCGATTTAAGGGGCATATGGGGTTTTTTCATTCGCCCGGACATCATGTAAAGGTTGCTTTCTTCGGGTTTGCCGGCAACCAAAGCCACGCCCCGCTTGCCCCCTTTGATCAATGCCTGGCCGGTAGCCATGTCATATTGGCCTTCCTTGACATTGCCCGAGTGGCAAAAGGCACATTTTGCCTCAAGAATGGGCCAAATCTCCTTGTTGAAATCCACCGGGCTTTTATGGTCAATCTTCACCACTTCAATCGGTGGCAATTCCTTTTTCTTTCCTTCGCCTTGGCCAAAAACCAACGGTCCCAGCAGTAATAAAGCACTATACATATCAACCACCCTCACTTTACAATGGTCAAATTCAAAGGAATTTTTTGAGTAAGCGGGAATTTGCCTTTCCAGGGACCTTCCGCCTGGAGGGCAAGGTTTGATTTTGCCCCCAAACCCACATCCGCAGCAATATCCAGCTTGAGGACGACACTATCCTTGGCGGCGGGAATGGTTCCAGCTTCCACTTTGATTTTGCCATCCCCTTTTTCAAGCAAGGTTAGCTTTACCTCGCCGGTAAATCCTTCCCGCCTCGTAATCTTTACGGTCAATTGGCCCGGTTTTCCCGGCTTCAAGGGGTCGCCCGTCGCCGTTGCCTGGACCGATCCCAAATCCTTGGGAATGATTTCCACCGTCACAGGGTTGGACCAAACCACCATATTTGCAGGGGGTTTTGTTTTGGCGGCCGGATCCTTGGCAAAGGGTATGGGGGACTGACCCCGAACCGAAAGCAAATAGGTCCCCAAAGGGACCGAGTCTGGCACCGTAACAGGAATTTTTACCTCGGTTTTGTCGGCATTGATATTTACTGGCGCCGTTCCAAGGAGGTTTCCAGGGCTTTCCAGGCCCTGAACGGCAATCACGGTCTTGTCGGGACCCTTGCGCACAAGGTCTACCTTGAATTCCGCCTTTTCCCCTACCTTAAGGACGGGTTTGTCCACTGCCCCTTTTAACACAAAAGGCGTGGTCCCCCGAACCGATACCATCATTTCGCTATCAACACCCATATGGGGCAGGGTAATGGCGGCGGCAGGGAGTGTCGTTCGCATCGACAGGTAAACCGGTTCGGATTTTCCAAGTGTTGATTCCGCCACCAATCGTAGAGGGGATTGGCCCTCAGCGGCATTATCCTCAGCAGTAATAGAAAGGTTGGCAACCTGAATTCCGGGGGGCAGGGTGATGGGAGCCACCCTGATGCCTGGGGGAAGGCGTTCAGGACTAATTTTGACCTCCCCATTAAAGCCATTGGTCCTTTGAACATAAATCAAAACGGCTTCGGTACCCCCTCTTGCAATGGGAATACTCCCAGGGTTTTGGCTCAAAGGGGAAATGCCATAAACTGTGATTGCAGGCTTGGGCTCCCCAATTCTCAACCGGTAGCCTGAAGAGGTTCCATGGAGGGAGGTTGAAACGCGGCTTCCAACCGCAATGGCGTACGGACCATCTGCCGGCAGGGTGAAATCCAGGGAGACATCGAGGCCCTTTTGGAAAAATTTTGGGTAGGCAAAATTGGCATCGTCTTCTTTGGAGGCGGCGATTTTTTTGTCGCCTGCCAGAGCCAGGATGCGCAAATGCCCCTGGTGAAATCCACCCTGGGATAAGGGTAATAAGACTGCTTCGACTTTCTGGCCTTTTTTTCCGTTAAACCGGTAGTAATCAACATCTCCCGCCTTGTCCATCCTCCCGGTGATATCTGCACCCAACGGAACCTCCTGGGCGGTTTCAGGGGTGTTGTTGGATTCTTTTTCCGTGACCACCACCAGGTCCGTGGTTTCCACGAAAAGCGGTTCAACAGGGCTCCCGGAAGGGAGGGCAGGTTCCAATGAAAAATACTCCCCTTTGGGGCACCTTTCTGGACGGCCAAAGTAGGTTAAAGATCTGAATTGGGAAGGTTGGGTCACCAAAGAAACCGACTCTCCGCCAAATCCTTTTCCTGGCTTGGCAGGGTCCAAGCCAAAGCCTGTCAAGGTTATAGGTTGGTTTTTGGATTTCCCCATAACAAGGGGCGTGGGAGTTTCCACCCATGGCCCTGGTCCTGCGTAAAGCTGGTACTGGGCACCTTCATCTCCCCGGTTGTACGCCAATTCGCTGACCCGAATTTTATATTTCCCGGCGGCCGTGGATCGCCAGCATATCAAGGCATCATTAACCCGATGGGAATGATTCATTCGCAACGGTTTCCCGGTCGGACTTATCAACTCGATGCGGGGTTGAGCTCCGGAGTTGATGGCTCCGACTTGGCAAAAAACCACCAAGGGGCTGTTGGCAGGAACCTCCACGGAATAGTAGTCCACATCGGTGGATCCGGAAATGGTTCCGGTCATCCACGATTTCCAGGGAAGATTGGTCGCTTCGGCAAGGTCGTTATTTGGCTCCTTTTCCACCCCTTGGGCCAAACGGTGAATGGGAATAAGGCAAAGGTTGCTGGTGCCCCAACTATTGATAACCCGAACCCCATGCATTCCCACAGGAACCGAGGCGTCCACGGTTAATTCGATTTTCGGATTGGGAGGTGGAGCCGCCTTGGGATCCTTTTTCTGGGCTTCCTCCAGAACCAGTTTCGCCTTGAGCCCGGGGTGGGTGGTCAGGAATTCTTTGGGTGCTTCCAAGTCCATGCCGTGGAGTGACAAGGTTGTTGTCGCCCCGATGGTTGCTCCGGCAGGTATGGTACGGAGGATACGGGGATAAGGGGTGCCCGGGTCGGTGGCTTGGCCCAAAAGGGTTCCACCGCCAATCAATAAGGCAAAAAGGGGCATTCCCAAGAAGGGCTGGAAATAAAAGGGGAGGGGCTTCATTGCGGTTTGATTCCGGCTGGGCAAAAACAACTTATCTGTTATTTAGGTTGGGCAAACTAGGCAGGTAACTATATTGTCCCAAAAACCAAGCCCAGGTTCAACTGGGAAACTTCATTTCCCTGTTTTTTTGGCCTTCCTTTTTGGCCTTTCAGGGGAATCCCAATAACCCTCCTTGACTTCACTTGGGAAATGCCGATAAAAACAAAACATTGATCGGGGCGTGGCGCAACCTGGATAGCGCGCTTGCTTGGGGTGCAAGAGGTTGGAGGTTCAAATCCTCTCGCCCCGACTATCTTTCTTTTGAAGCCCTTCGGCCAACAGGTCGAAGGGCTTTCTCCATTCAGGGACAAGACTTACGCCGTCGAGCTTCCAGTTCAAACACACGATTTCGAGGATTCGGCGTTTTGCAGCCCAATCGGCTGCAAACCATTTGGCCCGTAGGTTTTGAGAAAGTTCAAACGCTTTGATCGCAATGTCGATGGTTTCGTTGCGATTGCGGCTCGCCCCCTCGATCTGGAGCCGCAACCCTGCCTCCTCGTCCCGTAGCTCTTGGGCCTTTGCAGCGTAGGTGTCAGCGTTGATCTCTTCGAGGAGTCGCAGGTTCAAGAGTTGCCTCTGCTGATGGATGATCTGATTTCGCTTTCCTTGCAATTCAACGTCACGTTCAATTGAGCCATTGAGATCCCAATTCGTCGCCTTCCTCAACTGCTCCCGGAACGTGTCCCGGAACTCGGCATCTTCGACCCTCAGTTTGTCGAACAGGGCGAGCATCTGGGAGTCGAGGTCTCCCTCCGTTAGCCGTGTTCGGGGATGTAAGCCCTTGTGATACTGCGTGCAGCGGTAGTAGACGTACTCCCGATCTCCGCTCTTGGTCTAAGGTGGACCCCAAATGCTGGACAAAAAACGGGGTCAGCTAAGCTTTGAAATTCCCCCTGTTGAATCTTTCAATCCGTTAACCAAGCATGATTTTTCGGCACCGGACCCCTCACCAAAAGTGGGGGTTCGTGACGA
>SYLG01000180.1 GCA_005808665.1 Planctomycetia bacterium | reverse complement strand
TCCTCAAGCAACCCCCGCTCCTCACCACTCAACCGGACTATGTAAATTTTCCGCATGGTACCAACCCTCCTTGGTTGGTACTTATACTATGTGCCTTGCAGCTGAATACTATCCTAATCCCTTTGAGTGGCAGGGCACTAGTCCCATTTTCGAAAGGTTATCGCGGAACCAACTGTGGAACCGGGTCCCGATCTTCTCGAAATCTTCGTTCGAGGAGCCCGCCTTGCTCTGGCGAATCGTGTCGGCGTACTGGCTCCGCAGCCACGCTTGGAAGAATTGCTGATCCTCCTCCTTGCTCTGTTTGTGAAGTGCCTGGATGGATTCCTTCCAGAACTGGTTCGCCTTCTCCCGGTCTTTGGGTTCACCAAACCGGGAAAGGATGTAGCCCTTGAGCATTTCGGTGGAGGTCAGGTTCAACCCCCGGTCATTCATCGACTCGAAAATCGTATAGGCGTTGTCGTCCGAATAGGCCGTAATCTCCACGAGGATGACCTTGTTTTTGAGCCAATCGAGAAAATAGGGAAAGGCCTCGGCATTAATCTTCTCGGGGAATTCATCCTCGATGTTTGCATATCTCGCAACCATGTTGGTGACCGATTCGTCGTCGGTCGGAACTTGGTAATGACCTTCGTGAAAGAGCTTATCCAAACACACCATACGCTCCTCCACTTGGATATTGAAGGATTTCTTGCCGAATTTCTCAGAGAATACCAGGGTCTCGAAGGATTCCTTTAGGCCGAGTTTCTTTTGCAGGTTGTTGAGGAAAATGAGAAACAATGTCAGCGAGGTCAAGCGTTGCTGGCCGTCGATAATGCTCTTAATGCCGTCCTTACTGCTGACGACGAATGGGCCGAGATAGTAGCCGTTGTAATGTTCGACAGCAGATCTCGTATCACCTGGGGTGTATTCGTTGAGAAAAGTTGTAGTAAGGTCATTGACCAGCTGTACGATGTGTTTTTGCTCCCAACTGTATTCCCGCTGGAAGTAATCGACCGTGTATTTCTGTTCATGTAATACCTCGCACAAATTACGAGCGTTTGCGTCGATTTTGTGATCCGTCTTGCTCATGGACATTTCCTAAAAATTGGATTGGGGGCCCGGAAAAATCGGCCATTTTCCCGATGGTTTGGCCATTGTCCCTAAGCCAATCCATACCTTTCCCCATCCTATAGGGTTTGGTTTCGGACGCTGTTTCAAAATTCCTGAGTTTGGTTTGCCTCAAAAAAGTTGGTTAACACATTTGCTCGGTGCCAATCCCTAAGTATGAACCCCATGGGGAAAAAGATTTCCTAAGGAAGTGGCCCCTGATTTCCCGGGCTGATTGGTTGCAATTTCCCAAAAGGCCAGATTTCCTTAAGCACCGTGTGGATGCCTTCGATACTATTCCTTTTCCCATCGGGCAACTCCTCCCCAGAGTTATCAAGACCCAAACCGACTCAAAGGGAATGCTGTTTTCAAACATTCCCCCTTACCAAACCTTAAAGGCCGAAAGGGCGGTCATCCAATTTCCCGCCCCTAAGGGTCCGTTTTCACTTCCTCGGCCTCCTGGGTGACTCCTTCGAAGCAGCCCCTCGAATCAGAAGTATGCCTCTCCCTTTAGTAGGCAAAGGCACCTTTGCCTGATCCATGGAAGCATCCATCAATGCTTCCATGTCTGGTTGGGCCAATTGGTCAGCCGCATCCACACGGACAAAGCGGGTCTGCTTTCCCGAGCCCTGCAAAAGCTTTGTCGGGTCAGGCAGATTTTGTCCCTGATTGAAGTACAGGAAAATGCCTTTGGCACTTGCCGAGATTGCCACAATGCCATCGATCCCGTGGTCGGTTGGCGAATAGCTGATAACGATGGAATGGTTGTAGTCGTACGCCAGCTCGTTGGCGGTTGGGAATCGCTTTTGCAGGGCAGCCCGGACCGATCGAATGAGTTTCTGACTCTTTGGATCAAACCTGGCGAGGAAGGACCGGAGCTGGGCCAAAGGAGTAGGATTTCTGCTATTGGGTTTTAATGTCACCAAATCCTCCCGGTTACTCCCACCGTTTCCCCCTTGGAACCACCCAAACCATTATTATCCAATGTCTTCCATGGATGTTATTCGCAAATGGATTGCCTTTCAACCGCAGACTTTGCCATTCTCAAAACGCCTTGGTCGATAAACAACAAAACCCCGATTTTGCATTTGATCCAGGTAATGCCAAAACGGCCTAAAAAATAGGCGAGAATAAAATGGGGACGACAAAACGGCTCAGGCCAATTCTTTAAAAAGTCCAGAATGGCCCTAGGATCAGGGCATGGACGCCGATCAAGTTAGGGCCTTTCGAAGTGTTGGGGAAAAGGAAAAGCGATTGCCGGTTCTGGCTGAACCGACCCTGCGACCCCTTTTTTTGGCGGAGGATGTCGCCAAGGATGTTTGCCTCGAAATGGGTATTATTTCCCCCCAAAGGCTGTACAACGCCTTGGAAATCCTGTCCGGGAAACGGATATTCCGGGGTATCAAGCCCGCCGGAATCCAGGCCTTTTTTGCGAATCGAGTCAATGCCAAACAACACCATTTGATTTGCCTCTCCAAAGAAAAAACGGTCGATGGTGATTGGGCCATCAGCAACCATTCGTACTGGACCGCCGCCGATGATTCGGGCCCCCAGATCGGTGAGGCAGAGGTGATCCCATGGGGAATCTGCCCTGGGCCTCTTGGAGCACTTCGGTTCCCGCCCGGTAGATGACCTTACTATTGAAAAAAACACTGAGCCAGGTCAACCCATTTTCCAACAATCCTAAGGAGTAAACAGATGTCCAATGAAGCCAAATGCCCTTTCCACCAACCCGCAGTCGGCGGCACATCAAACCAGGATTGGTGGCCGAACCAGTTAAGGCTCGATCTCCTCCACCAACATTCTTCCAAGTCCAATCCCATGGGAAATGACTTCGACTATGCCAGGGAGTTCAAGAGCCTC
>SYLG01000179.1 GCA_005808665.1 Planctomycetia bacterium | reverse complement strand
GCCATGCTGTGGAGGCAGAATCGGTACCAACCTTGGAACCATCGGCGAGAATTTGGGTTGCCGAGGTATAGGAGAGGGAAGTTTGATCGATGGAGCAAAGGCCAAACGAAGTGTTATCGGAAAAGGTCCAGGAACCATTGGTTAAAAAGGCGGCGGAATCGGACCAGGAAAGTTGATTCCAAGTGTTTTGGGAATCCAGAAGTGCAGAGGCGGTGTAGCCTGGGGCACCATCACCTCCATCGAGCCCGAAATAGTGGAGGCCATTGGTATCTTCGGGAACCGTTTGGGAAAACGGGATCACCGATGCCACGATTTGGCTTATTAAGGATCCGTTGTGTTGGATGGTTTGGGAAACGGTCAGGGTGCCGGATTCGGTGACAGAGGTGGAACCGAATTGGACGGCGGCCACGATTTGGACATCCAGGAAAACCTGGTCGCTTGGGCTTTGAGCGTTAAGCGTGTAATGACGCTGGTAATTCCCGGAACAAACGGAGCTGGACAGGGTGGGGGTTACTGTTTCGGCGGGAAGGGTGTTTGGAAAGTTGAACTGGGAAAAGGTGAAAGGAACGGCACCCGGTCCGGAGGAGGGAGGGGAAGGAGCCACCAGGGGTACGAGGACCGAGTTGGAAGAAAGTGACGAAACCGATGCCGGTGGGTGCAGCCAGTTATCCCTGTTCCATTGGGGGAGAAGATGTGAGAATCCTTGGCCATCCGGGACAAGTCGGTTTTCGAGGATTTCAAAGGCAAGAGGTGAACGGTTTAGGATTGGGGAAACCGGAAGATAAAACCGACGCAACCAACGGACGACGAAAACCACTCGGGAGGACATGGCTAAATCCCAGAGGTGATTAAATAGGTTTGCCAGAGTCAAGCTAATGGGGAAACAAGTTGGAGGCAAGCTGCCTTGGGGAAAAAGGGGGTTTTTCATCGAAATGAAAGGGGCTGGATTTGAGTGGATTTGGCCCAAGTTACGCAGGTCGGACCATGAAAACCGGTTTTTTCTAGAGAAAACTCAATTCTGCCTGCAAAAGTCAAAACTACAAATCCCCTATTCGGGGTCTGATTCAGGTGGTTTGTTCCTGATTTCCAATGGCTTTCAACTATTCAAATCGAGGCAGATGGTTTGGAAAAAGGGCAGAGTACCTGCGAACAATCGCAAACTCAATTGTTCAAATCGCACAAGGAGCTGCCAATATCAAGAAATTGGGCCATTATTACATGCCGTTTGGAACTCGAAATAATCCCAATTCCTGAGAAAACCACAATCCAGATTCCAAAATAGGCCAAAAAAATCGTTAAAAATCACTCCAACTGCCTAACTTGGGTTAATATTCATTTTAGGCAAGGAACCCTACGGCCAATCCATTTTCGAATTAGCGGATACCCGCCGTTTTGCGGTAAAGTTCCTCATAGGATTCCGAGCTTTTGGCCCAGGACCAATCCGAAGACATGGCGGTTTTCATCAACTGGGTCCAAACGGCGGGGTGGTGGCGCCAAGTGTTGACTGCATGGACCAAGGCCTTGGAGAAAGCATCCGCCTGGTAGGATCCGAAATGGAACCCGGTTGCGATTCCTTTAGCCAGATTTGCCGGAGTGGCATCGAAAATGGTGTCCGCCAGGCCGCCGGTCGCACGGACCACGGGGATGGTGCCATATTTGAGGCTGTAAAGTTGGTTGAGGCCGGAGGGTTCGTAAAGGCTAGGCATCAGGTAGATGTCGCTCCCTGCCTCTATAAGGTGGGCCAGGGGATCATTGAATCCAAAAGTAATGGAAACTTGCCCGGGAAATCTGCTGGCAATTTCTTCCATGGATTTACGATGCCAGGGATCACCGTCTCCCAAAAGGGCGATTTGTGCCCCAAGGCGCAAAGCGGCAGGTAGGGCGATTCCCATGAGGTCGAAACCTTTTTGTTCCACCATCCGGGCAATCATTCCCAAAACAGGGACCTTGGGATCAATGTTAAGGCCCAATTGCTTTTGCAAAGCTGCTTTGCAGATTCCTTTACCAGGTTGGACGGAATCCGGACCAAAATTGGCAGGGAGGTGGCGATCGGTTTCAGGGTCCCATTCGTTGTAATCGACCCCATTGACGATACCTGAAAGGAGAGAAGATCGTCGGCTTAGAATCCCTTCCATTCCCATGCCATACCATGGGGTTTGAATCTCGATGGCATAGGTAGGGCTAACGGTATTGATGCGGTCGGCAAAGTTCAGGCCGGCTTTCAGGAAGCTGAGTTGGCCATGGAATTCCAGAGCTTCATGGTTGAAAAGTTGGCCGGGGAGTTTGGCGCAGTGCATCATCAGGGGGGGGAAATTGCCCTGGTAAGCGATATTGTGGATCGTAAACAAGCTCCGTACTGTCCGCCAACGCCTTGCCACGCCAAAATGCGGATCCCGGTCTCCCTCCTGACGCAATAACACGGGAACCAAACCGGTTTGCCAATCATTGGCATGGATCACCTCCGGCCACCAACCCAAACGATGGATGGCGGCAAGGATGGCCCGATTGAAAAAAGCGAATCGTTCGCCGTTATCGGGGTAGTCAATCTTGGCGCCAACTGCCCCGGTGTATTGGTAGATTCCAGCACCTTGGGCTGGGTCGTCTCTTTCAAAATAGTTCCCTTGCTCGATGCAGTAAACGGGAACTTGGGAGTTTGAAAGGTTTGCTTCCCAAACCGCCCCTTGAACCATACGGTCTCCCAGCGGTACCGAAAACTTGCAGCCGGTGAATTTGAGGTGGTGTTGCTCGCGAATTTGGCGATAAAGGGGAACCATGATCCGCACATCCAGCCCCTTGGCATGAAGGGCTTTACCTAATGCCCCAACCACATCGGCCAGGCCGCCGGTTTTGACAAAACCCACTACCTCGGAAGCTACGATCAAAACCCGCACCTAATTCCCCTTTTGTTGGAGTCGGAATTTATTTTGTGGGGGGAAAAGGGAAATTCCAAGGCCATTCCGGATATTGAAGCTTGGTCTAGGCAAGGTTCTGGCGGAAAAATCGGACCCAGTTACCATGGGCAATGGCCTTGAGATCGCTGGAACGGTATCCCCGTTGATGGAGGATATCGGAAAGTTTGCCCAAATCGGCGATTGTGTCCAAATCGCCTGGGGATTGTTCTTTGCCAAAACCGCCATCCAGGTCCGAACCGATACCCACATGATTAACATTACCCGCAAGCTGGCAAATGTGGTCAATATGATCTGCCACATGACATAAACCAACCCCGGTGGATTCGACCGTGCTTTGGCCCCTTTGCCAGCCCGGAACCAACATCCATGCGTCCATAGCAGCACCAATAACCGCCCCGCGCCCAATAAGCTTTAGGATCTGATCATCCGTGAGTTGGCGTTGGTCATCCACCAACGCCCGGCAATTGTGGTGGCTGGCAAGGACAGGCCCTTGATAAAGGGCCATGGCCTCGTCAAAGGCTTGGTCCGCAAGGTGGGTAACATCGAGGATAATGCCAACTTTTTCCATTTTCTGAAGCAATTCGGGCCCTTTTGGGAAAAGCCCTCCAAGGGTGGCGGTGCCATGAGCATAGGGTGAAACGCCATAGTGTGCAGGGCCAATGATACGCAAGCCCCTTGCAAACCACATTTCCAGTTCCGAAGGATCAAGGATCGGATCAGCCCCTTCCATGGACAAAATCATGCCAATGGGTGTTTGCGAGGAAGCGGAGGGATTGGACCAATCATTAATCGAGATTTCGAGGTCGGTTTTGGCCCGGATCCAACGAAACAGCCCCCGTCGTTCCATGGCCTCATACCATGCGAGCTGGCCCATTGCGGCAGCTTGCGCGGCTTCCATATGATCGTATCTGCAAAAGCTTGGACTTCGTTGTTCCTGAACCACTCTTGCCAAAAGAGTGGCAACCACGATCCCGACCTTGCCTTTGCCTAAATCGGGAAGGCTAACAGTGTTGCCGCCCCTGGCCTTAAATGTTTGCCCTCGTTCACGCTCCATCCGGCGGATTTCATGGGAGGACTGGGTGAGGTCCCTGTTCCATTCGATGGCGTTCCATGCAAGGTCCAGATGGGAATCGAAAAAAAACATCATCACTCCCTGGAATTGGGCGGGAAAATGGGATTGGGTTTGAGTGGTCAAGCCTTGCTCCTAAGCCTATAATAGCCCTTCCTTACTGGCCAAGGTGAAATGTCCCAAAGGCCACCTTTTTGACTAGGATGCCATTCATGAGAGAGATTCAGGTCGGTTCGCACAAGGAACTGGTGGTCGAACGCACCGACTATCCAGCCGAGAAAATTCGTCAGGTTCTTGCCAATGAGACGGTAACCGTTTTGGGTTATGGGGTTCAGGGCCGTGGTCAGTCACTCAACATGCGGGATAACGGCGTTAAAGTCATCGTAGGACAGCGTCCCGGGACAAAATCGTATGATTTGGCGGTTAGTGATGGCTGGAAACCGGGTGAAACCCTTTTTGATCTCGAAGAGGCCGCCAAGCGCGGAACCGTGATCCAATATCTGCTTTCCGATGCGGGTCAAAAAGATTTTTGGCCCAAACTGAAACCCCATCTTACTGCGGGAAAGGCACTTTATTTCAGTCATGGTTTCTCCATTGTTTTCAACGACCAAACCCTTGTTAATCCCCCGGCGGACATCGATGTAATTCTTGTCGCACCCAAGGGGTCAGGCACATCGGTTCGGCGCCTTTTCCTCGAAGGGAAAGGGATTAACGCAAGTTATGCGGTCCATCAGGATGCCACAGGTCGGGCCCACGAACGAGCCAAAGCCTTGGGTATTGCCATTGGGGCCGGCTTTCTGTTTGAAACCGATTTCCGCAAGGAAGTGGTTAGCGACCTTACCGGCGAACGCGGCGTGCTTATGGGGGCCATCTATGGTATTTGGCTGGCCCAATACGAAGTGCTTCGTGAACATGGTCACTCTCCTACTGAGGCATTCAACGAAACGGTCGAGGAAGCCACCCAAAGTCTCTACCCTTTGATTTCGGAAAATGGGATGGATTGGATGTACGCCAACTGTTCGACCACTGCCCAAAGGGGTGCCCTCGATTGGTTCAAGCGTTTCCGTGATGCCACCCGCCCGGTTTTTCAACAACTTTACAACAGTGTTGAAACCGGCAATGAGGCTCGTATTACCCTTGAAGCCAACAGTCAGGCGGACTATCGTGTCAACCTCCAGAAGGAGCTCAAGGAAATCGCCGAATCCGAAATGTGGGTGGCCGGGGCAACCATTCGTGAACTCCGCCCAGAACGGCAGAAATAACCCTGATGGGCTCCAATTACGGGAATTGGGGCCTTGGGTTTGCGTTGGGAATGCCCCAATCAGGGAAATCGCCCGGAATCGTTTCCGGGTGATTGATTTTTCCAAAGTGTGATTGTCATGGGTTGGTTTTACCCCAAGGAAACGAAGCATGAAACCTTGGCTTGAAGACAGTTTTGTCGAACATTCCTCCATAATGCTGGACTCCTTCCGGCGGTATCTAGGTCGGGAATTAATGGATCGGTCCGGTGATGGGCTTTTGGATGCAAAGCGCCTTTATGAGGTGTCCTTTGTTGTCCTTGCGCACGAAAATGGGGAAGACCCTCTCCTCACCTATGCCAATAAAGCCGCGCAGGAGCTTTTGGAATTTGATTGGGCTACCATGCTCACACTCCCCTCGAGATTGACCGCGGAACCGGTCCATCGCCAGGAAAGGGCAACCCTACTTGCCCGGACCAAGGTCAAAAACTTCACCGAAAACTACCAGGGAATCCGGATCAGTTTGAATGGTCGCAGGATTCGCATTGAGGGGGCAACGGTTTGGAACCTCGTCGATCCCAAGGGGAGGCCAACCGGTCAGGCTGCGACCTTTTCCCAATGGGAATTTCTCCCCGAGAAATAGGTATCTTGCCCGGGAAGGGGCTTGAGTGGTTGGGATTCTGGTTGATAAAGGTGAAATCGTCTGGGCTTTAGGCCGATTACTGATGATAATACCTTTGTCCTACCACTGTTAATCCATCACCCACCCACTCTCTGGATGATGAACCATGCATCCTCTCTTTTCCTCATGCCATGGACCAGGCCTTCCTTCGAGGCGGCGGCTTTTGAAGTTGGGAGCATTATCCATTGCAGGATCCGGAATGACCCTTGGGCCCCTCCGGTCCTCCACTTTCGAAAACCATTTGCTTGCCGGGAAACCGGGGGATGATCCGGCTGTTATCTTTCTCTGGTTGCCCGGTGGTCCTGCCCACTTGGATACTTTTGACATGAAACCGTCCGCCCCGGTGGAATACCGTGGAGACTTTCGGCCCATATCCACCACGGTTCCAGGGCTTGATATTTGCGAATTGCTGCCCTTGTTGGCATCCCAAGCCCACCAATACAGTATCATTCGATCCATCCATCACAAATTCGCCGATCATGGGGGTGGCCACAAACGGTTTATGACGGGGCGTGATCCGCTTGAACCAACCGGTTTCGTAAATGATTACCCCGCAATGGGATCCATGGTCCATCGGGTACTTGGTGACCCTCGACCCGGAATACCAGGGTATATTCTGGGCACGGATGGCGGCCGGGATCCGATCGATGTATTCAGTTTGGGTGCCGCGTACCTTGGACCCTCATCCTATCCCTTTACATTTGCGGGCGACCCATCCAAAAGCGATTTCCAGGTTCGAAACCTCAATTCGCCCCCTGAAAGGATCGGTCAAATCCGCGAAAGGCTCGGGCTGTTAAAAACGGTGAGTGGCCCCTTGGAAAACCGGTTGCCTCCCGGACCTGAAGTATTCAATCAACGAGCCCTTGAACTTGTCTCAAGTGAACGGGCCCGAAACGCTTTTAACCTTCATCGGGAACCGGATCGCATCCGCGAACGCTATGGAAACCACACTTATGGCCAGCGAACCTTGTTGGCCAGGCGCCTCATTGAGGCAGGTTCAAGGTTCGTAACCATGGTCCTGGAATCGCCCAATGTACCGGGCAAGGAATGGCCCAAGGATGTTTGTTACAACTGGGACTCGCATGCCGTCAATTGCCACATTTTCAATGACTCCCGTTGGCGTTTTCCCATGCTTGACCAAGCGGTTTCCGCTTTGATAACGGACCTGAGGGAGCGTGGTTTGGACCAAAAGGTCATGTTGGTGGTTACCGGTGAGTTTGGACGGACACCGAAGATTGAAACCGCCAAGGACAGGCCTGGACGCGACCACTGGCCCCAGGCAATGAGTGTCCTCGTTTCGGGCGGCGGCCTAAAGGATGGCGTGGTTGTGGGAAGTACCAATGCCAAGGGAGAACACCCCAAGGATCGGCCCCTCAGCCCCAATGACCTTTGGGCCACCGTCCTTAACCACCTGAACATTGACGGTAGGGAAACCATCTTTTCCGACCATTCCGGTCGGCCGATGCCCATGCTCCCCGATGGCGATCCCATTCGCGAGTTGGTTGAATAATGAAGCCTGGTTTCTGAACCTTTCGATGGGAAAGAAAGTACCGGTTGGTGCGGATTTTCCTCCTGAAACTGAATGGGTCGCCGGGAAGGATTTCTTTGACGGACCAGGAAAATCCAATTACCATCCTGTTCAGGCGGTTCCATTTTTTCCAAGGTGTCCCATGTCTTCCAACCCAACCAGGCGAGAGGTGATGGTAAAGGCAAGCAGTGCCTTCGTTTCCACCACTTTGGAAATGGGAGACACACACGACCTATATGCCCAATCAAAACCAATCAAGGTTGGCCAGATTGGGGTTGGTCATGCCCATGCTGGCAAATTATCCGTTTTCCGATCCTCCAAGGATTATGAAGTGGTTGGCATCGTTGAGCCGGATCACATTTTAAGGAACAAGGCAGAAAAGGATTCTACCTATAAGGGTCTTGAATGGATGACCAGGGACCAACTTTTGGAGACTCCCGGCCTCCAATTGGTTTTGGTAGAGACGAAAGTGGAAAACCTCCTGGATAATGCCGAGGTTTGTGTTGCTGCCGGGATGAATGTTCACCTTGATAAACCAGCTGGAGAATCGCTTCCCCAATTAAACCGGATTTTTGAAATTGCCGCCAAAAAGAAACTCCTCGTCCAGATGGGTTACATGTACCGATACAACCCGGCCATTGTCCTATTGCAAGAGTTTCTCAAAAAGGGTTGGCTTGGCGAAATTTTTGAAGTCCATGCGGTTATGAGCAAAGCGGTGGATCCCCTGGATCGTCTCCGTTTCGCAAGATTCCCGGGTGGAATGATGTTTGAACTGGGATGTCACATCCTGGACTTGGTCATCCGGATACTGGGTAAACCCAATTCCGTTGCGCCTTTTATTCGATCCTCAGGCAGGTTTCAGGATGGGCTAAAAGACAATATGATTGCCGTGTTGTGCTATCCCAAGGCTATCGCCACCTTAAAAACCACTGCCCTGGAAGTGGATGGCTTTGATCGGCGGCACCTGGTAGTTTGCGGGACCGAAGGAACCTTTCATATTCAACCGTTGGATAATCCTTCCGCACGGGTTTCCTTGGCGAAGAATCAAGGGAAATACCAAAAAGGCCTGAATGAGATCCGTTTTCCAGGATACAAACGCTATTTCGATGATGCCAAGGACATTGCTGCCATTCTCAATTGCCTAAAAAAACCAAGTTTTTCACCAGCCCATGACCTAATCGTTCAGGAAACCCTTTTAAAAGCCTGTGAACTCCCTTTGGACCGGTAATGGCCCGATTTCAAACCGGAAGGAGGCCCAATCCTATGTGGGCCTTGTTCGGTTTGAACAAAAGGAAAGGGCCGCAATCTGGCGGTTGCGATTAGGGTTCACTTTTTGACAAATTGAATTCGACAATTCCCTGGGTGGGAACAGTCACCGAAAAGGGAGTAGTATTCGGGTCTTTGAAACTCAAAAGGATCCCATTTGATTTGGCACCTTTCGCAGGAGCGGGGGGTGCTCCCGCCTCACCCATTTTTGGCCCACCTTTTCCTTTTTTCATTTCCATCCCCTTGGGAGGGCCCCCTTTGGCTTTTTTCTCGCCGCCTTTGGGTGCATCAGGGGAAACACCCCCGGCCTTAAACTCCAAACCCATTTTCTTGGCGGCACCAGGATCCATTATCATGGATGGGCCTTTTTCTCCCTTTTCAAAGCAAACATGATATTCGCCAGGAGCCGCAGCCAGATTGACCATACCGCTTTCGTCGGTTACCCCAAAAAGCGGGGCAGGTCCGCTACCATCTTTTGGAGAGAGGAAAACACAAACATCTCCGATCGGTTTATCATCGAGGATAACTTTTGCCTGAAAGTTAATCCGGGCACGGGGATCAAAACACCCCAGGATTACGATCAATAGCAATCCTGAAAACCCAAACACAATGCGACGCTTCATGGCAAAACCTCTTAACCCTTTTGGACGAAAAACAGGTTACGAATCGGGCAGGACACCCGATATTAGGCCAAATTTTTACGAATTTCCCCAATAAGCCCAAGCAACTTTTTAAAGGGGTCAGCAAACTTTTCCAAACCTTCACTCATTAGTGTAGATTCCAAATGTTTCATGTCGACCTTTGCATCGATGTCGGCAAGGATTTCGGTAGCCGGCAACTGGTCCACCTGACGGGTGAATGACCGGCCCGACTTTTCGGCTGCCGCATTCGTACCCGGAGGGTTTGTCTCTATGTCCGACCCCGCAAAGGAGGCGATATATTTGCACGGATCATCCTTGGGATCCTTGGTTCCGGTGCTTGCAAAAATGATTTCTTGTTGAAGCTTGAGGTTCTTTGCCGCCCACCATTTTTGATTGAGGGCCCAGACCCGCTTGGCATTTACAATCCCAACCATGCCCTGAGCCGATGGGATAAGGTTTGCGGCGTGCTTTTGGGTGTAAACATCCAATCGACTCACGAAAATGGAATAGACCGACTTGAAGGAATCAAGGCAGGTCCGTTTTTGTGCCCCACGCCAAACCCCTTCCCGAGCCGTGAAATATTGTTCCTGGCTGAAAATCAGGGTGACATTCAGGGTGACCCCAGCAGCAGCCAAATCCTCAACGGCGGCCAGACCAGCAGGGGTTGCAGGCACTTTGATCATCCGGTTTTTGTGGCCCTTTGCGTAGTGTTTTCCCAATTCAATGTATTTTGCGGCACGCTCGGCAGTATTGAGAGGACAAGCACTATCCTCGAGAAGGGGGTCCAATTCAAAACTAACCCAGCCATCATTGCCCCGGGTCGCTTCCCAAACGGGAAGAAAGACATCCTGGGCTTTTTGGACCAGCCGGTCGGTCATTTCCCATGCGATGGCTTTGTCATCCTTGCCCCCTTTGATGAGTTCACGAATCTCGCCATCAAATCGGCCAGTCTTGAGGAGGTCACTAATGATGATTGGATTGGAGGTCGCACCAGTGGCCCCTAAAGCCCGGTTGGAAATTACCAGGTCCGGATCGATTGAATCCAGCCAAAGTTTGGTGCCAGTGGAAACAAGAGACTTCAATGGACTGGACATGAAAAACCCCAAAAAAGAAAACCGGATCATTCGCTAGAGGTAATCTAAGCCGACCCGCCCGTGGTTCAATACCCAAAGGGCTTGGAACCAATGGATCCTTTGCTCCCAAGTGTTAAAATCAAAGATCTAATTTAATGCTTTTTCAATCGCTTTGGTAAGTTCTTCTGCATCAGGTTCTACACCCGGTTCAAATCGGGCCAAAATGTCGCCTTTTTTGCCTACCAGGAATTTGGTGAAATTCCACTTCACCGGCCCACCGGTCTTGGGATTGTTTCCTTTGGAGGTAAGGAACTGATAGAGACCACAGGCATCGTTTCCGTTAACCTTGGTTTTTGCCATGAGATCAAAGGTAACCCCATAGTTTTTTTTGCAAAACTGGGAAATTTCAGTGTTGGACCCGGGCTCTTGGGATCCAAATTCATTGGATGGGATGCCAATAACAGCCAAGCCTTTAGCTTCATATTTGTCATGCAATGCTTGGAGGCCTTTGTATTGCTGAGTATAGCCGCACTCCGAGGCTACATTAACAACCAATAGAACTTTGCCTTGGTAGGTTTTGAAGCCGACCTCTTTTCCCTGGATGGTTTTCATTGTGATTTCATGCAGCGGTTTGGCTCCCTTTTCATCCGCAAAAAGGGGAAGGATTGGCAGCAGGGTGAGGCCAATACAAGTCATTTTCAGGAAAGGGAACATGTCGATCTCCCAAGGCAATTCGTATTTTGGATTGTTTCAAGGGGGGGCAGACCTTGCCCGCCCATAGAATGATAGGATATGGGAAAAGGACAGGTTGGCCCCGGTAAGGCATCGGGCCGATCTTGGGGATATTTTGCACCACCGCGAGAGCTTCATGGCCAACAATGACTTGATCCGCAATTTTTCGATTATTGCCCATATCGACCATGGCAAAAGCACCCTTGCGGACCAATTTCTCCTAAAGACCGGGGCAATCAGCCAACGCGAATTTCGGTCCCAACTTCTTGATGGAATGGACCTCGAAAGGGAGCGGGGGATCACCATCCGCATGCACCCGGTCACCATTTACCACCAGTATAACGGGAAAACCTATGAACTCAACCTGATTGATACTCCAGGGCATGTGGACTTCACTTATGAGGTTAGCCGTTCCCTTGCGGCTTGTGAAGGAGCGGTGCTTTTGGTGGATGCCACTCAGGGTGTTCAGGCGCAAACCGTCGCCAATGCCTACCTTGCGGTTGAGAATAACCTGACTATTGTCCCGGTGCTAAACAAGATCGACATGGAGATATCCCGGCCTGAGGAAGTAAAGTCTGAAATGGAACAGGTCCTTGGGATCAGGCCTGAAGAGGTTCTTGGCACCAGTGGTAAAACCGGTCAAGGGGTCGATGAGTTAATAGTGGCTTTGATCGAACGCATACCGCCTCCCCAAGGTAACCCGGATGACAAAACAAGGGCTTTGGTCTACAACAGCCATTTTGACTCGTTCAAGGGGGTTGTGATCTATGTCCGAATCATGGAAGGCCGTATCCGGAAGGGGCAGCGCATCAGGATGATGGGGCAGGGCACCGAACATGTCGTCATAGAAATGGGCCAGTTCCGTCCGAATCCCACTGTTGTCGACGAACTTGGTGCCGGCCAGGTAGGGTACCTGATGGCCCAAATCAAAAAACTCGACGATGTGAAAATCGGAGACACGGTCACGGATGCTTTCAATCCCGCCGAACTACCCCTGCCCGGTTACAAAGAGCCCAAACCGATGGTTTTTTCGGGCCTTTACCCTAGTAACAATAACGATTATGAATCCCTGAGGGACTCGTTGGCCAAATTGAGGCTCAACGATTGCTCATTCACCTATGGTCCTGAAAATAGCGAGGGACTGGGCTGGGGATTCCGATGTGGTTTTCTGGGAATGCTTCACCGCGAAATCATCCAGCAAAGGATCGAACGGGACAGCGAATTGGAACTTGTGCAAACCGCACCCAATGTGACCTATGAGATATTGACGAAAAAGGGCGAGATCATCGTTGTTGATAATCCCCAGAAGGTACCCGATTCCGGCCAGATTGAAGAATTCCGCGAGCCCTTTATCACGATCAACTTTTTGATCCCTTCCTCGAACATCGGGGACATCATGAAACTATGCACCGAAAGGAGGGGCCTGTTTTCCAAAACCGAATACCTAAGCCCCATCCGGGCCATGGTGACCTATGATATGCCGCTGGCCGAGGTGATTTACGACCTCTTCGACAAGTTGAAATCGCTAACCAAGGGTTATGGAACCATGGATTACGAAATCACCGGCTTTCGGGCCGAGGACCTTGTCCGGCTGGACATCCTTGTGGCGGGAAAAAGGGTGGATGCCCTTTCAACCATCATGCATCGGAGCACCGCCGAAGTCCGGGGGCGCAGGATGATAAAAAAGATGCGGGAGGAGATCGACAGGCACCTGTTCGAGGTGGTCCTCCAGGCAGCGATCGGCGGACGCATCGTGGCTCGGGAGAGCATATCAGCCATGCGGAAAGATGTTACAGCCAAGTGTTATGGTGGCGATGTTAGCAGAAAGCGCAAGTTGTTGTCCAAGCAAGCCGAGGGCAAAAAACGGATGAAACAGGTCGGACAAGTGGATATTCCACAGGAGGCCTTTTTGGCTGTATTGGAGACGGGAGAATGAGTTTTCCAAAAAGCCAACCGGGGGAAAACGGCTCGAAAGTCCCAATACCCGTTTCCCTGTCCACCTGGGGGGATTTGACCAAACCTCCCGCCCAGGAAAAAAATTCCCGAACAGGTATGGTTGAAACCTGGCGGGAAATCATTGAAACCATTGTTTTCGTGGTCGTCCTGGTTTTGATCCTTCAGTCCTTTGTTGCCGCATGCTTTGTGATCCCAACCGGATCCATGGCAGAAACCCTTTTTGGCTACCACAAAAAAATTGATTGCCCCGCATGTGGGACCCGCTTTGCCATCAACTGTAGCCAGGAGGTTGAACACCCCGAATCCGGTTTTCGGGTTGATCATGGGGTTTGCCCCAATTGTCTCGAGGAAACAGCCCTGGATGGGCCAGGTCGGCGCAAAGGGGAGCCCGGCAAAAGTTTGGCCGACCCTGGCCCAACCACCGGCGATAGGGTTATTGTTTCCAAGTTTTTTAACGACCTTTTGGGAATCCCTTACCGCCGGTTCGATGTGGTTGTTTTCAAATATCCAGGCAACAGTCATCCTCTGGATGCGGGTTATGGCAATCCGCCTTTTCCTATTTCCGGGCCCCAAAAGGATCACACCGCCATGAATTACATCAAGCGGCTGGTGGGACTCCCGGGCGAGAGCATTGCTATTCATGGTGGGGACCTTTACAAAATGGACGGGTGGCAGGGGGCCGAGGGTATCCAACCTAGGGAAATCGACCTGTGGAAATTTGAAAACATGCATGAAAATGCCGCCCAGGAAGATTTCCGCCAGGGAAAGTTCCAAATCATTCGCAAGACACCAATAGTGGCTCTTGCTGAAAGCCGACCGGTTTACGATCAGGATCATCCGGCCGCCGACCTTCCTAACCTGCCAAGGTGGGTAAATGCGGAAGGAGGTTTTATGCCCGAGGGAAAAACGTCTTTTGTGGCAAAATCCCATGAACCCGGGAAAATACAATGGTTACGGTATCAACACCTTTTGAGGGGCAACACGGATCCCTCCACCGGCCAACCTCGCAAACAACTCATCACCGATACCATGGCCTACAACGACATTAGTCGTCACCGGGCCATGGGAGTGGGTAATAACTGGGTGGCGGATCTAATCCTAGAAGCTTTGGTGGAAACGGCCCCAGCTCCCACTCAGGGTGCCATTCTATTCGAGCTTTCAAGGGGTCCGGAGCGGTTTGAGACGCGAATCGACCTTGCCGGGAAAACGGCCGAAATCCTTCGAAAAAAAGGATTGGAAAAAATCTCCCTTGCCAAGGTCAACCTAACTTGGCCCTCCTCAGGATCGGTTCGCATCCGGATGGGGAATGTCGATCAGACCGTTCATCTTTGGATCAATGGCACCCCGGTTTTTGGGGATGGAATCGGCTTTGATGCTCCCAAGGATTTTGCCCCAACTTTGGAAAATGATCTGGAACCCGCGTCCATCGGCTTTGACGGAATCCCGGGCAAGGTCAGTTCTTTGAAACTTGGCCGTGATACCTATTACACTGTCCGGGTAAGTATGCCCCAGGATCCGGATGTTTCTGTCAGGGATTGGACAGCAGGGCCTGAATTGGACAAAGGTGCCTACCCAAAAGAATGGGAGGCACTTAGGCAACTTCCTGTAAAAACCTATTTCGTTCAACCCGGTCATTACCTTTGTATGGGTGACAACAGTTCCCACAGCTCCGATGGTCGGTCATGGGGATTGGTACCCCACCGGCTCATGCTAGGGCAGGCTGTTGGAGTTTATTGGCCTTGGGGAAGAATGGGACGCATCCGATGAGTGAGGCATTGCCCGAAGCGCCGGTGCCCCAGGTCCCCCTGCCCCATTCGACAAAGGAGGATCCCCCTTTTCCTGGGAAGGCACCAAAAAGGGGTGAATGCCAAATCCGGGTCCGGTATGCGGAAACCGATCGAATGGGTCTTCTCCATCATGCCAATTATTTGATCTATTTCGAACAAGCCCGGACTGAGCTTTTGCGGGATGTCGGGTACAGCTATCGTGATCTTGAGGACAAGGGTTTTCTTCTTGTTTTAACCAGGATCGAGGTGCGGTACAAGCGACCCGCCTATTACGATGACTTGCTCAATCTGGTTACAACCGTTGAACGGACTACCGGTGTTCGCATCGATCATCGCTATGAAGTGTTTCGACATGGTGAATTGCTTGCGGAAGGGAACACAACTCTTGCCTGCATAGATCGTGAAGGCAAACCGCAAGGCCTTCCCGGTTTCTTGAGAGACCGCTAGAGGTTCAGGCGGAGTTGTTTGCCTTTTCCCTTTCCAGAGTGGGAGGATGCCAATGAATGCCCTACTTGTGCGGGGAATGCTTCCCCTTTTATTCGCTCTTGGTCCTTGGGTGATGGCTTTTGGCTTGTTGATTGCCATTCCTGCCGAAGCCAGGGAGTTCTATTCCCTTCACATGACCCGAATCGACTGGATCATCCTTGCCTTTGGGGCAGGGCTGTTCCTTTGGCAATCTTTGGCACTCTGGTTGGGATTGGTCACGGCTCAATGCACCGGGGACGGGAGCGACCTTGCCTGGTTGCGCCAACTTTCGATGGCGGTCGAATGGTTTCCACTTTTAGGACTGTTAGGCACCGTGATTTCCATCTTGCAAACATTGGCAAATCTTTCTCCGGGAACTCCGGTGGAAGAGGTGATAAAAAACTATTCTCCAGCCCTAACGGCCACAGCAAGCGGGCTGGTTGCGGCCTTGGCCAACCTTTTTCCGCTTTGGATGGGCAATCTTGGTTTGCTTTTGATTCAGCCCCTTGCCCAAGGGCCTGGCCCTGATCCCTATGGGGAGGATTAGCACTTGGCCTTAGCTTTGCCAACAACCAAGCCTCGGCTGTTGTGGATGCCTCCCGGGCATTCCCCTTTCCGTTTTCTTATCCCCCTGATTGATGTCCTTTTGGTCTTGTTTGGTCTTTTCATGATCGTTCAGGTGATGCAAACACCCCCCAAGGATGGAACCCCAAAAGTTACTTCGAGTTTGGCCAAAACCATGGATCCAACCGTGGATAAGGAACATCAAGTCGAGGAACTCCGCAAAAAACTGCAGGAAATTACCGGGAAATTTGCCCGGGAAAGGGAGTCCCTCCGTTTGACATCCGCCAAGGAATTGTCCGGACTATTGGCCGTTTCAGTGATCCAGATTCATCCGGGAGATGGGCATTTGTTTCTGGAGGATGGTCAAACGATTCGCACGGAAGGTCAGGCTCTTGCCTTCATCGAAACAGACCGGGCCAGGCAAGCGGGTAATGGGGTAGGAGTCGAGAAAAAACTGGTTTATCTGCTTCGTTTTCCCCGTACAGAAAGCCTTTTTCCTACTCGCAAGCAGGAAATGGAATACCAAAGATGGTTCAAAGGATCGGTCCTATCCAACGATCCAGCACCTAGTACCACTCCCAAAACAGGGGCGAATCATCCATGAATGGTGAGTTGTTGATCCTTTTAAAGGATAGTTCCTTCTGGTTTAGCGTTCGGGGGATTTTGGCTTTACTTGCCGGGTTTTTTGCGGGGTTGGCCACTTACCATTCCATTGAACTGGCATTGGGCCGCATCCTTTTGCGGGGCCTAAAAAATGTCTGGCTTCGTTTTGCGATTCGTTGGATACCAACCCTTTTGGTGGGATGCCTTGTTTTTTTAATGTTTTGTTCCGGAGGGGGCGGATTGGGAATGGACACCGGCGGGGACCCAGGTAAGGAAAAACAAACCACAAAGAAAGCGGAGGTCTTTCGGCCACGCTGGATCATCAGGGTATTGGGGGAGGGTCCGTTAAGGGATCGCCTTGGGGAAAAAGCCGATCCCAAAAGGTGTTATTTCCCTTTGGATGTGACCGGAATAACCAAGCGCGAACCGGTGACCCTGGAGGAGGTCACGCTTTGGTTTGAAACTCTTGGCCAAACGGTTGGCGACCTGATTATTTCTTTGGAATGGGATGATCCAAGCGAACTTACCCTGGTTGTGAGACGATTGGAAGAGGTTGCAAAAACCAGGGGATGGTCCAGTGCCATCCAAAAAATCAACGAATCACGAAAACCATGATAGTGCCAAGGCCAAGGGGGGTTGCCCGCCTCAGGATTGGCGAGATTCAAAAGGGTTCTTCCCTGGGAAAAGGTGAGGAATCAGGGCAATCCTTGCTTGATTCCATCAAGGGTCAACTCACAAGTGCAGACCGGGTGGTTTGGATTGAAGTGGCAAAGATTGCCGGGGATATTGCCCACATCGATGCGCTTGTTTGTGTCGGGGATCCTGGGCCAAACTTCATCCAAACTGTGGAAAAAAAACGGTCCCTAATGGGCCTTCCCAACCAATGGCCTCTTTTGGCTACCCATGCGGTTCCTTCAAAAGGTCAGGTAACAGGTTTTGGTGGAATTCAATTAGGTCGCCTTGCCAATGCGGAAGGCCTCCTCCAAAAAGCAACCGCTTACAGGACCATGCGTAGGGCACAATCCGCATCGGCTCTTCGGTCCTTCATTTTGGCAATGGGGGCTTTTGGCTTGATTTTGGCTGGGATCCTCTGGTTTGGTTTTGGCAAAAGGGACCGTTTTAATGAGGTCCTTTTCGAACTTGCCCAAACGGACTATGCCCGTTTGGAGCGAAGGCTGGAGGTTTCCCCCCAAAGGTTAAAATACCAGGCCGATTTGTTAAAGGAGGTTTCGGAACATCCGCGATGGGTCGAGCTTGGGGCAAGGGTCAAAGAAAAACTCATTGTTCGTAAACAGGAATTGGAGAAGTATCTTCTGTGGATGGTGGAGGCACAAAAAATACCACCTCCCGAGGACCTGTTTTTGCTAACCGATTTGAGGGAAGCCAACCAAAGGGTTGGTAGGTTGGTCGAAAATGCCGATCCCACCTGGTCCGCTTTGGGTTTGGTTAAACAGGCAAATGCTTCCCAGGAGCACTTTTCCAAACTCCTTGTTTTGGCCAGGGACAGGCTTGAAGTATTGCGAGGGGCCATCCGAAATGGCGTCGACTTGGCTTCCTGGCAGCCTCCGGCCCCCAAAAACATTGATTCCTGGCAAATAGAAGCCCGGAAACTCCTTTCTGCCAACCATCCCCGGGCAACTGATAATGTGGAAAAATTGCTTGAAGTGGCTGAAGCCAAGGTAGCTTTGGAAAGGGTCTTGGAACAGATTCGTGCCCAGCGGGGTTGGTTGGGTTGGTTATCCCTTGAAAAGGCCCCATTGGTCCCATCCTTTTCAACGAGTATTCTCCGTGGTGGAATTTCCGCCGAATCCAGGTCTTGGCGGGACAGTGTTTCCCAATTTCCGGGTGCCTTTCGGGACCGAATGGTTTTGAATGCACGCAAGGTGGAATCCGACCTTTTGTCGGACCTAATCCTGGAATTGGAAACGATCTGGCCTGGCCGAAATCCCACAAAACCAATCCCAATCAATGTTTCACTGCAATTGGCTACCCAAGAGAGCCATAAAGAACTTCGAAAATGGATCATAGCCCTGCGTTTATTGCAAATTCCCTCGGATCGTTCCCTACCCGATCCCGATTCGCTTGACCCCTGGTTCGAGGTGGAACGGTTCGTTTCCTTTTTGCCCAGAGAATATCAGCCTACCCGGGTGGAAGTGGAAGGGCCCTTGGATGCTGCGATCCATTTAGGCGAAAAACAAACGCTTAGGTTGGCTTCGGGACCGGTGGATTGGGTTTTGGATAGGTCTGTTCGGGACAATTATCCTGGGAAGGGAACCTTCACCCTAACTTTTGAAATCCAGGAGAAAAAAACGGCCTCCCTTAATGATAAGTGGACGGCGCGATGGGAGGGGGAAAAGCTCCAGGTACTTTGGAATGATTCCCCTTTGGTTCCCTGGGGGACTTGGACAACTCTGCAACATCCGGGTACTGTGGAACCACCTGATTTTGGAAAAACGGGGCAATGGCGATTGCGGTTGGTTCCGGGATTACCGATCATCCCCGCACTTCTGCGCCCTAAACCTTGACCTGGTAATACCGATTTTTTTGAAACGCTCATCCCGGGGGATACTTCTTGGCAAGATAACGGGGAAAACGGATTGGTTTCCATCAGGATTTGCATCGACTTCTTGAGGAAAAAATCACCGTGGTTCGACTCACTTCCGGGTTGAGGTAATCAGTATTCTGGTTACCATTCCAGCACCTGGTTATCAATGAAACATTTGACCTGATAACGATTTGATATCGTTTCTATAGTGTATCAATTTAATCGTTTTTTTGCGACAAGCATATCGCCACCAATTTCAAGGATTTCAGTTAATGGGGCCAATCCTTTTTGATAATCGGCCAATCGCCAAATCTCAAAACCAAGGGATCTAAGGTATCTTTGGGCATCACCGACTTTGTGGTTGGGGACCCGTTTTTCAGCCCAATCGAGAAATTCGAAAATAATCATT
>SYLG01000178.1 GCA_005808665.1 Planctomycetia bacterium | reverse complement strand
TTATGCCACCAGCACCGGTAATGCCCGAAGCTCCAGCCACGCCACCGTAACCCGAAGCACCACTAACCCCGCTTACTCCCGTGATGCCACCAGAAATACCGCCATAAACACCGCTGGCACCGCTCACGCCGCTAACACCCATGATGCCACCAGCCCCCGCAATGCCACCGTTACCCGAGGCACCTGCCGGGGGTCGAACGCCTGGTGGGTAGCCACCTGATACTCCGGTCATTCCCATTATGCCACCAGCACCGGTAATGCCCGAAGCTCCAGCCACGCCACCGTAACCCGAAGCACCACTAACCCCGCTTACTCCCGTGATGCCACCAGAAATACCGCCATAAACACCGCTGGCCCCACTTACGCCGCTAACTCCACGGATGCCACCCGCACCGGCGGCACCGCCAGCACCTGTTACTCCACTAGCACCACTTACGCCGCTAACACCCCTGATGCCACCCGCACCCGCGGCCCCGCCGTAACCGGTCACGCCACTGGCTCCAGTCACTCCGCTAACACCCATAATTCCACCCGCACCTCCAACCCCAGTCATCCCACTGGCTCCGCCTACGCCGCTAACACCCCGGATACCACCGGCTCCTGCGGCCCCGCCATACCCTGTCACCCCACTAGCCCCGCTCACGCCACTAACACCCATAATTCCACCGGCACCACTCGCTCCCGAGGCACCCGGATTGGGTGGGCGAAATCCAGGAGGATAATTCCCTGAAAAACCACCCATGCCCGAAAAACCAACCGCCCCGGTGGCACCGCTGACACCTGCAGCCCCGCCGACTCCCATAAGTCCACTTGCACCACTCACACCCATTATCCCGCTGACACCGGAAGCCCCGCTAACCCCCATAAGGCCACTAGCACCACTCACACCGCCAACACCCATAATTCCGCTGACCCCGGTAGCTCCCCTGGCACCGGAAACTCCACTTGCCCCACTTACACCCATGATTCCACCCGCTCCGGTTACACCGCTGACACCGGGGGTTGGGGGCCGATACCCGGGAGGAGTTTGGGCCTGTAAAGCGGTACCACCGATAAGCCCCATGGCTGCCAAAGCAAAATAGCGGGAAATATTCAAAAAATGGGAGGACATAGCAACCACCCTCGTATCCAAAAAACAAATAAGATTGGTCGATTAGTATTCTCTAAAGGTTATCGGCAAGTGTCAAGTCAGTTCGCCGGTATTAAAGGAATCAAACCCATAAAAAACCGAAACTGGTTCGAATTTCAACTGTTCAACCTTTGCATTTGCCCTATTTCCAACCATGAATCCCAAATCCCAAGGAACCATTGCCATGAACCTTCGCACCCTGATTCGCTCCCAGAACCCGGTAATAGCAGCTGCCATTGGCCAATTTTGTACCCCCAAATTTGTCGAAATAATGGCCCTTTCCGGGAAATATCATGCCCTTTGGCTTGATCAGGAACATGTTGGGTTAACCACACCCCAAATCGAAGACGCATGCCGGGCAGCCCGGGTCCACAGGATACCCACTTTTGTTCGACTCCCGGCAACCGATTATGCCTCGGTTATGCGGCCCCTGGAGGCAGGTGCCGATGGGGTCATGGCCAGTATGGTAAGGTCCCTGCAAGAGGTGAAAAACCTGGTCCATTGGGCCAAATTCCATCCTGAAGGGGGCCGAGGGGTAAACGGAACCGGTGTGGATGGAAAGTTTGGCACCTATCCGGGGGCCGAATATTTTAAACTAGCCAATGAACGCTCTTTTTTGGCGGTTCAAATCGAGCATGTTGACGCCTTGAATGTGGTTGAAGAAATTGCCGCCGTCCCCCACCTCGACCTCATGTTCATTGGGCCGGCCGATTTAAGCCAATCCTTGGGACTACCCAATCAATGGGAGCATCCGGAAATGTGGAAAGCAATTGAAAGGGTCGCCAAGGCGTCCCAAAAACACGGAGTCCCCTGGGGCATCCTTCCCCGTGATGCTGTTTACGCCCAAAGGTGTCTTGATTTGGGCTGTCGCCTTCTATCGATCGGAATGGATTCTCCCATCATTCAAAAGGGAATTCGGGCCTATTGGGAAGATTGGGCTTCTTTTGCCTTGAATTAGGGGGTGTCCCAATTCAGCCATTGGTGAGCCACACGCATAATTTCCGTTTCGGTTTCTTCCATTGTCCGACAAACCTCTTCATGAGTTAAAGGGTTTGCGGAAAGCCCGGTTGCCAGGTTTGCAATCACGCTAACCAAGTCCACCTCCATCCCAAGTGTTCTACCCTCAATCAGTTCGTTGACACTTGACATTCCCACCACTTGAGCCCCCAATCGGCCAAGTGCCTGGACTTCGGCAGCGGTTTCATAGCTGGGTCCCAAAACCATGACATACCGCCCGTGGCGAACACCCATGGCCCCATTCGGAAACCTTGCATGCCATTGCGTTTCCCTCCATGGGACATTACCGTCTTTGATATTCCAGAGAGGCCCGGTCGCATCCCAAATATGGGTTGCGGCCACCAATTCTCCGGGTGAAAAACGGGAATCCAAGCTTCCCGTCGCATTGAAAAGCAGGACTTTTCCAATGCCCCAGGAACATAATTGGGCTATAGTCCCACATATCTGATCCTTTTTATAGCCTTCATAGGCATGCACCCGGCCATGACACACAAGAAATTTTTGATCCTTGTAACCACCAAGCGTTATGGTGCCTTCATGCCCCGGCAGAAAATCGGGGTGATTGTCTTTAACAGGATCCTGGTTGGTCTGACCTAATTTCTTCCAATCCGCATGCCACCCCCGCATCCCTGAACCAAAAACGATTGCCAAAGTGGGGGAGTGTTCCTGGAGCTGTTTAACCCAATCCAACCCCAAATCAAACATGCCTCAAGGCTTCGATGGGATCCAGGCGACTAGCCCGGAATGCGGGATAAAGCCCAAATATAACCCCAACCCCGATGGAGGTGGAAAGGGCCCAAAGGATCGACTCCTGATGAAGGATGGGTGGTGGCCCGGCGGGGCCGAAAAGTTCGACCATCCAGGACATTTGGCTCATGGTAGGCAACAAAAAGACCAAGCCAATGCCAATGGCCACTCCAACCATACCCCCAATTCCCGTTTGAACCATTGCCTCGATAAGGAATTGGGTGACAATATCCCTTTGCTTGGCTCCAAGGGCCCTGCGGATGCCGATTTCCCGGGTCCTCTCGGTTACGGTAGCAAGCATTATGTTCATGATGCCAATGCCCCCTACCAACAAGGAAATGGAAGCATAAAGGCCAAGGTCACGACTGTATCGTTGCTTGGTTTTTTCGGCCTGTTCCAGCCGATCCAGGGGAACGGTTAGGGCCCAGTCTTTTCGCGGATGTTTGCGGGGATTATTGAGGATCTCCTCTATGATCACGCCTGTTGGGCGAACCATTTCAATGTCGGAAACGGTTAGAGTAATCTGGTGCAATTCCACCTTTTCCGCAGAACGACTACCGGCAGCCCGAATGCTAATTGTTTCGCCAAATCGGGTGCGGGCCGTGTTCAATGGTATGTATATGTCATCGTTAAAGTCCTCGGCTGCCTGGCTGCCTCCCCCGCCTCCCGTGGGCATCCGGTCTTTCATGACCCCAACCACGACATAAATAAATTGGCCAATGGCGACATCCTTGTCGATCGGGTCTTGAAAGGGAAACAGGGTTGAGGCGGTAGTAGAACCTAAAATACAGACATTTCTCATTAAAAAATCGTCATCCTGAACCAAAAATCGCCCCCCAAACAGATCGAGTTGATTGATTTCAGAATATTCAGGTCTTGTCGCAACCACCCGACTATTGTGTTTGGCGTTTCCCCGCCGGACCTCCTGGGGGAAAACACGCATGGGAACAAGGCGATTGATCGAGGGAATGGTGGCAAAATCTGCCATATCATCGTATTTGAGTCCATAAAGAGCAACAAAACTTCGCCGGGTAGAAGAACTGTCCTCAGGTGGTTTGACACTTCGAACTATGATATTTGTGGCCCCCATCCGTTTGATGTCCTCCAGGGCATCATGCATGGACCCTTCCCCAATCGACATGAGGGATATTACCGAGGTGGTGCCAATGATGATTCCAAGCATGGACAGTATGGAACGAAGTTTGTGCAACCAAAGACTTCGGAGGGCTAAAACGGTACTCTTGCGGGTTTTCTCGGTTGCCACGGCGGCAAGAAGGATAACCCCCAAAAGAACCAAAAGGCCGATGGTTAATGGATTCATGAGTTCTAGATCCCCCCCACAATGTTGGTAAGGACATCAGGATCAATCAATCGAAGTCCGGTTGGAATGGGTATCGGGGTGTTAGGGGTATCGGATTCGATCTGACCGTCCCTCATGCGCAATATCCGCTTGGACCAAGCTGCAATATCGTTTTCATGGGTAACCATGACGATGGTTTTTCCCATGGAATTCAGGATCCTGAGCAACGACATGATTTCAACGCTTGTTGAGGAGTCGAGGTTTCCCGTCGGTTCATCCGCAAGGATCAGGCTTGGGGCATTTGCCAGGGACCTGGCGATGGCAACCCTTTGTTGTTGTCCGCCCGAAAGCTGCATGGGCCGATGATCCAGCCGATCGCCCAGGCCTACAAGGTTTGCCAAACTTTCGCACCTCGACTTGGTTTTTTCGTCAATTTTGGCCCCTTGGTAAATCAGGGGGACCTCGATATTTTCGACCACCGTATATTGGGGCAAAAGGTTGTACTGTTGGAAGATGAATCCCAGGTAGCGGCACCGGATATCGGAAAGCTGGTCATCGGACATTATGGAAACATCTTCCTCACCCAAATGGTAGGACCCTGAGGTCGGCCGGTCCAGGCAGCCAAGTATGTTAAGCAGGGTGGATTTTCCGGATCCGGAAGGGCCCATCAGGGCTACAAAATCCCCAACCTTGACGGATAGGGAAATTCCCCGAAGGACAGTAAGGGGGTACCCTCCCAGGGTGTAGACTTTGGTAAGGTTTTCCACCTGAAGGATAGGGGATTCCATAGGGCATTCCGTGAAAAAAAGAAACCGGTCAAAAAGGCTTTACTGACTGGGCCATTAACCGGCGCCATATTTTCCCTCGCTCGAGCCATTCTTTGGCATACCTTCCGGCCTGCCCCCGTTCTTTTTTTCTTTTCCTTTGCCTTGACCATTTTCAGGACCTTTTTCCGATTTTACCTCAAGGTCCCGAATGTTGAGAATCACCTCATCACCTTCGGACAATCCTTGCTTGACCTCAACCATTTTTTCGTTATTCATTCCCAGTTGAATCTGTTTCTTGATTGGTTTTTTATCCCCTTCCTTGACATACACGAAAAAACCAAGCGTGGGGTTGCCAATGACCGATTGGGTCGGAATGATGAGCACATTTTCAGCCTTGGTTTCGGTATAGATTTTCACTGCAGCCTTCATGCCAGGTTTTAGCCCTTCCGCCTCTCCATCAATGGAAACCATGGTTCGATAAACAGTCACATCCATGGAGGTCCAATCGGTTTGGGCGGGCACTTCATCGACCGTTTTTACATGGCCATTAAGGGCGGCCCGACTGGCAAAGGCATCTATTGTTATCTCAGCGGGAAGTCCCCTTTTGATTTGGATCTGTTCCATGGTGACTAGCTTGTCACGAAGGGCAACCGCCCCAATGTCGTTAATCATTTTGGCCATGGGCCGGATCAATCCAACCTGAAGCAGTTGCCGGATATCCGTCGGGTGAAGGAGGGAATCGCCCCGAACCTTGGCCCGCATGGCCTCGTGGACCCTTACATTAACAAGCATTTGGGACAAATTGGGGATTCGCATTATCTTTTGACCTTCCCGAACCGGTTCCCCTTGGGCAATGATGGATTGCTGGGATCCACCACCAAACCTCGCCTGTTCGGGAATGTAGTAGACCACCAACCCGTCCTGGGGGGCCGTAATCACGCATTTTCGAATTTCATCCTCGATCTCTTCGGCCCGGGCTTTTTCCTGAACATAAACGGATTTTTTTGTTTCAGTATCGCTTTGGGTCTGTTCTTCTTTCAGGACGGATTGGGTTTTCAGGCGTTCAAGGGACCGTTTTGCCTCATCAATTTTACTTTGCATTTCTTTGCCGGTTCGAATAAATGTGTATTCGCTTAACACCCTTTTCTCTTCGTTGACTTTTTTCAAAGCCAGTTCCGCGCCCTGCAAACGGTACCTGTCCGACTGGGCCTGCTTGGGTGTGAGGTAGCCCTTGCTAACCATGCGATCCAGCCAAACATCGCGATCCTGCCATTGTTCCCTATCGGATTCCGCCATGAGGATTCGTCCTCCAACATCCGCCGTCTGCTGGGCAAAATCCCCTTCATGGAATTTCTTGAGGTCCAATTCCGCCAATTCCAAGGCAACCTTAGCCGTTGCCAAATCCGATTCGCTCTGGCTAACCGTGATTTTTTGGGTAGCTTCTGCCTGACGCCATTCGTTTTTCGCCTTGTCTCTTACGATCATCTGGGTCTTAAGTTGTTCCTGAAGGCCGGAATCGTCCAACCGGACCAGTTCATCGCCCTGTTCCACATGGGTGCCATCATCAATCACCCAACGAATGGTGGTTGCAATGGTACTCCCCTTGCTCGCTTTGACCTGACAGATAACATCGCGATTTTGGGCGGCTTCGAGGGTGCCTCTTTCGGTAACCACCAATTGGAGGTTTTCGCGTTTCACGGTATGGACGATCAACTGGCCCTTGAAGGTTTGGCCAGGATCAGAAAATTTACTCCAGGAAAACCAGGTCCCTAGGGCCAAAATCAACAGGGCGAAAAGGGCATAGGTTCCCCAACTTTTTTTTTGCTTACGGCCCTGATGTTGCCCCGGGGAGTAAGCGGGGAGTGCCAGGGAACCTGTCGGCTGGGAAGGAGTCACTGGCGTTTTCATCGGGGCAGCACTGGCTTGTTGCAATGTCATCGGTCCACACTCCTCGAGCATCCAAAGGCATCAATTCCAAATCGCGATAGAGCGCAAGCCTCAAGGATTGATAGTTGACCCAAGTGGTCAGCAACTGGTTCTGGGCCTGAAGTTTCTGTTGTTGGGCCTGAAGGAGCTGTTGTGTCAGAGCCACAAAGTCCTGACCCGGAGCACCAGGGGGCTTTGGTTGGTATATGCTCTCCACAGCATTATCCAACACCAGATAAGCCAATTCAACCGCTTGTTTCTGCAAGTCATAATTTCGGGCAAACGCCCTAAGTTGGCGAACTTCTGTTCTGACATTCAACAGGATGGTGTCTTCAAATGCCATCAAATTACGCCGCATGCGCTGCCAATTGATCAAAACGGCGCGATAGTTGTTTCGCTCGGCAATCCGAACCAAGGGAGCTTCGGCATTAAGGGTAAGTTGGTGAACCCCCATGGATTGAAACGAAAGGGGCTGGGCCATGGCAAGGGGAGAATTGGCATTCCAGTTGTAGCCTACATTAAAAACACCTAAAAGGCTGTTGGCGGCAACCCGGATTTGCCGCCAGGCATCGACAAGCTGGGCCCTGCCATTCATCAGGTCAAGGCGATGGGCGAGAGCATGGCGGCCGGCTGTCCATAAAGATTCCCCCAGGTTGGTATCCACCAAATCGACACCGTCCACGCACAATTTTGGCAAGGGTGCCCATTGCTTGCGCACCAGGTCCAGGCGTTCGTTGCGCGGTTCCACAAACAAAAGGAGGAAATCTTCCAGGAGGTCCTCGAAAAGATCCGCATGGACTTTCAGGTCGATTTTTCCATTTTTGTTAAAGGGCTCCCTTTCATAAATCCGGAGGCTTCGTTCAAATCGTCCCAAAAAGAGTTCAAATTCGGTTGCTCGCAACCTGGCCAAATCTTCGGGACTTAGTTTTTTTCCTGCCTTCTCAAGGCTGGTGCTTTTATCCCGCATATCCTTGCGCAATTCCCCCAATTCACGGACCTTGGGGATCAACGCCTCGTCGGTCAGTTTGGCAAATGAACTCCATTTGGCAGGCAATAGGTCCTTGTATTGGGTATGTTTAATGACCTCTGCCGCAAGGAGGATTTTTTGGAATTCATCCCGGGCCTTTTTCGCCAAATCCGGCTTGCCAAGCAACCGGGCAGCAATGCGCGCATTTTTCAGTTCATCCGTCAGTTTTTGGAAACGATCCAATTGTTCCGTGGGTTGGCGAAGGACATGATCATCCAATTGGATCGGTAAAACCGGAGGCAGGCCCAATTGCAATTTGAACTGGTCCATGGCATCGCGGACAATCTGTTGGGACTGAATCACCTGAATTTGGGAATCCAATAGCTGCTGGCGTACCCTGGCAACCTGGAGTTCTGGAATATCACCAATTGCCTGGAATTCCCGGTATTGATCAAAGAACTGCTGGAGGGTGAAGACATTTTCCTGTTGGTTAACAAGGATTCCCGTTCGCAAAAGGAGTGCCAAATACCCCTGATTGGGGGCATCAAACTGGCCAGGACCAGGTTGGTAACCGGATCCCTGACCGGGACGAACCTGAATTTGGGAGGCGATGGACCCTGCTCCCATTTCATTAATGGATAATGTCCTTGGGGCATTGGCGGAAACCAATCCTTGCCTTTGCAGGGTGCCTCCACCGATCAGGTAGGTGAAAAACTCTTTACGAAAGCGAGCATAATAGCGGATCGAATACAAAAGTTCGCGTTCCGAAATGGTCAAAGGCTCAAGGGTCACTGCCTTGCCACCACCCTGAAGCAAGGGTTGGAAAAACTGCAAACTCATAAAGGAGGGTGTTACATAAAGATTATTGGATCCTTTGCCCGTCTCAAACACCAACCGATTGGCAAACTGGAACAGCAAAAGGGCACCCGAGGAGAACACCTTTGTAAAACCGGTGTTGGAATTGGCCGTCCAGCCATTGGGGTATTCGTTGTATTGGGGACCATACCAACTGCGGATAGCGGATTCCGTGGCAAAAAATTGCCCCATAAACGAAAAGCGTTGCAAGGTAACCGGCAGGGCAGCGAGGTAGACATCCTCCCGGCGAGTCATGTACTCCCGACTATTTACCAAAGCCAGCTCACAGGCTTGGGCGATATTTAGGCGGAAGGGTCTGCGATCCTCCTTTAAAGGATTTCGAAGGGCATTTTCCCCCATTCCTGGTTCTGTTTCCAAATCCGGATAGCGCCTTGCCCCTTGTTCGGGATAATCGGAGGGGGTGCCCAGGGGAATGGGCCTATTTTGCTGGCCCTCCTGAAACAGGACGGTTTGAATTCCCGTTTCTTTAGCCGTGGATTTTTCCCCTATCCGGGGCACGGGAAGGAGCTCTTTGTCCGGTTGGTCAGGGTCCCGTTTTTCTGCCTCCCGATTTTCCCGATCAAACTGTTCCAATATTTCCAGGTAACCAGTTCCCTCGAGGGCACCGTAGCCGGCTCTTTTCGAATCCTGGGGATTGGGAGAATCCAACCTGGCGGCTGGATCATCCTCCGGCATGGCCGGCAAATCCTGATTTCCAGGAGAGGCAAAACGAGCCTTGGGATCCGGATAGGGGCGCCAAAATTCGATTTTCCAATCTTCGTGGTGGTCTTTGGAGGCCAATAAATGGGAGACTTCTTTGTCCGCCCTATCTCGAAAAAACCTCCTGGTACACCCCCCTATACCCATGCTAAATAGGGCCGCCAGAGTTAGCGCAACTCGAGTCTTGCGCTTCCAAGGCATGTGCAAATTCCCAAAAACCAAATGAATGAAGGTACAACCGCCTTAATCGTTATCGGAGGCAGAACCGTTACGACTTGAAAAGAAATACCATCTTCCCCAAATTGCATTTGGAGGCGGTTACCGTATTTCCTAAAGCAACCTTATCCTTGGAAAGGTCCGTTCATGAAAGCTTTGGTGGTAGAAAATTGGGGTCCAATTCCCCAAGCATTAAAACTCAAAGAACTCCCGACCCCAGTTCCAGGTTGGGGAGAAGTTCGGGTTCGGATGCTTTATAGCCCGGTCAACCCCTCCGACTTGTTGATGATCCAGGGAAAGTACGGCAAACAGCCCAAACTGCCCTGTGTTCCTGGATTTGAAGGGGTGGGGGTGGTTGAGGAGGGTAAAGGCCCCTTGGCATGGCGTGTTTTGGGGAAAAGGGTGGCGGTCCTCAATGGCGATTCGGGGAATTGGGCTCAAGAGGTCATTATCCCGGCAATAAAAGCGGTTCCTGTCCCCAAAGACATTCCGGATGAACAGGTCGCCTCTTTTTTTGTCAATCCCGCCTCGGCCCTTGCCATGGTCACCCGACAATTCCACATTCCAAAAGGGGCTTGGCTCATTCAAACCGGGGCATCTACTGCGGTTGGATTGATGGTTGCCAGGCTAGGCAGAAAATTTGGGTTTCGAACGCTTAACTTGGTACGCCGCAAAGAGCTTGTGGATTTGGTCCAAAACCACGGGGGGACCCACACATTGGTGACCGAGGGCGATTGGCAAAAGCAGGCACAAAATCTTATTGATTCGGAGGGGGTCTTTTTTGGCCTCGATTGTATAGGCGGCAGTCTGGGATCTGAGGTCTTGTCCCTTTTGGCTCGCAAGGGAAGGCTCCAGGTTTATGGTAGGTTAAGCGGCCAACCCCTCCCGATCGACCCGGGGCAATTGCTGAACGGGATGAAGCGTATTGAAGGTTTTTGGCTTTCCGAGTGGGTTAAGGATCAGGGCAAATTAACCATGTTTTTGTTATTCCGGGAGATTGCAAACCTGCTCAAAGCCGGAGTCCTAACCACCAAAACGGGTGGTATTTTTGACCTCATTGATTGGCCAAACGCTTTGGAGCAAGCGGCCAAACCCGGCAAAGATGGCAAAATTCTCCTCAAGTTGAATTAACGCAAAGAGCACTTGCATTCCTCGGGTCTTTTCGGCTAATCCAACCCACCAAAGGTGGGTCTGTTCTATGCGTTATTGGCTGGGACTATTTGGCTGTTGTTGTTCCCTTGGCTGCCAACTGATGCCCAAGGAAAATTTGACGATTCCCGATGTTCCCTGGGGACATTTCAAGGCGGTTGAAACCCCCGGAATGCCCAAAGTAAACCCTGCCTCCACCGCAAACGCCATACGGGCCGGAACCCTTGGCAAAAAAATCATTGATGCCAACAAAGCCGTGGGAATTCGTCCCAGTATCCACACCATAGGCGGCGAACAAATAGAGGTTTTCCATCGGGGGACCGAACAAATTTTCCTGACCGATGGCTTAGTGCGCCAGGCAAGCGATCCGCAATTGGCGGCTATCATATCCCTGGAATTGGCGAAAATGGTCACCGAGCGGGAGGCGCTGGAAGGCCCCATGACCCGTAACTTTGAGCTTTCTCCTCCGCAAGAAGTGGTCATTTATTCCGACCGGGGGGGCAATTTTGGGTCTCCAGACGGGACCCAAATGGCCGAACTCGCCAAAATTGAAAGACGCCGTGGCAGTCCCAATCGAAATATCAAACTTCCCGACCCCCCCACCCTGGCAATCAACATGTTGAAAAAAGCCGGATTTGGCAGTGAAGCATTAGCCTCTGCTCAACCCCTCATTACCCAATCGCAGCAACAAAGTACCTTTGAAAAACAGATGCGCGGGGCCAACTCAATCATTCCCACCGATGCCCGGGTTCCCGTTTCCACCACTCCCTGATTTGTTTTTGCAAACAATCAGGCGCCCTCAAATAATAAACTCCTCCAAGGCCAATTCAGGCACTTGGGCACCCTGCCCTTGAAAACCAAAGGGTAAGCTTTCAAATTCGCCCTTTCAAAAACTGCCCGAAGAACTAATCTATTCCTTGGCTTCAAGTCCGTTTTCGCGGACCCAATCAAGCGATTTCCCGCACCATTTCGGGGTTATCATGCGTACCAACACATCCTTTGCCCTTTGGATTTCATTGATCACTTTAACCCTGGCCGGATGCGGCCCGGAACAAAAAAAACAAGGAGGCAATCCCGTTACGGTCGGCAAGGTTTCCAAGCCCAAGGTGGCGTTTGTTTCCAACAATCCGGCCGAGTTTTGGACCATATGCGAAGCGGGGGCACGAAAGGCCGCCGAGGAAACGGATGTGGACCTTCAGTTCAAGCGGCCCCAGGACGGAACGGCCGCCACCCAAATCCAGATCATTGAAGACTTGTTGGTAAACAAAACCCAGGCAATAAGTGTAAGCGTCATTAGCCCGGATAACCAGATTGAATTTCTGGATGGAGTGGCGGCCCGGATTCCCCTTCTTTGTGTGGATAATGACGCCAGTAAAAGCAAACGGCGCGCCTACCTGGGTACCGCCAACATCAAAGCGGGAAGAAGTGTTGGGGAACTGATCAAAAAAGCACTTCCAAAGGGTGGCAAGATTGCGCTTTTTGTGGGTCAACTGGATCCGGTAAATGCCCGTGAACGCCGCCAGGGTGTCCTTGATGTCCTTGAAGGAGTGGAAAGCAAGGGGTTGCGTATTTCGCGGGATGGTGAAAAATATGGTGCGTATCAATTACTGGGAACATTTACGGACAATGTGGACAAAAATAAGGCCAAAGACAATGCGGCGGATGTCCTTGCCAAGAACCAGGGTGCCACCGACCTCGCACTTGTGGGGCTTTGGGCCTACAACGCCCCAGCCATTTTATCTGCCGTCACCGACGCCAACCGGGTTGGCAAGGTCAAGATAGTAGGATTCGATGAAGACAATGAGACATTGGAGGGAATCAAAACCGGTGCGATTGAGGGGACCATTGTTCAAAATCCCTACGAATTTGGTTTCCAGTCGGTGAAGATGATGGCTGACCTCATTCGCAAACCAGAGTCGGTAAAAATTCCTGAGGATGGTATTATGGACATCCCCCATAAAGTGCTGACGAAGGAAAATGTCCAGGCGTTTCAAACAGAATTGAAAAAGCTTTTGGGCAAATGACATCATCGAAGGACCAGGGAAAACCGCCCTTACTGACCGTTTTTGGCATCTCCAAGCAATTTGGCGGAGCACAAGCCCTGCATGATGTGGGGCTTCAGCTTTTTCCGGCCGAGGTGGTTGCCCTCATCGGGGAAAACGGTGCAGGCAAGTCCACCCTGATGAAAATTCTCGGGGGAATCCTTAACCCGGATGCTGGGACCATCCAAATGGATGGGGTGCCTGTCCGATTGCAAAACCCAGCCCAGGCAATGAAACTGGGGATCAGTTTAATTCATCAGGAATTAAACCTTGCCGACAATCTTTCGATTGAAGCCAACCTGTTCCTGGGTCGGGAAATGACTTGGGGTGGTCCCCTGGGTTTGGCAAACAGAAGGGCAATGGAAGCTCGCTCCGCCTCCTTGCTTGATCGCGTTGGGTTGGGTTTTTCCCCAAAGGAACGCCTTGCCAACCTGACCCTTGGCCAAAAACAACTCGTTGAAATCGCCCGTTCCCTTTCGCTTGATGCCCGCATCCTCATCATGGATGAGCCAACCTCAAGCCTGGCCCAAAGGGAGTCTGAACGACTGCTTCAGGTGATTCGGGAATTGCGCCAGGATGGTGTTTGTGTTGTGTTTATCAGCCATCGCCTGCGGGAAGTGGAAGCGATTGCCGATCGGGTTATTGGTTTAAGGGATGGCAAGAATGCAGGTGAACTCTCCCGAATGGAAATCAACTACCCAGCCATGGTGAAAATGATGGTGGGGCGTGATGTGAAACTAAAACGCCATCAACCAATCCTTCCTAAAATTCCCGGTCTTCCACCTGCACTTAAGGTGGTAAAACTCCGTCATGCAACCAGCAAGGGTGAAGGTGTATCGCTTGAAATCCAGCCAGGAGAACTCATTGGTATGGCCGGCCTGGTGGGGGCGGGTCGGACGGAATTTGCGGAAACCCTTTTTGGGATCCGTCAAAGGGTATCCGGGGAGATCCATTTAACGGGAAAACCGATTAAAATTCGTCGGCCCGCCGATGCGATTGCCCATGGAATGGCCCTTGTTCCGGAGGATCGGCGCCATCACGGACTGATCCTGGCCGATACGATTCGGGGTAATATTGCTTTGCCCAATTTGGACACCTTGCATAAAGGCAAGATCCTCAATTTTAAAGCAATTAAAAGCACGGCCCAAAAAGGGGTTGCGGCCCTTCGCATTCGAACCACCGGAATTTCAAAGCAAGCCGGTCAGCTCTCCGGAGGCAACCAGCAAAAGGTCGTTCTTTATAAATGGCTTTTCCGGAAACCTGCTTTACTTATCCTTGATGAACCCACCCGGGGTGTCGATGTGGGGGCCAAGGAAGAAATATACGATTTGATGCGACAACTCACCGACAAGGGTGTTGCCATTTTGATGATTTCAAGCGATCTGGAAGAAATCCTTCAATTGAGCGATCGTGTGTTGGTAATGCACGAAAACAAAATGGTTGGTGCATTGGATAGGGATCAACTGTCCGAAGAATCGATCATGCGCCTTGCCACAGGGGCCAATTCATGAGTCCACCCGAATCAAAAAATATGTTTACCGCCTTTTTTTCCAACCCAACCGTGGGCCGGATCCTGGGCGTTTTCCTTCTCGTTGTTGTCCTCTACACGCTCATGATAGGTATCGAAGAAAATGCCCGGACCGTGGAAAACCACCAAAATCTGGCCAGGCGGATTGGCGAATGGGGCATTCTCACCCTGGGCGTGGGGTTTGTCATTATCACCGGGGGAATCGACCTTTCCATTGGATCCGTGGTCTGTTTGAGTGCCGTCAGTTTTGGCATCCTGTTGGAAAATGGGGCCAATCCCTATGTGGCGACATTGGTGGTTTTAACCGGAGCCGGTTTGATTGGGCTATTTCACGGATACCTGGTCACAAAACTCAACCTTCAACCCTTTGTGGTCACCCTTTGTGGGCTATTTATTTACCGGGGAATGGCTCAATTTCTCACTTTGATTGATTTCAAAAAATGGATGGACCCCAACCTGGCCGCAGGTACCAGGATTCTTCGCGATTCCTCCCGTGATGTGGGGGTAGGAGGACGCACGGACCTTACTTCCTTTTTTTGGCTACAAAAAGGCGAATGGCTGGGAATTCCAACACCCATGTGGCTCTTTGGGATCCTGGCTTTGCTTGCTGCCATATTCCTGCACGCCAGTGTCTATGGCAGGTACCTTTTTGCCCTGGGTTATAATGAACAGGCCGCCCGTTATGCAGGGGTGAACACCAATCGATTCAAGGTGATTGCCTATTTCCTCTGTTCCTTGCTGGCAGGTTTCGGGGGCATCCTTTTCCTCATGAAAATCAACAGTGCCTCCCCCAGCAATGCAGGGAATTGGTTTGAACTCTATGCCATCACCGGAGCGGTCCTTGGGGGAACCAGCCTGCGGGGAGGAGAAGGAACGGTAATTGGAATCATCCTTGGGGCCGCCATTTTGCCTCTTTTGAAAACTCTGGTGATTTTTGCAGGAATCCCAAGCGATATGGAGTTTTCCGCCATTGGCTTGGCACTATTATTGGGGACTTTGGCGGATGAACTGTTGAGGCGGCGAAGCGAAGCAGCCCGCAAAGGGGCTTAGTTGTCATGCAAATAGTCAGCACGAAAAAAACCTACAAGTCCCTTGAAAATGAGGCCGAAATGGGGAAATTGTGGTGGTTAATTTTGCAAGGAATCACGATGAATCATGGGGAAGGATGGCAAAAAGGGGCTCAATACTTTTTGGGGAATCTAAATCTCTTTAGGGTTCGCCAGATCCTGTGATCAGCTTGCATCGCTGGAAAGACCCACAAGTATCATCTAAAATCTCAAAAACCCGTGAACGCATACAATTATTCAGCACCTGGATTAGTATCCCCCAATTCTGAAATTATTTCTTTGGACAAATATATAAAATGACTCATTTTTAACAAGTCCCTTTTTAGGTATTTACAAAATATATTCTTGTGGTCTAACAATATATTGCCTTCATTATTAATTATCTTTGTTTCTAATTCTTTATTCCACTTTTTTTTAAAACGATCTTTTTTTATAGAGTTAAGCGTTTTTTTTTGCATAATTAAAAACAATCTTTTATGCACAGATAGCTTTGTTAGTTCAAAAAACGAAAATGAAGTTGGCGATAAAAACCAACTCCACTTTGGCTTTTTCATTTGTGATGATAGGAAATAAAATAATTGCAAATTAAATGTAAGCCCCATTTTTTTTGAGCAATTCATTAATAAAAAAAGTGATACCGCCGTGTCGCTTCTTAGTAAACCAAATCTTTTGCACATATAAAAATATAAGATAGAAACATAT
>SYLG01000177.1 GCA_005808665.1 Planctomycetia bacterium | reverse complement strand
GGACTTGATATTCAGGAGGTCAGGGGAGTCTGGTTCCCCCGGTTTTTTCGTCTCAATAAATCCCTTGACCCGGGCGCAAACCTCATTGACTTTTTCGAAATCGATGCCGAAAAGGTGGCTAAACTCTTTTACAAATTCGGTGTACCGCAAGGCGTCATGGTCAAAAACCGCAATGTTTCCGGAAGTCATGTAAGCAATGTGGACCTTGTGTCCCTTTTCCACCAACCGGAGGATTGTCCCGCCCATGGAAATGACATCATCATCCGGGTGGGGGGAAAAAACCAGGGAAGTACCAGGGGTTTCCCCTCCCGGATTATCGCAAATGGTCTGGCTAAGTTCTGAAAACACCCGTTGGCCCAATTTGCCTGCCGGGCCAAACTCGCGCAGGAGGTCATAAAGGCCATGTTCCTGAAAATCGTCATCGCTAAGCTTGAGCAGAGCCTTTTTCTTTTCAAGGGCGGTCTGGATAACCGCTTTCCGGATCAGTTTAGGGGTCCACTCAAAGGATCCCCCCAACCAGGGACTGGACCTGGCTGTAAGGGAGGATGCCGCATCAATGTCCAATAGGAAAGTTGCCTTGGGGTGCCCCTGGAGAAAGCTGGCGGTAACCGCTTCGCTTTGACGAACCTCGGCGGCACGATGAACGATACGGGCTTTGTGTTCTCCAAAGGCCAACAGGAAAATTTCCCGACTTTCGAGAATGGTGCCAACACCCATGGTCATAGCCCGGTGTGGAACATTTTTCTCGCCGAAAAAGCCACTGGCGGCATCGGCTTTGGTCACCGGGTCCAAGGTAACCAACCTCGTCCGGCTTTCCTTGGGGGATCCCGGTTCATTGAATCCTATATGCCCCGTTCGACCAATTCCCAGAATCAAAAGGTCGATCCCTCCATGGTTTTGGATGGCCTCCTCGTATTCACGACAATATTGTTCGGCCCCTTCTACAGGGATCATTCCGGAAGGAATATGGATGTTTTGTTCCAAAATGTTGACATGGTTAAATAGGTTTTCACGCATGAATTGGTGATAACTTTGCGGATCCTCCCTGCTCATCGGGTGGTATTCGTCAAGGTTAAAGGTAACCACCTGCGAAAAATCGAACCCCTCCTCCTTGTGCAGCCGGACCAATTCGCGGTATAGGTTGACCGGTGTAGATCCGGTGGGTAAACCGAGCACTGTCGGCCGATTCACCTTATTGTTGGTCTGAACCAAATTGAAAATATATCGGGCCAGGTACCGGGCACCCGAATGGCCATTATCAAACACCTTGCAAGGGACCCGGGTTAGCGGAACATTTTGAGGTTGGCTGTCCATTGGAACCTTTGGAACCGTTTCGGGTGAAGAGCTTGTCAAATCGTACAGAAGTCCAGACAACCCAAGATAAGGCTCGCCCTGATCGCTATAAAGCCTAAGTTTTCTACTAGACTTTCCAAATTGGCAAGTACAGTACCTGGTGGGAAACGACCTCTGACAAGGATAGCTTAGGAGGCCCGCCGAAGTACATCAATTGGTTGTCCGGGTGCCGAAAAAAACTCCATGGAAATCCTTTGCAATGGTTCAATAAAGTCCCTGACTGCCCCAATCGCCATCCGGGATTTGCTCCTGAACCTCGGGCTTAGCCCAGTCCGGGTGGCGGTGGAGGTAAACCGGCAAGTCGTCCCGCGGGCCAAACATTCGGAACATTTGCTCCATGAGGGCGATGAGGTGGAAGTGGTAACCCTTGTTGGTGGAGGATAGGTAGTGGAAGACTTGGTCGAAAAATCTTGGGACACCTCTTGGAACATTGGGCCTTTTACTTTTAAAAGTCGGCTCTTCACGGGAACCGGGAAATTCAAATCCCTGGAATTGATGCAGGCCTGTTTGCAGGAAAGTGCTTGCGAGGTGACCACGGTTGCAGTCAGGCGGGAAAGGCTTGTTGATCGTGAGGGTCGAAATATCCTTGACTTTCTTGACCTTGAAAAGTTGACCATTCTCCCCAACACCGCTGGCTGTTTTTGTGCGGACGATGCCATCCGGGTGGCCAAATTAGGCCGCGAACTTTTAGAAAACCTTGGTAACCCTGGAGCCAAATGGATCAAATTGGAATGTTTAGGCGATACAAAAACCCTGCTTCCAGATCCGGCAGCCACCCTTGAAGCCACAAAGGCCTTGGTCAAGGATGGTTTCCTCGTTTTGGTTTATACAAGTGATGACCCCATCCAGGCCCTTCGGCTGAAAGAGTTGGGGGCGGCCTGTGTCATGCCCGCGGGCAGCCCCATAGGAAGTGGCCAGGGGGTCCTCAATCCCAACAACATTCGCATTATCCTCGAATACCTCAAGGAAAACGATCCCCATTACCCCGTCATCATTGATGCGGGTGTGGGCTCGGCTAGCGATGTTGGCTTTGCCATGGAACTTGGCTGTGATGGGGTGCTTTTGAACACGGCCATTGCCCATGCGGAAGATCCGCTTCGGATGGCACGGGCTATGCGGCTTGCCTGTGAGGCGGGAAGGCTCTCTTTTCGGGCGGGTCGCATCCCGAGGAAGCTTTACGCCATGGCTTCAAGCCCAATGGAAGGACGGATCCGCCTTTCAGGGACTTATTAACCAAAACAAAACCCACCCGAGAACCAGGTATGAATTGGATAAGTGTAAAAGAAGCAAGAAACCCGGAATCCATCGGTAAAAGCGTAATCATCAAGGGCTGGGTGCGGACCAGGAGGGACTCCAAGGCCGGGTTCAGTTTCCTCGAAATAAACGATGGCAGTTGCCAAGGCAACCTGCAAGCGTTGGCCGAGGCGTGTTTGCCTAACTACAAGGAAGAGGTGCAAAAACTGGGGGCAGGCTGCAGCGTTTCCCTCGAGGGAGAAATACGCCAAAGCCCGGCCAAGGGACAACCTACAGAACTCGCCGCAAGCAAAATCGTGGTGCATGGCTGGGCAGATCCCTTGACCTACCCGATGCAAAAGAAGGGCCACACCTTTGAGTTTTTAAGAGCCCAGGCCCATTTGCGCCCTCGCACCAATACCTTTGGTGCGGTTATGCGTGTCCGGAACCAGATTGCCCATTCTGTCCACTCCTTTTTTCAGGAACAGGGATTCCTCTACCTGAACACTCCCATCATTACGGCCTCGGATTGCGAAGGGGCCGGGCAAATGTTTAGGGTCAGTACCTTGGACCCGGAAAAGCCCCCCAGGACGCCAGAAGGGGCCATCGATCATTCCCGCGATTTTTTTGGAAAACAGGCTTTTTTGACAGTAAGTGGACAGCTCGAAGGGGAGACTTACGCATCGGCCCTGGGAAAAGTCTACACCTTTGGACCCACCTTCCGGGCGGAAAACTCCAACACCGCCCGCCACCTCGCCGAGTTCTGGATGATCGAACCCGAAGTTGCCTTTCACAACCTGGAAGACAATATGGACTTGGCGGAGGCGTTCCTTAAGCGAATCGTCAAAGATGTTTTGGAAAAATGTGCCGAGGACATGGACTTCTTCGCGGAGAGAATTGATAAAACCGTTCGGGCCACCCTGGAGGTAATCTCCCAAAGCAGTTTCGAAAGGCTTTCGTACACCGATGCGGTTGCCATTCTCCAAAAATCGGGACAATCCTTTGAATACCCCGTTGGCTGGGGCCTTGACCTTCAGTCAGAACATGAACGCTATTTGACAGAAAAGCATTTCCAAAAACCGGTTATTCTCACGGACTATCCAAAAACCATCAAAGCGTTTTACATGCGTCAAAACGAGGATGGCAAAACCGTTCGTGCCATGGATGTCCTTGTTCCCAGGGTCGGGGAAATCATTGGTGGCAGCCAGCGGGAAGAACGACTCGATGTCCTTTTGGAACGGATGCGGGAATGTGGACTACCCGAGGAGCCCTATTGGTGGTACCTGGACTTGAGGCGCTATGGAACTGTTCCGCATGCGGGATTTGGCTTGGGTTTTGAAAGGGTCGTTCAATTTGTTACAGGCATGGCAAACATTCGCGATGTGATACCCTTTCCCCGCATCCCCGGCTGGGCGGAATTTTAGGGTTCTTGGAAGTACAAAAAACAGGGGCGAAAGCAGGTATTAATAACCATTGATACCAAAGGCGATACTATTCAAAGTACCGGTAATAAACAATGCACCAAAGGGCATTGAAGGCATCCTTAAGGCCAATTTTTTTGCCTTCCTCATAGGTTCGCCCGGAATAACTGACCGGGACTTCGAAAATGCGCCACCGGGGAATCCGGCCCCTTGCGATTTTGGCGGTAACCTCGGGTTCAAATCCAAATCGGTTGGATTTTAGCTGGATCGAGTCGATTACTTCTTTTCGGAAGACCTTGTAGCAGGTTTCCATATCCGTCAGGTTTAGGTCGGTAAACATATTGGATAAAAGGGTCAAAAACCGGTTGGCAATCGAGTGCCAAAAGAAGAGTACCCGATGCGAGTGACCGATAAAGCGGGACCCGTACACCACATCCGCCTTTCCGTCCAGGATAGGACAGAGTAGTTCCGGGTAGTCTGCAGGATCATATTCCAGATCGGCATCCTGAACCAATAACACGGATCCTTTGGCGTTGGCAAACCCGGTTCGAAGGGCACCCCCTTTGCCGGTATTTTTTTCATGAAGAATGATTCGGGTATTCGGCCCTTCCAAGGATCGGAGCAGTTCGCGGGTCCCGTCGGTGCTGCAATCATCCACAATAATGATTTCCTTGGGAATGGGCGTATCCCTAACCCGGCGAAGGACTTCGGCAATCCACCTTGATTCGTTGTAAACAGGAATGACGACTGTCAAGAGAAAATCGGGGGGGAAGGAAAGGATTCCCAACCGGCGGCTTCGTCCTGGTCCAAGTAACTGCCGAAGGAATTCATCGCGTTGGACTTGGGAAAGTTCTGACCAATGTTCACGGAAAAAATTCTGGAAATAATGGTCTTCCGTAACGGAATTCACGACTTTGCTCCCGATCCATGGGTTAGAATTAGGTTAGGATTTGACGGTTATTAGGAAAGTGGCGTTCAAATGGGTACGGTAATTTGGCCACCTGTTTCGGATTCTGGCCAAAAGTGTGGAATTAGGGCACAATTGACCGAACTCTTATGAGGCTCGCCTGCGTTTTTCCGCAGGTTTGATTGGGGAGTATTCAGGTATGTCCATTACAAGCAAGGTTTTGGCGGGGCTCAATCTGCTCGCCTTGTTTGCCTACATCTATTTGGCGTCGGCCCTTTTCAATTACCGGACGGATTGGCAGTATCAAAACTTCCTGATGGAACGAATGCTTAATGGATTACCCCTTAATGAGGAAGAGGTGGATTCCTTTGGTCAGCCCATTGCCGCCCAATTGGGTCCCAAAGAGGGTGGGATGCTAAAGACCTTGCTTGGACCAGGTGGTGGCAATCCTGCCGGGCCAACTCTTCTCGACGAGGTTAGGGCGGTCAAAGCAGAACTGGAACCAAAATTGGGCGAGGCGGGAAATCCGCTCGACTTTGAAAAATTCCTAACCCCCCTTAGTAACAGTTTTGCGGAAAGGGCATCCCTTATTCGGCTTGGCAAACCAGTTGCCGGGGACACCACCGAATCGCCCGCCGACAGGGTAAAAGCGGTGATTGCAGCCGCGGTTGAAGGAAAACAAAAAAACAAGGGCTTAAGCCCCGAAGAACAACGGGAAGCCATTGGCCGGTTCCTCTGGGCCGCACAAGGGCTAAAAGAGGGGGCAGGGAGCCCATCCCAAGTCAATCGACTGGTGGCATTGGTTGGCCCCCGGGTCGCCATCAACACGATTACCCAAAGCATTCGCAATGTGGAGGAAATGACGCGCCAGGTCAATACGGTCAGGGCTTTGGAACAGGGTAATTTCCTTAGGGAACATGATTCCTTGGTCCAGGACATTCGAAGCCTTGACATGCAATTGCAGCGCAAAGTGGATGAATTCAATGCGGTCAGGCAAAAGGTTATGGAACAAGAAACTTCACGCATGGTTCTGGAAGCCAATCGGGATGATCTCGCCAAGCAATTGGGGGAAAAGCGTGCCACGGCGGTAAGACTGATGACCGATTTGAGCCTTCAGGGCAAATCGCTTTACGAAAACAGAATCAAGGTCCTGGAAGCCATCAAAAACATGCAACAAACCGAAAGTACAATCCGACAATTGGAAGGTATCAAACCGGTTTCCCAACCTAGTCCTTCCATCGGCCAATAAGCAGGGGGCAACCATGACCGCTCTGGGAAAATTCCTGGTATTTTTGACAGCAACCGGAGCCATCCTCCTGGCTGTAATGTCGTACTCTTCGTGGGTAACTTCGTACGATTTCACAGACCGGGCTGGAAAAGAGGGTGCCCCGGACGGGACTTTTCTTGGCCTAAAGCAAAAAATCGAGGCAATTCAAAAAGGTGGTCAGCTCGGTTCCATGTCAAAGGGGTACACGGACGCCTTGGGGGAATTGACCCTGATGGAAAAAAACCGCTCCGAAGCCGACCTCTTCTATGCGGCGCAAATCCTTCAATTGGAAAAGGGTGCCACCAGGGCGGTTCCCGTAACCGAAGTTATTCGAACCAAAAACGGTGTGGAATTGAACCCAAACCTTACCCCAAAAATGACGGTGGCCAAGAGCGAAAACATCCTTGAGCCGGGCAAAGACCGGACCATGGAAGCCAAGGCTAACTACCCTGCTCCCCTGAAAAAGGTTGAGGTTGATATTGGCGAGGTTCACAAGGCCGTCATTGCCGAGACCAAGAAAATCGTGGCGTTAAGCAATGAGATTTCCAATCAGGGCGGACAAAAGGGACTGGTTACCCGAAACGCGGAAGAGTTGGACAAAATTGCCCTTCTTAATGTGGAACTCACCGCAATGAGGGGCAATTTGATTAATATTGCTGCCGACCTGTTTATGAATCAAAAAAGGGTAAAGCAACTCAATGACAGAGTGGGGGAATTGGGGAAAACAAGCGGGCCTCGTTCAGAAAAACCCTGAATGATAAGGCACCCTCCCAACTTTCTATTGACATGAAACCCCTATATGCTGCATGAACCTTTTCGGAGGGATTGTCTTGGCTTGGAATCCATGGACTTTTTCCTCCTTTGGGGGTGATCGAACATGACAGCCGTCGGAAAAATTATGGCCTTCCTGGTGCTGATCCTCAGCATCGGGGTTTTCGGCATGTCCATTTTCGTACATTCCCTTTGGAATGAACAACGCGGGGAATTTGACAAGCTGAAGAAGAACTACGATGTTCTGCAAGCGAGCAGGGCTGCCTATGAGGAAGAGTCCAAAGAGCGTAAAACCGAGGCTAGCAAAGTCAAAAACGAAGCCAAAGCCAAGGATGATCGCAATAAAAAATTGGAAGCGGATGTGAAAGATGAAAAAGCAAATAGTGCGGTTTTAGCGGCCAAGGCTGCGGATGAACAGGCCCGTTTTAAACAAACGATGGACCAGGCCAAAGCGGAAAATGACGCCCGGCAAAAACAATTTGATGAAATCCGGGGGACTTTGGAAAAGGAACAGGCGGCCAATGTGGACCTTGCCAAGCAAAGGGACGATATGCGCCAAAACCAGGTGGCCGCCCAGATCGAAGCAAAAAACCTCAAAGACCGCTTTGGCCAAATGGAAAAACAACTTCGTGACATGGCCAAACAATTGGATGGATCCAAATCCTCCTTGGTTGCCGGGGGCCGGGGAGCCTCCAGCAGGGACCGCAATCCCCCACCCGAAAATGTCGAGGGGGAGGTCAAATCCACGGACACCACTGGGCTGTTGAGGATTTCTATCGGCACGGACCAGGGCCTCCAAAGGGGACACACCCTTGAGCTTTTCCGCTTGAACCTGCAAAATCCTGGCCAATCCAAATACCTGGGCTCCATTCGGCTCCTTGAAGTTTTCAACCACGAGGCAGTTGGGGAGCCGATTCGAGCCTTGGCGGATCGTGCCAAGGTAGGTGACCGAGTGGCAAGCCGTATTCTGGGCGACCGGTAAAGAAAGACACCTAAGCGGTAAATTAGAGGACAAATGTCATGGCAAAGAAACGAATTCCAGCATCTTCAGGTCCAAAGCCCTCGAATAATGCCTACACGGTGCTTTTGGCCATCGCCCTTTTGGCCCAAGTCATTGGAATCACTTTCCTAACCATGGATTACCTCAATATGAAGGACCCTTCCAAAGCTCCCGCCCTTCCAAAGATGACGGCGGAAGGCCCCTGATTTCCCCTTTGATTCCCATTACCCACTTCGTTAAGCCTCCCTAACATAAAGGGGAGGCTTTTTTTATGGCTCGGGTCGTCGTGGCAATGAGTGGCGGGGTGGACAGCTCCGTTACGGCATGGCTTTTGAAACAACAGGGCCACGAGGTCATCGGTTTGTTTATGCGAACCGGGGTGGATGCTGTGCCCCCCGAAAACGGTGTTCCCCAGACCCCCAATCAGGACCGTAAAAAAGGCTGTTGCTCCGCCTCGGACGCCAAGGATGCCAGGCGGATTGCTGACCAATTGGATGTTCCTTTTTATTCGGTGGATTTCGCCAACGATTTTTCCGGGTTGATGGATCATTTTGCGGATGAATACCTCCGGGGAAGGACACCGAACCCATGTGTGGTGTGTAATAGCCAACTCAAATTCGGCACACTTTGGAGCCAAGCCAAAGCGCTGGAATCGGATTTTCTCGCCACGGGACATTATGTCCGGAGGGTGGACGGCCCGGACGGCCCGGAGCTGCACATGGCCCACGATGAAAACAAAGACCAATCCTATGTGCTTTTTGGCCTTAACCGGGAAATCCTTGGTGGCCTTTTGTTTCCGCTGGGCGAAATGACCAAGCCGGAGGTGCGCGAGGTGGCTTCGGCAGCAGGGTTTTCCTCGGTGGCGGGAAAACCGGACAGTGTTGAGATCTGTTTTATTCCCGATCATGATCATGCCCGGTTTGTGCGGGAAAGGCGGCCGGGATCGTCGGTTCCCGGCAATATCGTCGATGAGAAGGGCACCCCATTGGGTACCCACATTGGAATTGAGAGGTTTACGGTTGGTCAGCGCAAAGGCTTACAGATCGCCATGGGGTCGCCCCGGTATGTTTTAAAAGTGATTCCTGAAACCCATGAAGTGGTCATTGGGGAAAGGCCAGGCCTTTTTTCCAGAGGATTGATCGCTTCCCGGCTCAATTGGCTACTCGACCTTCCCGAAGATGAAACTTTCGCCTGCCATGCCCGCATCCGTCACCGTCACACCCCGGCACGGGCTACTGCCCGCATCCTTCCCGGGGGGACCCTCAAGGTTCGGTTCCTCGAACCCCAATCGGCAGTAACGCCCGGTCAATCTGTTGTTTTGTACCAGGGAACCCGGGTACTGGGTGGAGGGTGGATTGATGAATCCCTTTCGGATACTGCCTTTGGTGCGACGGAATCCTTGTCGGTACCGGATTCGATTCCCCCGATGAAGGCACTTGCAGAAAGTGCTCCATGAACCGGACGAGAAGGCGATTTCTGGCGGGGATTCCCTGCTTTTTGGGTTGGGGATCCGCCTGTAACAACCGTCATTCGTTTGAACAAAGCCAAACACTTCTGGCCACTACGGGTTTGGTTGCCGATTTGGTGAAAATGGTGGCAGGTCCTTCGTGGGAAGTTGTATCCCTCATGGGGCCTGGCATAGATCCCCACACTTTTGAACCGAGCTATGGCGCCCTTCGTCGCTTAACCTCGTCCAGGATGGTGTTTTTCCATGGCCTCCACCTGGAAGGAAAAATGGCGGAGATCCTTCATCGCCTGGCGGAACGGGAACCGAACCGGTATCAGGCGGTCACCGACGACTTGCCCGCTTCTTCCATCCTTGGGGAAAATGTGGAATCCCCTGACCCCCATGTTTGGATGGATGCAAAGCTTTGGTCGGATTGCCTTGATCCCATATTGCGGGCGATGGAACGAACGGATCCCGAAAACGCTACCAAGTACCGTAAATGGACGGCGGAGGCGAAATCCTCCCTGGCCCGGCTTGACCTGGAAATGCGGCGGTTATTATCCGGTGTTCCCGAGTCGAAAAGGGTTTTGATTACCGCCCATGATGCCTTTGCCTACTTTGGCCGGGCTTACACATTTCAAGTGGAAGGCGTTCAGGGTATTAGCACAGCCACCGAGGCAACAACCCACCGGCTGGAAGAGGTGGCGCGAATCCTGGTTGAGCGCAAAATCGGTGCGGTATTTTTGGAATCCTCGGTGAACCCAAGAACGCTAACAAAGATCCGGGAAATCGCCAAACGAATGGATCCTGGTGCCCGGGTTCGGGAAGGTGGAACCCTGTATTCGGATTCTCTTGGTGATCCTGGTGGCGGTGCGGATACCCATAACGGGATGATGCTCGCCAATGCAAGGACTCTGGTGGAGGCACTTCGTTGAACACACTTGCTTTGGAGGTGGAGGACTTAACGGTTGCCTATGGTGAAAATCCAGCCCTTTGGGATGTGGACCTGAAGGTGCCAAAGGGTATTATGATGGGGCTAATTGGTCCAAACGGGGCCGGCAAATCCACCCTGATCAAAACGGTAATGGGGTTGATTCGCCCCGCAGCGGGGACTGTTCGGGTATTTGGCAAACCCCATGGAGAATCCCAGTCCAGGGTGGCCTATGTTCCCCAACGCAGCAGTGTCGATTGGGATTTTCCGGCCACCGTAAAGGATGTGGCCCTCATGGGGAGTTATGGCCGATTGGGGTGGTCCACCCGGCCAGACAGGAAAGAGCACAAAAACACCCAGGATGCACTGGAAAGGGTTGGTCTTTCCGATTTGGCTAACCGGCCTGTCCACCAACTTTCCGGGGGCCAGCAACAAAGGGTATTTCTTGCCAGGGCCCTTGTGCAAAAGGCGGATCTTTACCTTTTGGATGAGCCTTTCCAGGGTGTGGATGCGGCAACTGAATCCCTTATTTTAGATCTTCTAAGGAGTTTGCGAAGTGCCGGGGGAACCATTGTCGTTGTCCACCACGACCTCCAAACCGTAGCGGACCGCTTTGATCAGGCCGCCCTGCTCAAAGTGCGCCTGGTGGCATCGGGCCCGGTTTCCGAAGTGTTGACCACGGCCAACCTGCAGCAAGCCTATGGAATCCAGGCAACGAGCCTTTTGGCGATCCGTGATGGGACACCATGAAAGCCATGGATGGGACAATCCTGGCCATTTCTTATGAGATAAATCCCGCCCTTGTCAGTGTGGTGTTGGGGACTGCATTGCTCGGGTTGGCTACCGGAGCCTTGGGAAGCCTTGCCGTCCTAAGGCGAAACAGCCTTTTGGGGGATGCCCTTTCCCATGCCGCCTACCCCGGCTTACTAGCCGGATTTCTCCTGAGCGGAACCAAATCGGTGGGGTTAATGGTGTTGGGTGCAATCCTTGCCGCCGCCATGGCCCTGTACCTTACAAACCTGCTTGGAAAAGGGGGTCGGGTCCGGCCCGATGCGGCCCTGGCGTTGGTGATGGGTTGCTTTTTCGGGATTGCCATGGTCCTTCAAAGTCACCTCCAGCAAAACCCCAGTGCGGCCCAGGCAGGCCTGAAAGACTACCTTTTCGGACAGGCGGGATTGCTACTTGAAGAGGACATTCCCCTCCTGGTTTGCCTTGCCCTTTTGGTGCTTTTCGTTCTTGGCTGGGGTTGGTCACGATGGAAGATCATCACCTTTGATCGTTCCCATGCCCTAAGTTTGGGAATTCATGTCCCCTTTTGGGATATGCTTTATAGCTTTCTCCTCATACTTTCGGTGGTGATTGGCCTCCAGGTGGCGGGCGTGGTCCTGATGAGTGCCCTATTGGTCATGCCCGGATGCGCCTCCCGCTATTGGACCACCCGCATGAGTTCTCTCGTAACTTTGTCTGGAATTACCGGGGCTTTTCTAGGGATCGGGGGCACCTTTACAGCCGATGAACTTTCCTGGCCCCCTGGCCCTACCATCGTCCTCCTTGGTTTTATCTGGCTCTTCATAAGTTATGGTGCTTTCGAAATTCGCCGGAAGAAAAGAGCCCTCCGGCAACCATTTTCCCCTGGTAATTCCTTTACTCCACCGCCTTTCCCAATACCAGGAAAGGCTCCATCCAATGGATAATGCAGACCTGCAAACACTATTGGTTGCCTGCCTGGGGGCGGTCGCCTGTGCCCTTGGGGGAGCGTTTCTGGTCTTGAGGCGCTTAAGCCTGCTGGCCGACGCCATAAGTCACAGCATCCTCCTTGGTATCGTCGTTGCCTGGGTCCTTGTAAAGGATTTGGGTTCCCCATGGTTACTCCTTGGAGCAACCCTTTCTGGAGTATTTGCGGTCTGGCTGGTGGAGTGGTTCCAAAAAAAAGCTGGGATCAGGGAAGATGCCGCCATGGGATTGGTTTTTCCTGCCCTGTTTTCCGCCGCCGTGATCATGATCAGCCAGTTGGCCCATAGCGTTCACCTTGATACGGATGCGGTAATTAACGGACGCCTTGAACTTGCCTTTTTGGATCCGGTCAGGATCGGGAACACCTCCTATGGCCCAAGGTCTGCCTGGATGTTGGGCACCTTGGTATTTGTCCAATTGGTATTGATCACCCTTTTTTTCCAGCCCCTAAGGATTGTTTGGTTTGATTCGGCATTTGCCGCTTCGATCGGCATTTCGCCCCTCCTATACCAATGGGGCGTGACCACGGCCGCTTCCCTAACCTGTGTTTCCGCCTTCGATGCCCTCGGGTCAATCCTGGTTGTTGCCCTGATGGTGGGGCCAGCGTCTTCGGCTTTGCTTTGGTCCAGTCGGCTCTCCCGTGTTTTGGTTTTAGCGGTACTTTTTGCCCTGATTTCCGCCACACTTGGTTTCTTTCTGGGGGCGTGGCTGGATGTTTCCCTGTCCGGAATGATTGCGGTCTGCACCGGTTTCGTTTTCGGATTATGTTGGTTGCTGGCACCAGAGGAGGGTTGGATTGCCCAATGGGCCAGGAAAAGGAGGCAAATCCAGGAATTCCGGACAGGCTTGCTTCTGGTGCATTTGCGAACCCACGAAAACAGCCCGGAACGCCATGAAGAATGCCGTTTTGATCGACTCAACATTCACCTGAAATGGCCGCAGGCCCTGGTGGATGATGTGGCCAAAGCCGCATTGGAGCGGGATCTGGTCACATCCATCGGGGGACTCCTGGGTTGCACCCCGGCAGGGCGGACCATGGCCAAACAATTGGTTGGCGATTGATCCCTGGTTTCATGGTCCAATGCAAATGACAATGTCCGTATTCGGGTGGCCAATATTATGGCCTACCGCAAAGGTTCTGCTACAATAAGCAGCTGACGACAGCTGCAAGTTTGGCAGGAGGTAAAGGGGCATGGATGGTTGTGGATATTCTACACCTGATGTGCGTGTTCGTGCAGTTATGGCGGTCCGGAACG
>SYLG01000176.1 GCA_005808665.1 Planctomycetia bacterium | reverse complement strand
GGAAATATCAAGTAACTTGGTCGGGACTACATGCCGTTTTGAACTCGACATACTCCAAATTCCCGGGAAAAACATCAATCAGGGTCCCCAAAAAGACCAAAAAATCGTAAAAAATCACTCCAACTGCGTAACTTGGGTTAAAATGATTGGCTCCTATTAAAGTTCAAAAAAGGGGGAATTTTGTAAAACCAAAATTCGTTCGTATTGGGTTAATAAACAAAATGTTGAAAATAATTCCCCAAACGGAAGCCCAAAAAAAGGGCCAAAAAACCGATAAAGAGACTTCCCAAGATATATTCAAACATTGTGTCCATCCGGCCCATACGCAAAAGCTGAAACATTTCCCATTGAAGCGTGGAGAAAGTAGTAAGCCCACCGCAAAAACCAATTCCCCAAAAGAGCCAAGGGGTGCTTATCCCTCCAATTTGAGGGAGTCCCATTCCCGCCAAAAAACCGACCAGCAGGGAACCAAGGAGGTTTGCTAAAAAGGTTGCCCAGGGAAAGCCCGAGGTGGTCAAGGATGGGGCCCAATGAATCAAGCCGACCCGGGCAATTCCGCCCAGGCCGCATCCCACAAACAAAAGGAACCAGTGGTAAGGACTCAATCGGACCTCTTTGATAGCAAAACATAGCAAATAAGCGAAACTTTACCCAGGATTTTTGAGAAAACGGCTTCCCTTTCTTGGCTGCCCTTGCCATATTGGGTTTTTATCGGATAATTACGGAATCCGACTGAAGAAGGGTCGAGCCGCTCCTTTGGGTTTGGGCGGAATATGTATTTAATGCACTAAATAGGCGGATTGGCCGAAGGGCCTGAAAACAATGTTGGTAAACACAATTTTGAAAGTTGACGCTCGGACGGAACTTGGCAAAAAGCGGGTTTCCCGACTTCGCAAGGGTGGTAAAGTCCCCGGTGTGCTTTATGGGCATGGACAGGATCCCCTAAGCCTTGTTTTTGACAAAAAAGAGTTTTCAACCCTTCTCATGGGGGGGACCAGGGTGGTTGACCTTGCCCGCGGGAATGAGGTTGAAAAAGCAGTCATTCGGGATGTTCAATTTGACCATCTTGGAATGGAAATATTGCATGTTGATTTTGCCCGGGTTTCGGCCGACGAACGCATTACGGTCGATGTTCCCGTGGATGTTCGGGGCATTTCCCCAGGCGTAACCAGCGGCGGGATTCTGGAACACCTCCTTCACTCCCTCCATGTCGAATGCCTGGCTTCGGCGGTGCCCGAAAGGATTCGCCTCCGGGTGGATGAACTCCAAAAGGGCCAATCGATCAAGGTCAAGGATCTGAAGCTCCCTGAGGGCGTTCGGGTGGTTAATGATTCCGAGGCTGTTGTGGTCCACATTATTGAACCCAAGGCGGCCGTGGTTGCAGTTCCAGCCGAGGGTGGGACAGCAGAGCCTGAAATGGTTGCGAAGAAGAAACCTGTTGAGGACAAGAAGGAAGACTAACCTCCCGATTGTTTTTGGCGGTTGGACCAATGACAACCTTGTTTGGCCTGCCGGATTGAGGCCCCATGAAGCTGATTTTCGGCTTGGGAAACCCCGGAAAAACCTACGAAGGTACCAGGCATAACATTGGTTTTACGGTGTTGGATTTGCTGGCAATCCGCCTGTTGGCTGGTCAGGAAAAAGTCCAGTCCAAGGGGATTGTCCGGGAGATCATGCTGGGAAATAACAAGGTTTTGTTGGTCAAGCCGCAAACCTTTATGAACCTCAGCGGCCAATGTGTCCGGGAAATTGCCAGGTTCTACCGGGTGATTTGGCCGGATGTCCTTGTGGTGGCGGATGATGTGAGCATTCCCTTGGGAAAGCTGCGCATTCGGGCACAAGGGACCCACGGAGGCCACAATGGTTTGAGAAACATTCAGGATGTGGCTCAAACAACAGAATATCCCCGCCTAAGGGTGGGGGTTGATGCCGCAGGCGAAAAGGATTTGGTGAACCATGTTCTGGGGAGGTTTAAACCCCATGAACGGGAAACCATCCGGGATGCGGTTGAACGGGCGGCGGATGCTGTGGAATGCTGGTTGCAACAGGGAATTCAAACCTGTATGAATCGGTTTAACACCACGGTGGTCGCAAAGTCCAAAAAAGAAAATAGCCCCTCTAAAAAGGAAAATGGGGCTTAGTTTAATTGGAAGTACGACACAGATTTGGGAGAAATTGACGGTGGCAATAGTGAAAAGTCTTTACGAGTGTATGGTAATTCTCGATTCCGGGAAAATCGGCGGAGATTTGGCCAAGACGGTTGAGTCCATTTTGGGCCTTATTAAGCGAAATCACGGCGAAGTAATTACGCATCGTGTTTGGGATGAAAGGAAGTTTACCTTTCCCATTCGCAAACAAAAAAAAGGCATCTACTACCTTTTCTATTTTAGCATGCCTACTTCAGGAATTGTTGGTTTGGAAGGCGACTTTAGAATCAATGAATTCATCCTGAGGCACATGGTTACCAAAATTACCCCCAAGCTTTCGGAAGCTATCCTGGCCGTAGGCCGTGATCCCAATGCATTCTGCTTCCAATCGGTGACTGAACCCCCTGAAGAGGATCTTTTTGACAATGATCGTGATCGGGACCGTGATCGCAATCGCCGTCGCCGTCCCGCACCCGAAACGGCTCGCTCTGAAGGCTAGAATTGTTGAAATTCTTGGGCGGGTACCGGGAAAAGGTAAGTAGTGACAAATACCACTACAAATGTCCCCCCTCGTCAAAGGAAGGTTTTCCATGGCAAATCTCAACCGGGTGTTCCTGATTGGTCGTCTAACCCGCGATCCCGAAATGCGCACCTTCAGCAATGGAGGCAAAGTTGCGAAATTTGGTTTTGCGGTCAATAATAGAAAGCGAAACCAACAGACTGGCCAATGGGAAGACGAACCGGTGTGGCTCAATTGTGAGGCATTTAACCGGGGTGAAGCGGGAACGATGGCGGACCGGATCGAGCGGAATTGCCGCAAAGGCACCCAGCTCTATCTTGAATGCCATCTCCAATTGGATCAATGGACAACCCAACAGGGCGAAAAGCGCCAGCAATTAAAGATGGTGGTGGACAATTTACAGCTGCTTGATTCTCGCCATGATGGTGAGGAAGGCGGTTCTCCGGGGGGGGCAAAGCGGTATGAGTCGGGTAATCCCCCGGCCTATGATGAAGACATGCCCCCCTCCCTTTCGCAAAGCAGTTCTCCCAGAGGGGATTTTGCTCCGGAAAGTGACTTGCCGTTCTAGGTGAAAAATGGCCCACCCAATCTTCCAAAAGTTGGGCCCCGGTTTAATGTTGGTTTTTTGAGAGAGAAAAGGATAAAGGTTATGAGCGTCAAGACGCACAAGCATTTGGTAAAAGGCAGGAATGGCAACATCAAGCTGGTCCTGACCGAAGATGTCCTCCATTTGGGACAACGGGGCGAGCAAGTCGAGGTAAAACCAGGCTATGCCCGAAACTACCTCATTCCTCGTGGTTTGGGTGCTGCCCCAACCGCCCACAACCTGCGCCTTCTGGAACAATATAGGCAACGGCTCGTCCAGGCCCTTGAGGCAAAGAAGGCCGACCTTCGTTCACTGGCAGATCAAATCAATCGGTTGTCCGGTATTGCGATTGAAGCCAAGGCAACTCCGGAAGGTCACCTTTATGGCTCGGTAGGCTCGGTGGAAGTGGTGGCGGGCCTACGCGCCAAGGGAATGGTCGTCGAAGAAGCCATGGTCAAGCTCGAGGTTCCTATCAAGGAAACCGGGTTGTTTGCGGTAAAGATCAACCTCGGTTACGAAATCGAGACCGAACTTAAGGTAGCCGTGGTTCCGGTAATGGAGCGCCGCTAAGGCCTTCCCGCCGTTTCCACCGCCTAAAGCACCCCCTGCATGGGGGTGCCTTGATGTTGGTGAATGCTTGCGGGGGAGATCAATCAAGTTATGGCTCGCCGGCCTCCAGAGTCTTCCCGCCAAACGAAGGATTCACCCAATTTAGATCGCACTCCTCCTCAAAATCCAGAAGCGGAGCGTTCCCTGCTTGGATCGCTTCTGCGCGACAATACCTTCATCAGCGATTGTGTAGTCATCGTCAAATCCGAGCATTTTTATGACTCGGCCAACCGCCTTATCTACGATTCCATCGTCCGGCTTTTTGACAGTGGCAGGCCTGTTGATGTCGTGGTTGTTGCCGAAGATCTCAAACAAAAGGGACATATTGAGGACATCGGTGGTTATGCCTACCTGGCCGAATTGTGGGATGCAACCGCTACGGCTGCAAATTCCGAATACTATTCAAGAATTGTTCGGGACAAAGGCCTGCTTCGGAACCTCATAACCACGGGTAATGAAATCCTCCGGGAAGCCTATGCCGCAGCCGACGAGGCCGAACAAATCCTGCATCGATCCGTTGGAAAAATGCTTACAGTGGCGGATTCTGGGGTAAGTGGCAACTATCACCGATTCGACAATGTTCTCAAGGAAACCTATGATCGGATCGATGTCCGGACCAGTGGGTCTGGCCTGGCCATTAGCGGTGTGGCCACAGGCTACACCGACCTTGATAACCTTACCGCAGGGTTTCAAAACGGCGAAATGATCATTATCGCCGCCCGTCCCTCCATCGGGAAAACCGCTTTTGCCCTAAACCTTGCCCGAAACATGGCGGTGGACCTTCAGGTTCCTGTGCTCTTTTGCAGCCTGGAACAATCCCGTATCGAATTGGCAGAGCGCCTCATTGCGTCCCACGCCAGGGTGGATTTGAAAAAACTTCGAAGTGGCAACCTGACCAGTGAAGATATGAGCCTGATCCTTGCTGCCGGGGATGAAATGCGCAAGGCTCCCCTTTATATTGATGACAGTCCAGGTCAAAGCATGCTCCGTATCGCCGCCAATGCAAGGCGCATGAAGCAAACCTGTGGTTTGAGAGCCGTCTTCATTGATTACCTTCAGCTCATTGAGCCGGAAAATCGTCGGGATCCCCGCCAGGAACAGGTGGCTCAAATCAGCCGCAGAACCAAAATGCTTGCCAGGGAGGTTGGGGTTCCGGTAGTAGCTTTGGCACAGGTCAACCGGACCTCCGAAGATCGTGAAGGCAATGTCCCAAGGATGGCGGACCTCCGTGAATCGGGTAGTTTGGAACAGGACTCTGATACGGTAATGATGCTTCACCGTCCTGAAAGGAATAATCCAGGCGAACGGGAGGGTGAGGTCGATGTCATCATTTCCAAACAAAGGAATGGTCCAGTGGGACAGGTAACCCTAAGTTTCATCAAAGAGATCGCCCGTTTTGAAAACCATTCGCTAATGACGCCTTTCGATGGGTGACCATGATGGACATTCGGGTGGGATTAGGGCACGATACACACCGCCTTGAAGAGGGTAGACCCCTTATTCTGGGTGGTTTAACAATTGCCCACAGCCATGGGTTGGCCGGTCATTCCGATGGTGATATTGTCCTTCATGCCCTTACCGATGCCATCCTGGGGGCTTTGGGGGCCGGCGATATTGGTGACCTATACCCCGACACGGATGTCCTCTGGCAAGGTGCGAACAGTCGCATTTTTATCGAAGGAGCCATGGCAAGGATGCAAGGGTTGGGTTTTGCGGTGGTCAATGCCGACATTATCATTCACGCTCAAAATCCCAAATTGGGCCCAAGCAAGGACCTCATCCGAAATCAGGTCGCACGGGTTTTGGGGGTGGCCCCCGAACGGGTAAACATCAAAGCGAAAACGGGGGAAAAAGTGGGGCATATTGGTCGCATGGAGGCCATGGCCTGCCAGGCAGTTGTGCTCTTGCAAAAGGATTTTGTTGGGAGGGATCATGGCGCCTGAAGTGGGCTCGGATTTGGCGATTTCGGTGTACAACACCCTGACCCGTCGCAAGGAACCATTCGTCCCCGTCCATCCAGGTCGGGTGGGAATGTATGTTTGCGGGCCCACTGTTTACAAACCCAGCCATGTGGGCCACATGGTTGGCCCGGTTATTTTTGATACCGTCAAACGCTTCCTTGCCTGGGTGGGTTTTGAGGTTAAGTTTGTCGTAAATATCACGGATATTGATGACAAATTGATCATTGAGGCCACCAAACAAAACTGCACCGTCCCCGAAATTGCGGAACGGGTTACAACAGATTATTTGGCTTGCCTGAAGGCCCTTGGGGTACATAGTATCGACCTTTTTCCAAAGGCAACCGATCATATCCCTGAAATCCGTGCCATGATTGAATCCCTCATTGGCAAAGGGCACGCCTATCCTTCTTGTGGAGATGTCTATTTTGATGTTTCCTCGGATGCGGACTATGGCAAACTTTGCAACCGGGATCCGGAACAAATGGAAGCGGGGATACGGGTCGAGGTATCCGAGCGGAAGAAAAACCCCGGAGATTTCGCCCTTTGGAAAGGGGCCAAACCTGGTGAACCAAGCTGGCCAAGCCCATGGGGGGCTGGAAGGCCGGGTTGGCATATCGAGTGTTCTGCCATGTCGTTCAAATGGCTAGGTGCTCCCATTGACATTCATGGAGGGGGACTCGACCTACAATTTCCCCACCACGAAAACGAATTGGCCCAATCCGAATGTCACCTTGGTCATCCCTTCACCAAATATTGGATGCACAATGGCTTGATGAAAACAGGCGATAAGAAAATGTCCAAAAGCGAAGGGAACGAGGTTGTCGTTTCCGCTTTGCTCAAACGGTTTCAAAGTGAGGCAATTCGGTACCTTCTCCTAAGTAGCCATTATCGCAGCCCCATCGAATTCAGCGAGGCAAGACTTCTGGAAATTGGACGAACCCTTGAAGGGTTTCAACGCTTCTTTGAGCTCTTTAAACGGGTTACCAAAGCGTCGTTCCATGAGCTAAAAACCATGGGCCACCGCGATCCTGACCGTTTCAACCCCTCCTCGCTAGAGGATGGCTTTTCCAGGGATATGGTATCCTTGGCTGCGGGGCTTGTGGAATGCTTGGCGGATGATTTTAATACCGGGGGGGCCATTGGTTCCTTGCATGAGATGCTGACCAGGCTGAACCGCTTTGTTGCCGAGTCACGGGTTGAGGAAACCGCGGACTCTGGTAATATTACCCAACTTATCGAAGGAGCTACCCTTTTTCGGGAGTGTGCCTTGCTTTTGGGGCTGTTTGAGGAAAGTGTCCAAAAGGACCCGGGTGAAAAAACGGAGCTGGTGGATGCGCTGATGACTCTTCTGATCGAGCTTCGTGCCCAATCGCGACAGGCCAAAAATTTTGCCATGGCGGACCACATTCGCAAGGGGTTAACAAGTCTTGATATTGTTTTGGAGGATCGACCGGGTGGGACGATCTGGCGTCAATCCTAGGACAGGAGCCCGGTGAATAAGGCATTTCCTGACGAACCATTGATGGATACCCGGGGTAAGGTCCCGGAAAGGGTCCGCGTCATTGGCATTGACCCCGGGTTGCAAATTACCGGCTATGGCGTTTTGGAATCTTCCCAAGGCAGGGTGATTGTCCTTGAAGCCGGGGTTATTCGTCCCGAAAAAACCGACAAGGAGCTTGGTGCCCGGCTGGTTAGCCTGGCCAAAGGATTGCGGGAAGTGTTGGTTGATTTCCAACCGGATCATTCCGCCATGGAACAACTCTTTGCCCATTATCAACATCCCCGGACCGCCATTCTGATGGGCCATGCAAGGGGGGTGTTTGTCCATGAACTGCAATTGGCAAACTGTCCCTTGGTAAATTACCTACCCACCAACATCAAAAAAACCGTGACCAATGCCGGCAGGGCCACCAAGGAACAGATGCAATATTCGATGATGCGGGAATTGGGCCTGGATCGCCTCCCTGATCCTCCTGATGTGGCGGATGCCTTGGCGGTGGCTATGTGCCACCTGTTTCACCTCAAACGCAAAAAATCCGGCCTTGAAATCGAAATCCATGGAAAGAAACCCGGAAGGAACCTCTCCCCATGATTACCGCCATTCGTGGTAAACTGCGTAAATTACTCGATGAAGAAGCTCGATTGGAGTTGGGCCACTTTGATTACCAGGTTTTGGTGCCCGAGTTTGTCCATAGGCAACTTCAAAGTCGGGTGGGTGAGGAGGTAGAACTTTTGACGATACACTATTTTGAGGGTAACCCCATGCAGGGTAAGGTGGTTCCCCGCCTCATTGGATTTCTGAACGAAGCAGAATTGGAGTTTTTTGAACTTTTTTGCACAGCAGATGGGGTGGGAACACGCAAAGCGATCAAGGCCTTGGCCCGCCCACCCCATGAAGTCGCAAGGGCCATCCAGCAAGAGGATGGAAAATGGCTTTCCACCCTGCCGGGGATAGGCAAAGCCAGCGCCGACAAGATAATTGCGGCCCTTAAAACCAAAGTGGTACGCTTTGCCATGGCCCTTTCCACAAGCGGTGTAGGGGACAAACAGGCTACGGCTCCTATGGTGGGAAAGGGTTACGAGGAAGCCCTACAAGCCCTTTTTACTTTGGGCCATAATCCCTCCGACGCCAGGGCCAGACTGGACAAGGCCAACGCCGCCCTTGGTCCAAATGCTCCAACCGAGGAAATCCTTCGTGAGGTCTATAGGACCTAAAACCGGGGGGTAAGGGCCAAAGTCCGGTAACCGGGTTAAGTTTGCCAGGCAACTCGCACCGAAACTGCCAGCTATTAAAGAAAGTAGGCCAGCATGGCAAGAGAGGCAATTGTTAACCAAGGGGGTCAGACCCCACAGGGTCCCGTGGCCAAGGAGGGACCAATTTCCATGTCCGCGGGTTCCGGGGTTGTAACCGACCGTGATCGGGAAGCGGCTCTTCGCCCAAAATATCTCAAAGAAGTAATCGGTCAGAAAGCGGTGGTGAAACGCCTCCAGATTGCCTTGAATGCCTGCCGCAAGCTCAAAGAACCGCTCCCCCATATCCTTTTTGACGGTCCTCCAGGACTGGGTAAGACGACTTTTTCAACCGTTTTGCCGACTGAACTTGGGGTCAATCTCCAAATGACCTCGGGGCCGGCACTTACCAAACCTGCCGATTTGCTCCCTTTTTTAACCAATCTGGAAGAAGGTTCCGTCCTTTTTATTGATGAAATTCACCGGATGCCCCGCTTGGTGGAAGAGTTTATTTACCCTGCCATGGAAGACTTTCGGGTTGATATTGTCCTGGGGGAAGGGGTGCATGCGCGAACGATAACCATGCGGCTCAAACGATTTACCTTGATCGGGGCCACGACCCGGTCGGGTATGCTTTCAGGTCCCATGAGGGACCGATTCAAGATGCAGGAACACCTCGAGTATTACACGACAGAGGAGCTTTCCCGGATCGTTACCTTGAACGCCAGGAAACTGACCACCGTTTTGGATCCGGAGGCGGCATTGGAATTGGCCCAACGAAGCCGCGGTACCCCCCGCATTGCCAACTCAAGGCTATGGTGGGCAAGACATTACGCCCATTCTGAAGGGGAAGGTATTATAACTATGGCTATGGCAAAGGCTGCTTTGGATATGGCCGAAGTAGATAAGGATGGATTGGATCGTCAAGACCGGCGTTATTTGGAAACGATCATCGAAGTTTTCGGGGGTGGACCGACCGGAGTGGAGGCCATGGCAGCAACCTTAAACCTTGCCTCAGATACACTTTCCGAAGAAATTGAGCCTTACCTTTTGCGGGAACAATTCATCATTCGGACCCCAAGGGGCAGGGTAGCCACAACCCGGGCATTTGCCCTCTTTGGTCGTAATCCTCAGGACCTGTCTCCAAGGAATAGTTCGCAAATGGGATTGTTCGACTTGGATAAATAATCACCTTTCTTGTGGAACCTTTAGCCAATCTTCTTATCCTGAGAAAAATGCCAGGTGCGGCTGCGGTGTCGCATCTGGTATCCCGATTGTTCCACCAAGGATGGGGGGAGGGTCACTAGGGAGCATGGAAGATCCCGCTTATCCGCGCTGAGATTGCACCTATGATGTCCCGAAAATTGACTTTGTTGTTTCGGCGTGATTCGTCTGCGGATCGTGTTGAAAACGACATCCCCTTCGAAGGCTATAAACCCATGTGGCCGGATTTCCGGCCTGTTCAAACCGGGCTCGACGCATTTTGCAAGCATGGACAGCGTCTATTAGGCTTGGGAAAAGCCCTTGCCGGTAGGGAAGAACGCCTTATCGACCTTCACTGTTTTCCTCTCACCCACCGCGAAGCTAACCTGACCCGTATCCCGGGTTTTCGCATTCGCCGGTTCAGTATTCGTCGAACCGGGACCTCCGGCCGGATGCACTTTCTGGACGGAACAGCAACGACTATTGTCCTCAAACTTGGGCATGATGAAGCGAAGGTCTGTAACTGGATCGGCCTAACCGATATTCAAGACGGGGAGGAGCTTTGGATGGATATTGCAGCTGCTCCCACCCAAGAAACACCCCGGCATACCAGTAATTTCCCGGTGGGTGCCATGGCCACATCCGGTCATTTTGCCAGGTCCTACCAGTAAATCACCTCTTCGGTTGCCAAAGTTCCTTCAACCCCATCCTAGGGGTTGGGGCTTTGATTTGTTTTCTCAGTCATCCCAAGTTATCCATTTTACCTTTTTAAAAGGATCCACGATTGGTTTTGCCCCCTGCGGGCAATTCCCTTGATCACAATTTCCTGATTTCGCTTTTTCCGATGGTCATCCCTACTTGCAAGGTTCCCCTCCTTTTCTTTGGCAGGTACTTGACCCCCTTGGCCAAAATCAGGTATTAAAGTGGGTTTACCCCATTTCAAAATCACCATGCCAGGCAGGAGGCCGCATGAGGGTCCTCGTCGGCGTGCGGTGCCTCAAACATTCCAAAGCGGGGATAGGCCATTACACCACGGAATTGGTAGCGGCACTCAAGGCGTTAAACCAGGGCCCGAAAGTGGGGACTTTTCCAGGGCCTTTTTTGCTCCAAGGGGTACGGGCCTGGTTTGAATATGCCCCGGCGTTCAAGCGATCGATTTGTGCCTTGGTCAAGCGTCCGGACCAAGCCTCAGTATCCCAGGGACTTTCAGGCGAAACCCCCGGGAGACCAGACGAAATCGAGGATAAAACCCGCCAACAGCGTGCCCCATGGCTTTTTCGCCAGGTGGCCCGCTGGGCCAAGGATTTTTACAGCACTCAACTTCGGGCCACATTTAACCCATCCCAATTCGATATCTACCACGAAACCAACTATTATCCCATTCCCTGTGACCTGCCTACATTAGTGACGGTCCATGATCTTTCGGCCTTGCTTCAACCCCAATGGCATACGAAAGAGCGCTGCAAGATGCATGAAGAACTATTTGACCGGCTGATTCCCTCCAAGGTTCATTTCCTGACCGTCTCGGAGTATGTCAGGAACCAGTTGGAAAAATACCTGGGAATCGCCTCCAATCGAATTCATGTCAGCCCAAACGGTGTGCGAAAAAACCTGGAACCACTTTCCCCCCAGGCGTTAGCTTCGGGTTTGCATCGCCTGGGTTTGAAACCGGGTTATTTCCTCCATGTGGGAACGATTGAACCCAGAAAAAACCTCCCTCTCCTAATGCAGGCATGGGCGGATTTGCCCTCCTCGCTTCGCACCAGGCATCCCTTGGTCCTTGCTGGGGCGGTAGGGTGGAAGGACCGACTGGAATTCGACTTGATGCACAAACTGAAACGCCAAGGGTTGATCCATTTGGGGTATGTTCCCGAAAGGGACTTGGCTGCCCTTTACGGTGGGGCCAGGGCCTTGGCGTTTCCCTCGCATGAGGAGGGCTTCGGGATGCCTGTGGTGGAAATGCTTGCTTGCGGAGGGGCGGTAGTTTCGGCCCCAGCGGGAGCGGTCGAGGGTATCGCTGGGGAAGGAGTTCATTTAATCCGGGGGGGGGAGGTTTCGGATTGGCGAAAGGCATTGGCCCAAGTGGCCACAGACGATTCTTTTTTTGCAAAGCTCAGAAAAAATTCCCTGAAAATCGCCGCACCCTTCACTTGGGAAGCATGTGCCCAAAAAACGATGGTTGCCTATCGGGCCGTTTTGGCCGGTAGCCTCCCCTCCAAACAATACAACCTTAGGGTAGGAACAAGGGTATGAATGAAATCGATGGGAGATTTTCCCCCTGGAGGCAATCCGGCTCCTCTTTATCAAGGGAATTGAGCCAATCCGCACCCATGACTCCTGCCGATTTCAAGGCTTGGCAAAGAGACACGCTTGGTCAACTTCATCTCCAATGCCAATTGCGTTGGGAAGAGCACCTCTCCGGGGCAGATCGTGACCTCTTCCTTCGCTTTTATAATGTTCGTGAAAAACTCTTTCCCGCAGGTTCGGTCCGCCGAAGGTTCCTCGACACTATCCGGGATGTCCTGACTGGCCTTTATGATCGGTTGACCCAGATCCATCGCGATCGCCAGCTCTCCAGAAGGACCATGAAATATGGCTATCCCGCCTGGATTCGCGAGGTGGAAACCCAAGTCATGGCAAGGGCAAAAACCGATCATCATGATACGGGGCCAATCGGTTCCGTTACCATGGTGGTAGCCCCCGGTCAGGAGAAATGTGGCAACCAAACCACAAGTGACCTTTTGGGAACCCTGCAAAGTCTCGAAGAACAATCCTTTTCAAAGTGGTCCGCATTGGTTGTCGTGGAATCCACCAAAAAAGTGGAATGGGGGGCCCATTGCCGCGACCCGCGGATTCAAATGCTCCGGGTGGAACCCGGCGAGGATTGGCGCCTTTTGGCGTGGCGGACCATCTCAAACAAGGTTCACCAGCACCATTGGTTTGGTTTGATTCATCCGGGAAATCGACTTCATTGCCAAGCAATGGAGCAATTCCTGCTGCGGGCTGGCCAATCCCCCAAAGCGGGCATCCTGTTTGCCGACGAGGACGAATTGGAACATCGAAGGGGCCAGCGGGTAAATCCCTGGTTCAAACCTGACTTTGACCCGGAATCCTTTTTGGAAACCCAAGCCTTGGGCTCCTCCTGGCTCATGCGAACCGAACTGGTTCAGAAAACCGGTGGTTGGCAACTTGACCCATCTGGTTCCGAACCTGAACAAGATCTTTTATGGAGCTTGGTTAACGATGGGCACATGGTCGAACACATCCATCAGGTCCTCCTGCATAGGGGCGGGCCAATCGAATACCACCTGTCGGAACCGATGGTTCTCTCCGCCCGAAAGGCCCTGAAGCGAAGCGGCCGAAATGCCGTGGTCACGGCGGGTCTTTTTCCAGGAACTTGTGAGGTTCGACCGGTACAGGACAAACGCCCCCGGATAAGTGTGCTTATCCCCAATTGCGATCAACCCGATATGCTCAAGTCCTGTACGGACTCTCTTTTTGCCACCAAATATCCCGATCTTGAGATCCTCATCATCGAAAATGGGAGCCGTGGGACAGCAATCCGCGAACTTTACCAAAAACTGGTCCAAACCGGTATGGTTCGCCTCCTTTCCTGGGATAAACCCTTCAATTATTCTGCGGTCAACAATCATGCGGCCCGACATGCCACGGGGGAATTGTTGCTATTGCTTAACAATGATATTACCGCCATCGTTCCTGATTGGTTGGAACGCATGGTGGAGCAAACGCTTGAACCTGGGATTGGGGCCGTGGGCCCTACGCTTGTATACCCTGATGGTCGAACCCAACATGCCGGGTGTGTCTTTGGAGTCGAAGATTCTGTGGGGCACCGGCTCCGATTTGCAGATTCCAATACAAGAGGTTATGGGGATTTTCTCGCCGTGACCAGGCAGATCAGTGCAGTCACTGGGGCGTGCCTTATGCTTACGAAAAAAGCCTATTTCGAAGTGGGAGAGATGGACGAATACCTCGGCCTCACCTTTAACGATATTGATCTTTGCCTGAAACTGACCCGGGCTGGCCTAAGAAACATCTATCTGGCAAGGGCCAAGCTAATTCATCATGAATGCGTAACCCGTGGGCAAGACCTAACCCCGGCAAAAAGGGCACGCATGAATTGTGAATTGGAATATTTTCGTCGCAAATGGGGCAAATTGGTCGAATTGGATCCTTTTCATAGCCCTTACCTGACAAGCATGTTCAACAGCCTTTGGCTAAAACCGGGGATACCTACTTTAGGAAAACCCCCAATTGCATCAATGGGCACACAAGCCCCCCCCAATGCCCTCGATTTGTCCCATCCTGCAACGGAGCTACCCAATGTTGCAGCTTGACAAAAAAGTTCGCCTCGTTGCCCAATGGATTGGGATCCGGGCCAACTCTCCCCTGTTCAAGACCATGCTTTATGTGAGAAACCGGTTTGTCACCCCCATGCGGGAGCGATTGGGCCGGGTTAAGGTCTGGTGGAAATCCAGCCGGGAAAAGGCGCTTGATCCCTATTCCCGGAAAGAAATGGACGCACTCCTTACCGCCTTTGGGCAGTTTCCGCTTGAAAGTGCAAAAGCCCTGATTCCAAGGGCCGAATCCGACCCGGTTATGGCAGAACGGTTGATTCTTTCGCTTTTGCTTGATCGGTTGGACCTTCGGAAACAATTTCCCTTGGCCCTTACCCAAGGTCCGGAGGGGGATTTTGCCCTTTGGCTAAGGAACGAGGGGGCCACAGAATTAGGCCTTACCCAAAGCGCCATTCAACATTTGAATTCTGCATTCCTTCGGCATCCCGGAGCCCATGCCCGAAAACTCTACGACCATCATAACGGCTTGAGGGAACGGATACCTTTTGCTTTTTCCAAACCCTATTGGGCCCCTTTGGCAGAGTGGATGATCCGTTCTGGGATACCCACCCATAGCCTTTCCATCGAGGATGTGATTTGGTTTTTGCTGGAGGCTGCCGAGGATCCGGCCCTTGGAATTCTGGACACCTGGCTTCGATCCCGCAGTTTGCAGGAACGATGGCCTGATGCCATGAAACCAGGCGGCTGCCCAAAAATGAATCGGGAACTCCCTTTGTTGGAAAAGGGGTTTCAAAAAATTCAAAAACTGTGGAACCTGGACCCCCAAGCCGGGTTTTTCAAACGGGATGCCATTCGTTCTTTGGAAGGGAACGCTCCTGCCGATGGCAAAGGTCCCGGAATCAACATTGTGGGCCATTTTTGCTATCCTTCTGGCCTTCGTGAGGCGGCGGTTCAAATGGGCCGGGCCGTGGTCCGCTCAGGGGGTGGGATCAGCCTCCGGGATTTCCCGGCATCCCTGGAAGCAGATCTTGCGGTTCGGGACCAATACATGGGTACCGAAAAATGGCCCGTAACCGCCATGGTTCTTTCCCCGGATCAAACCCTTGAGGAAATTTCCTGGTGGTCTGGGCTCCATATGCCCCCAGGGCGCGATCGGGTGGCGGTCTGGTATTGGGAATTGGAGGAGGTGCCCGCGACATGGAAATCCCGGGCAAGGGAATTTACTGAACTCTGGGCACCTACAAAATTCATTGGCGATGCCATGCGGAAAGCTCTCGATGTCCCCGTCATCGATCTGCTTCCCGGAGTGGAACTTGAGCCTGTCACCCCGGTTCCAAGGTCCCGATTTGGCATCAAGGAAGGCGAGTTTGTATTTCTCTTCATGTTCGATATGTGTTCCATTTTCGAGCGAAAAAATCCCATGGCAATCATTGATGCCTTTGACTTGGCCTTTCCCAAACAGGTAAATGGGCCAAAACAGCCACGATTGGTCATCAAGGTCAACCGGGGATCTTTCAACCAACCAGGTATGGCTCTCCTGAAAAAGGGTCTTGATCGGGTGGGAGGAATCCTTCTGGATGGAACCTACACCCGTAACGATGCCTACGCCCTGATCCAATGTGCGGATGCCTATGTATCGCTGCATCGGTCCGAAGGATTTGGGCTTACCATGGCGGAAGCCATGCTCATGAACAAACCGGTCATCGCCACCGGATATTCAGGCAACATGGATTTCATGAAAGAGGACACTGCCCACCTGATTCCCTATGAAATGGTCGATATTGACGAAACAAGGCTGGTTTACCAAAAAGGGATGCGTTGGGCAAATCCAAGCATTGTTCATGCAGCAAAGGCAATGAGTTCTATCCTGGAAAACCCGTTTGAAACAGCGGCAATGGCTGCCAGGGGAAGGCTGTACATTCAAACGGTCCTTTCCCTGGAGGCTGCGGGAAAACGCTTCCTTGAGAGGGCCCAATATCTCGCCGGAAAACGAAAACCGTTTGCAAATGCCGCCTGATTTTGCCCTGGATTTGGGATTCTTTCGTGTTGAATTTGTCCCCTTGTTTCCCAAGCTGACCCAATGAGCAATTCCTCCCTTCGAAGGTTGGCCCTTTTATCCATGGGTGCGGCAGTCCTTACTGCTGGCCTGAAAACCGCCTCCTGGCAATTGACCGGGTCGGTTGGATTGCTAAGCGATGCCGCCGAATCCCTGGTCAATTTTGCCGCCGCCACCGTCGCCTGGATTGCACTCTGGTATGCGGGCCAACCGGTCGATAGTGACCACCCCTATGGTCACGAAAAAATCGAATACTTTTCCAGTGGACTGGAGGGGGGGCTCATTTTGGTGGCGGGCTTGGCTGCCATTGTAGCCGCTTCCAATCGTTTTTTTCACCTTCGTGAACTTGCCAGGCTCGATTGGGGCCTAGGCTTGAGTGTGGTCGCCTCGGTGATTAACCTGGGAGTGGCCAGGATCCTTTTGGCCCGGGGAAAAAGCGAGGGGTCGATTGCCCTCGAAGCGGATGCCCAACACCTCTTGAGTGATGTTGTCACCAGTCTTGGGGTTTTGCTTGGACTTGGCCTGCAATGGTCAACCGGCATCCTTTGGCTCGACCCCGCCCTTGCCCTTGCCGTGGGTTCCCTGATTTTGGTGACCGGATTCCGGATCCTTTACCGATCCTTTCAGGGGCTAATGGATCAGTCCCTTCCGGATCATGAAGTCAGGCAAATCCGGGATGCGATCCATTCTGGCCTTTCCATAATGCCTGTGAGTTCCTCCGGGGAGCCCCCAAAACCGGTTTTTCATGCACTAAGGACCAGACGGGCCGGCAGTCGCCGCTTTGTCGATTTTCATCTTTTGGTGCCTGGCAGAATGCGGGTTTTGGAGGCCCACGATTTGGGAGAGGGGCTGGTCCGAAAAATCCATGAAACGATTGGCCCAGCCGAGGTCTCTTTTCACCTGGAACCTATTGAACAACCCGCTAGCTGGAACGATAGTGACCTGATTGAAGTAGAAAAAAAGAAATCCTTCCCGGGAGGATGATTCCTTTTTTCAGATCTTTTGTCTGTCCTGAAAAAGTAATGCTCATGTAAAAAGTGGCCATTTCAAGCCATGTTTTTGGGTTGGTAACCCAAATTGGCAAGAATCGGGAGGAAAATATAGGAAATTCTTAAATAGTCATTGCAACCTACCCCCCCCCCCCCCTATTGTATCATTGGATTTTTGAACCCTGCGTCACCTAAATCACCCAATGGGGGGACTCAATATGCGTAACTCATGGATTGTCGTTTCCGCCTTTTTTATGGCCACAACAATGGGTTGTGGAGGAAAATCGGCGGGAGAACAACTTGCTGAAATGCAATTAAACGAGAAATTGGAAGCCGAAAAGGATCGAAAAGCAAAAAATGTAATAATGGAAAATAGGGCGAAAGCCGAAGCGGCGGCTGCCGATAAGGCAAGTGCGGATGCCATTGCGGATTTAGCAAAAGCTGACCTTGAAAGGACCAAAGCCGAGGCCCGTAAAAGGGAGTTGGATGCTCAAATGGAAAAGGACCGGCCCATGAGGGAGGCTGCTGCTGCAGCAGAAAAATTGCGCCTAGAGAAAGTAGCTGCTGCAGAAAAAATGCGCCAAATGAAATTGAGGGAACAACAGGAGCGGATACGGGAATTGCAAAGTGAAAGATCCGCATTTGCAGGGAAATTTCCTGTATTTACCAACGGATTAATCAAATCGCCTGCTTCCAGTACGAATTCCCAAAATAATCCTCGCGGTCGAGCCTTTACCGAAACGGAAAAAAAGGAAGTGGGTCTCATTCAGGCAAAAAATTCCCTCGCCGAGCTCGAAGCGATATCTGTGGAGGCCGGACGCGCTACCTTGAATCCCACCCTTCGGAATGGACCGGGCAATAACGGGAGGTTAAATTTTCAAAGTGCAAACTTGCGAGAAACCTTCAAAGGCAACCTCAACAAAGATTTGAGTGCAGTGAAAAGGTTTATCGCAGGCCTTGAAGCTTTTGATAAAGACATCGAAGAAGCCTCGAAATAGTCCCTTGCCGAACGGAACCGTTTCCCGGAAATGGAAATTATGGCATATTTCCAGAGTCACCGGCTAGACCCGTCTTGCCCCTTCTACTTCGGTCCCCTTGTTTAAAAGAAAAAACAGGGGGGTGGTCATCACGGTCGTAATCAGCGCCATCAAAACGAACATGGTAAAAAGGGCATCGGGAAGGACCCCAAGGTCCCTACCCGCATTGATGACAATCAATTCCATCAGGGCCCGGGTGTTCATGAGGACACCAATAAGAGTAGCTTCTTGCCAGGAATATCCTGAGAATTTTGCGGCCAACAAACAACCCAACAATTTGCCTCCAATGGCACAAACCAGGACCAAAGCACAGATTCCCCATAGGTGCCAATCGTTGAGCGATCCGATATTGGTGCGAAGCCCCGTGTAGGCGAAAAAAACCGGCAGAAAGAAGGCCGTCGTGAAATCCCGGAGCCTTCGGGAAACCGCTTCCCTTAGTCCTGGAAGGGGGCTTAAGACTGCTCCGGCAATGAAAGCCCCAAAAATGGCGAATATGCCTATCTTGCTTGTGATGATTGCGGACGAAAATACCATTACCAGGCAGATTGCCAGGGCAACCATCGACACCTCACCCCCTGATTGGGCCAGCAATCGTCCCAGCCAATTCCGGATAACAGGTCCCACCACGAACAACATCAAAAAGAAAAAACCAACCGAAGCTAGGATCATGCCAATCAAACGAAACGGCTCAAAGGCCGAGGAAGCAATGGCGGCAACTGTCGCCAGGATGATCCATCCTGCGGCATCATCAAGGGCAGCTGCCGAGATGGTAATGGTGGCAAGGCGTGTCCGGGTGATGCCCCATTCGATCATCAAGCGACCTAGGATCGGTAGGGCGGTGATGCACATGGCGGTGCCCATGAACAAAGCAAAAGGCAAAAAATCCACCACAGTACCATCCTGCCGAACGCCGACCCGATCATGAATGAACCAGGCCAGGAGAAGCCCTAGCCCAAAGGGAAGGACAATGCCTGTTGCCGAAATGGAAAAAGTGGCCCTACCTGACCACTTTAGGTGGCGAAAATCAAATTCAAGGCCCACCTGGAAAAGGAGCAACAGGAGTCCAAGTTGAGCAATAATGGTTAAAATGGCCGGAAGTACTCCAGGCATGACCCCTTCGACAATGTTGGGGAATAGTTCGGCCTGAAAGGCAGGAAACCACCATCCCAAAAACGAGGGGCCAAGCAAAAGGCCAGCAGCTATTTCGCCAACAACCTCGGGTTGGCCAAGAAAGCGGACCAGATAACCCATGATCCGGGCGGAAATAAGGATGACTACTAATTGGACCAAAATGGGAAAAAGGATCTGTTCTGCGCCCGAGGCAAAGAGTGAGGTCATGGCAAAAGGGTCCAGATAATTGTTCAAACAATTATCTACGATTCCGGCTGTATTGTCCACTCCTTTTTGGCCATAAAACCCCTTTTGGTCCAGGTTTTCCATCCATTGAGCCAACAAAGGGCCCATTCTTTGGGAATCAACGAACGATCTTGGCTTTCCCCCCCACTTTCCAGACAATAACCAAGGATCTCCCGTTTGGAAGGGTGGCAG
>SYLG01000175.1 GCA_005808665.1 Planctomycetia bacterium | reverse complement strand
ATCGTCCATGGCTGACAAATCCTTTTGTCTGGATGCGAAGTTAGGCAACCCAGGCAAGAATCATGACAGCTGTCATTACGAAAGGAAAGACCGAAAACAGCGTTTTCCCCCGGGATAATCAACCGGCCGGGAATTGCTGCTTGCAGCCGAGGTTGGATGCAATCTATTTCCTGGGCCCAATCCCAAGAGCCAACCTGAGGGCTCGAGCCATTGCCTGGGGATCCTCGGATTGGCAAATGGCGTTGCTGATGGCGATTCGTACGGCTCCCAAGGCGCGAACCTGGTCAATGGTTTCCAAGTTTATGCCTCCAATCGCAAACCATGGCGGCCTTTGCCAATCGGCAAAAGAGTGAAGGTAATCCGGGCAGACATATTCCTGAAATGCTTTGGTTTTCGAGGGAAACATGGGTCCAACCCCCAGGTAATCGGCCCCACCCATAGTTGCCGCTTCCCGATCGGGGACATTGTGGCTGCTTGCTCCAATTAAACTGTCTTTTCCAACAATCCTACGCGCCTCGGCCGGGGCAATGTCCGAAGTACCCAAATGAACGCCATCGGCTTCGGACAGGACAGCCAGGTCTGGACGGTCATTGAGGATAAAGAGGGCCCCTTCGTCCCTGGTCCATTGGCGTGTTTTTTTTGCCAAAGCGAGTAGTTCGCGATCGGGCAGGTTTTTTTCCCGCAATTGAATCATATCCACCCCGCCTCGTATCGCTTCGCGAACCGTTCGCTCCAAGCCCAAAAGACATTGGTTGGAGACCAATAGCATCATGGCCGCCTGGGAAAGGGTGGAGGAAGGGGTTCCGGATGCCTTTTTTTCCAGGGTGTAAGCCTCGTAACGGAGGCCCTCCCACTGCCTTGAAAGCCCCGGTATAGCCAGTTTGGCGTGTTCCTCAATGCTACGGAAGGCTTCCTGGACCCGTTTCCAATTGGACCTTTGGAGGTCGTTACCTTCCTTTCGGGGTCGCTCGGATCCGGTCCAGAGACCTGCCCCAGAGTCGCCTTCAACATCCCGGTTATCAAGTATTTGCGATGTCCCGGGAATTTGCACCAAAAGGGTGTCCACCTGGTGACGCATCCTTTTGAGGCGTTCCACCAGCCACCGATCTTCCTTTACAAAACGGTAAAAATCCTCCAGGACCCGAAGCCCTTCCCTAAGGCGATTTCCCACCGCATCCACCAATCGAATCCACCCCATAGGGATTTCCCCCCGGTCCAGATCCAGGGGCTCCTCCAAATGGAGGGCGGGGCCGAAAAGTGTTTCAGAAGCCTTGTCTGAATGGAACCCGGCTTTCAGAAGCCAGCGTTTCCCCTTTGGGCTTCGCTCAAAAACGGCGGCCAAAAGTGCCTCGCTGTTAATGGTGGGGTCACAAAACTGTTCCGAAGCAAAATGGCGGGCCGATCTCAATAGGCCGGTAAGGGAAAGGGGCATGAGGCGCAGGAGATCTTTACCATGGGAACATTCCTCGCATTGGCGTTGTAAAAGGGAGGCATCCCTAACAAGTAAGGTTGGTAAACGGGATTCTATCCATGTGGAACCATCGACACCCATGGAATGAAGCCACGCCACTCCGGATCCCTCCGGGTCTTCGGTCAGGGCGGCCAACAATTCCAAACCGGAATCCCATTCCAGACCAGCCTGGTTTGGAATGGTTGCCTGAACCTGGAGAAGGGCCCGAGTTGCCGCCTGTGTAAATTCCCAGCGCATAGCTAGCTATCTTTCGTATTTTCCCGAGTTTTCCAAATAAAAAGGGCCGTAGGTTTGGCCCAATTCCTCTGATCCTTGCAATCGTTAGATTCCACCCAATTGGTCCTTGTTCCCACATGCCTAGGGCTGTAATCTGCCCTTTGAAGGATTTCTGCCAACCAGCCAACTGGGCTTTTGCGGCCAATAGGGAGCTGGACGGCTTTTTTGACTCTAGGACGGGGAGGTTTGGGTTATGTCGTTGATTGTAAAGTATTTTGGCCGGAATGGATTGGCCAAGTGGGCATTTGCCTCGGTATTTGTCGGCTCGTCTGTTTTATTTAGTCATGCCCAGGAAAGTGCCCCCAAAGTGGCTCCGATGACGCTTGAGCAGTGTCGCCAATATGCGTTGGCCAATCAGCCCGCCATGGCGGCCGCGAACCTTAGTGCGGTTGCAGGGTCCCAGCGGGCCGGTTCACTCAACCGGCTAGGGTTTGCCGGAATGATTTCCAGGGAAGTTCCCATTCGCAAACAACAATCCGGTTGGGGTGTAAGTGCCACCGCTGCCATGGCGGACCAAGCGGCCTTGGATACCTGCTTTGATGTAAATTATACCTATTTGAGTATCCTCTACGGCCAAAGGCAGCTTGCGGTGGCGGAGGCCGCCATTGCGGAACTCACCAGCCTAAGGGATATCGCCAAAACCATTGTCAAAGAGGGCACCCGCCCGGATGTTACCAACAACCATGTCGAGAAAATCGATGTCATGCTTTTGTCGAGCAGGGCTCGAAGGGATGAAGCGGTAGGGGGCATTGCCCGGGCTAATGCAGCCTTGAGGGAAGCCATGGGGTTGCCTTCCGGAGAACCTGTCCAATTAGCAGTAACCTCGTTTCCCACCTCAAAACAGGTGCCTGACAAGGCGGTATTGGTGGCCGGGGCCAAGAATCAACGGGGAGAAGTTGTTGCCTCACGAGCGGCGGTGGAGGTAACCCGATGGGAAACCAAAGCCCAAGGGGTTGGATTCTTCAAATTCCAGGCTCATACTTTTGCTTCGGGATCGGACCTTCATGCCATTGGCGTCCCTTTGCCCCAACGAAGTGAGGATTATTTGCCTGGGGGAGTGGCACCTGAAATGCCTGGCAGTTTCGCCGGCAAAAAGCGTGACAGGGTGGCTACTGCGGGCATTTATGCCGAGCGGGCGGCGTCAGTTGCGGCAAAGACGGAAAATCTTGCCGTGCTGGAAGTGGAAAATTTCCTGTTACGCTACAAGGAAAACTCAAGCCGGGCCGAAAAGTTAATTCAGGCGGCAATCCAAGCGGACAAATTGGCCTCACGACTCAAGGACAAATTCGATCCCCGGTCCACGAAAGTTAGCCTTGATGAGGTACTCACCACGGGGACCTTGTCCGTTAGCACCATGTTGGACGCTAATGAGGCTTCCTATAGGACCCTTTTGGATCTTGCTACTCTGGAAAGGGCTTCCGGCGGTGCTTTTCGCCTGGCACTGGAATGGCCCAAAATGACCCCCTGATGATCTCCCGGATCGGGGGGGTGTAGATCGGTATGGATATCACACGGTAGTTGTGGTATCTGCCGAATTCCCCTCCCCGGGTTGGAGATCACAATGCGACGGCTCTCGCTTTGCACCTTGTTTTCCCCGTTTGTCGTAATTGCCTTGGCATCCAGCCTCGTTTTGGCCAGAACCGAAACCGCAGTTCCCATGCCATTAAAGGATGGCAAACAGGGGATGATGAGGATAGGTCTCACCTCCTCCCTGTTTCGCGATATGCCAGATGCCCTGCTCCAGATTGTGATGAAACCCTTCAGTGCGGTTATGGAACAACAAACCGGCATGAGCGGGTCATTGGTATCCGTGAAGGATGCGCGCCTCCTGGCCCAACAAATGGAATCGAATAACCTCCAATTGGGGGTGTTTCATAGTCATGAATTTGCCGCACTTCAGGCCAAACATCCCGGGTTGACCCCCCTGGTGTTCGCTGTGAACTCCAAGCAACCCCTGGAATCCATGTTTGTGGTCCGTCGGGACAAAAAACTTAACCCTCCTGCTGACATTGCGGGCAAAACCATCCTGATGCCCAGCACCGTGCGGGAGTATTCTTTGGTGTTTGCCAATCGAAGGTGTAGTGTTTTAGGCCGTCCCTTGCGTTCATATTGCAAATTGGTTGGGGTCAATGACTCCGAGGATGCTTTGGACCAGGTTGTGGACGGGCAGGCCGATGGTGCCATCGTCGAACGCCATCAATGGGATAACTACAAGGAAGATAAACCCGGACGAGCCAACAATTTATCCGTGGCATTGAACTCCGAATCGTTTCCCCCGGCGATCATTGCCTATATTCCCGCAAACCTGAAAAAAGACAGCGTAGAGAAGTTCCGAACCGGCATGATCAGTGCCAAGAAAAATCCCAGGGCAGCCGACCTCCTCAAACTCATCCGCTTGACCAGTTTCGAATCCATCCCGGAATCCTTTGACAAAACACTTATCCAATTGGCGAAAGATTATCCCCTTGAAGCCGCCGAAAAGAACTAATGTTTTGGTGCGGGTAAGCGACAACCCCTGAAAAGGGAAAAGGACCACCCTTTCCCTTTTCGGTGGATCGATACGATCAAATCCCCCTGTATTCGCCAAATTATCTATTTATCCAAAACGGCCATTTCTCTTGAGTTTAAAGGCCAGTCGCCCAATTTGTCCTAGAATTGCGCTCAAAACCCCTTTGGGTTTTTCTTTTCCGTATTTGGCTTTTTGAGGATACCCGACCCAGTCGGGATTTGTGAGCATGGCGGAGTCAATCCAAATTTCATCGCTAAAGGATCAGGCCCGGGAGCGTTACCTGATTTATGCCCTTTCGGTGATCACATCCAGGGCCCTTCCCGATGTCCGAGACGGGTTAAAACCGGTACAGAGGCGCATCCTTTACACGATGTACAACGACCTGAGGTTGACCTTTGATGGCCGACCCAGAAAGTGCGCCAAAATCGTGGGCGATGTAACAGGGAACTATCATCCCCACGGAACCTTGGCGGCTTATGAAGCCCTGGTTCGATTGGCCCAAAGTTGGGTCTTGCGTGTTCCGCTCATCCAGGGACAAGGCAATTTTGGATCGGTCGATGGTGATCCCCCTGCCGCAGAGCGATATACCGAGGCCAAACTTTCCACGGCGGCCGAAGCGTTAATGCTTGAACTCAAGCAAAAAACGGTCGATATGCGGCCCAATTATGACAATACCCGGGAGGAACCGATCGTTCTCCCGGCCCAGTTTCCCAACCTTTTGGTCAATGGTTCCTCAGGGATCGCGGTTGGGATGGCAACCAACATTCCGCCGCATCACCCGGTGGATGTGATTCGATCCGTGGTGGCATTGATTGACGACCCTGATTCCACGACCGCCCAACTTTTGGATAAGCTCAAAGGACCAGACTTTCCCTTGGGGGGGCGAATCCTGGCGGATCGGGCCGACCTTAGGCGTATTTATGAAGAGGGCACAGGTACCATTCGGGTCCAGGGAGAATGGAAGGTCGAAGAAACCGCCAAAATCCGGCAAATCGTGGTCACTTCAATCCCCTATGGAGTGGATAAAGGCAAACTGGAATCGGACATTGGTGCCCTGATTGAGGACAAGAAGTTACCCCAGCTTCTCAATTTGGTAAATGAATCCAATGAAAAGGAGGGGCTCAGAATCGTACTTGAAATCAAGGCGGGGGCCGATCCGGACCTGATAATGGCTTACCTTTTTAAGCACACCTCCCTTCAGGACACCTTTTCATGCAACCTGACCTGTCTGGTGCCTGTCGAGGGAGAACCGGGAAAGACCAGACCGGAACGGCTTGGCCTGAAAAGCATCCTCGAGTATTTTCTCCGATTCCGTCGGGAAACGGTGCAAAGGCGCTTTGAGTTTGAGCTGGAGCAACTGCGCAAGCGCATTCACATTCTCGAAGGCTTTGCCATGGTTTTTGATGCTCTTGACAAGGCCATCAGAATCATTCGGGCAAGTACCGGAAAGGCGGATGCTTCCGAAAAACTGCGCAAGGCCTTCCCCCCCATGGACGAAGTCCAGGCGGAGGCGATCCTGGAAGCCGCCCTATACCGGATTGCCCAACTTGAGATCCAAAAAATCCTCGATGAGCTTCACGAGAAAACCACTGAAGCCAAGAAAATCGAGTCTATACTTGGCAGTCCAAAGAGGCTTCTTGGGGTAGTTCGGGGAGAATTGGAAGCATTGGCCGAAATAATGGCCCAACTGGCTGGACCACGAAGGCGGACCCGGATTGTTTCTTCCGAGGATGCTCCGGACTTTGATCCGGAGGCCTATATAGTCCGGGAGAACACCAATGTCGTCCTGACCAGGGATGGCTGGATCAAACGGGTTGGAAAATTGGCCTCCTTGGAAACCACCCGGGTCCGCGAAAACGATTCGGTCATTGCGGTTGCGGCGGGGTCGACTCTTGATCAGGTGGTTTTCCTTGCCGAAGATGGGACCGCCTACACGGCCAGAATGAACGAGGTTCCCGCCAGTTCCGGTTATGGGGAGCCCATAGGAAAGTATTTCAAAATCGCAGACCAGGTTCGTATCCTGACGGCACTTACAGGTGATCCAAGGTTTACCGCTCCTAACAGCGAGGACGATGCCCAATCTATCGGGGAAGGGCCGTGGGTCTTTGCAATCACCCAACAGGGCCTGGCTATTCGCATCCCCTTTGGTGGGTTTCGAACACTTTCCACCAAGGCGGGGAGAAAGTACATCAGGCTTGGCGAGGGTGACAAGGTTGTCCTGGCGGGGGTGGTATGCGGCAGCGAGGCGATTCACCTTGCCACGGCCCATGGGCGAATTCTCCTGTTTCGCGCGGATGACATACCAGTGGTTGCCGGGCCAGCCAAAGGCGTAATTGCCATTCGTATGGACGCTGATGATGCATGCCTTGGCGGGATATTGGTGACCCATCCGGAAGACACATTGGTGGTCGAAACCCCCGGGGGCAAAACCTTGGATTTCAAAAAAGGCCGTTGTCAACCCGCCACGCGGGGGGGACGCGGCCAGGATGTTGCCAAGCGGTTGGGACTTGTTCGGGTGGTTCAACCCCCGATCCCGCTGGTGGACTGGGATAATCTTGAAAGCAAGCCTTCGCGGACAAGGGGTTCTTCCGAAAGGGGCAACTCCAGCCGTGGGGAGATGGGTCTGTTTGATTGAATTTCAAATAAGCCCAAAATGGATCATGACGCATAGTACACCGCAAATCAGGTAGGGGATTTTGAACTGATGGCCGACTATTCTGCAAAGGACATTCAGGTCCTTGAGGGCCTTGAACCCGTACGAAAACGCCCTTCCATGTACATTGGAGGCGTCGATGTAAAAGGGCTTCACCATCTCGTATGGGAAATCGTGGACAATGCGGTGGATGAATACCTGAATGGTCACGCAGACACAATCACGGTGACCTTGCATAAAGATGGGGAATCGGTAACCGTGGCCGACAATGGCCGAGGCATTCCGGTAGACCTTCATCCCAAACACAAAAAGCCCGCCTTGGAGTTGATACTCACCACCCTGCACTCGGGGGCCAAGTTTGGTGAGGGGGGAAACTATTTACATTCAGGTGGCCTTCACGGGGTCGGGTCCTCCGTGGTCAATGCCTTGTCACGCCGATTGGTGGCAACCATCAAGCGCGATGGATTTGAGTGGCAACAGGAGTTTCGCAAAGGTAAGCCTTATGGCGAAATAGAACGGGTGCGTCCGTTTAGGGGTCATGGAACCCAGATTTTCTTTGCTCCGGATGCAGAGATTTTCAAAACCGTCAAACTTCATGGAAATGAGATCAAGCACCACCTGGATGCCATGGCCTATATCCATTCAGGACTCAAGGTTTTCTTTGTGGATGAGATAGCCAAGGAAACCTACGATTTGAGCCACCCTGGCGGGATTCCCGAATTTTTGGAGATGCTCGTCACCGACGCTGGCAAACCCAAAGTCACCGAGCAACCTTTCACCCTCATCCGCAAAGACGGCGATAGGATGGAAGCGGCATTTGTCTGGACAGAGTCCTCGGACGAAAACTTCAAGAGCTATGTCAATGGTATCCGGACAGGCTACGGCGGCACCCATGAAAGCGGTTTCAAGGCAGGGATCGCCCGGGCGGTTCGTGACTATATGGACACCCATGAGATCAGGATCAAGGGATTAACCATAACGGCGGAGGACATTCGCGAGGGAATCATTGGCATCCTATCCGTTTTCGTCCGGGATCCCATGTTTCAGGGGCAAACCAAGGACAAGCTCAATAATCCTGAAATGGCCTCGCTCGTCGAGAATTTTGTTCGCCCGGCCCTTGAGTCCTGGCTCAATGCCAACAAAACAGCGGCGGATCAAATCATAGGCAGGATTGTTCTTTCCGCAAGGGCAAGGCTTGCGAGCCGGGAGGCGGCAACAGAGGTTAAACGCAAATCGGCTTCCACACGGAGGCTGAACCTTCCGGGGAAACTGGCAGATTGCAAATCCACTTTGGTGAATGAAACCGAATTGTTCCTGGTCGAGGGAGACGGAGCCGGTGGCTCCGCCAAACAGGGCCGCAATAACAGAATCCAGGCCGTCCTCCCCCTAAGGGGCAAGGTATTGAACTCTGAGGGAATGCCCCTTGCCAAGGTCCTTACCAACCAGGAACTCAAGGACCTGGTATGTGCCATCGGCACCGGTGTAGGGGATAAATTTGACTATTCTGGCCTTCGCTATGGAAAAATCATTCTTCTGATGGATGCCGATGCCGATGGTTACCACATTTCCACGCTTTTATTGGTTTTCTTTTTCCGTCACCTTCCTGACCTGATCAGGAAGGGGAATGTGTTTATCGCCGTTCCTCCCCTTTACAGGATCGATATTGGGAAAGAGACGCATTGGGCCAGGGATGATCGTCACAAAGAGGAAATCCTTGCCGGTTTTCGGGCCAATGCCAAGTTTGAGGTAAGCCGGTTCAAAGGACTTGGTGAAATGGATGCCAAGGACCTTTGTGAAACGACCCTTGATCCCAAGGTTCGGACGCTTCTCAAGATGGAGATCGATTCCAACCTCGAGACAGATCAGACCTTTGTGGACCTCATGGGAAAGGACCCTGCTCCCAGGTATCGGTTTATTATGGATCAGGCGGTCCTGGCTTCGACCGAGGACTTGGATATTTAAGGCTTGGACCTTGGGTCGATAGAATCATTTCCTTTGCCCTTGGATCGGCTTGCAAAGGTTTTTTATTGTCCATCCCTTTCAGAACTGGTCTGACAGAGATCAAGGCAATGGTCGGCTAATTCAGTAATACCATCCAGGCCATGAAGCGTTTCCCGCCAGGATTTTGGTATCCCTTCAAGGCCATAATAGGCCCCGGCGATTTGTCCATAAATCGCCGCTGTGGTGTCTGCATCGTCTCCCAAATTCGCCGCCAAAAGACACCCTTCCTGAAAAGTCCCGGACCTTGAAAAAGCCCATAACGAGGCCTCCAGGGATTTCACCACATACCCGGTCCCCCGGATTTCGGGAGGTTCCCTCCTTAGAAAGGATCCGCGCGCAACCTCATCTATTTCCGGGCACAATGGTTCCTTTTCCCAATAACCGCTTTCAGGACAATAGCCTGGAAAAAGGAGTTGGGATTTTTCATGACCATGAAGCGCCCCAAAAAGAAGCCCGGCAAAAAAACGGCAGGCATCTACCGCCGTTTGAGCCCCATGGGTTGTTTTGGAACTTTCACCCGCAAGGAAAATCGCCTCCAAAGGATCATTGGCATAGGCCATTACCACCGGGGCAAGTCTCATCAGTGACCCATTCCCTGCGGCATTGGCATCGGTTGTCCCGGCCATGGGGTCGCCTGTGACCTGAAAGCGGGAAAGGGAGGCCCGGGTGGTTGTACCAATATCAAAACAGTGACCTGTGCTGCTTCGGTGGCCATGGCGCCACCAGCGGATATAGCGGTGCATTTGGTCAAGGGGATCGAAATTTCCGGATTCTACGATGCTTTCGGCAAGGCAAAGGGCCATGGAAGTATCATCCGTCCATTGGCCGGCCTTGAGTCGAAAAGGGCCTCCGCCGACAATGTCGGTGATAGGCTCAAAGGAACCAGGAGGATTAAACTCCACAGTGGTTCCGAGAGCATCCCCGACGGCTAGGCCAACGAGGCAACCTCGCCATCTGGATTGGGGGGATATCGCTGATTTCATGGAGAACCCTGCAAAGAGTGAATGGAGATTTCCGGGGAAGAAAGGAACCGCCCCAGGCGAGGGAATCCTACCGGGCGGTTCATCCTTGGGCGAAATACCCGGAATCAATCGACATAAGGATCCGCTCCCAAATCCTTCAGGGTTTCAAGCCTATGATGTTCATAAGCCATTAGATCGAGGCGATTGCGGAAATGGCGTTTTTCCACATTACGCTGGGCTTTGGAAAAAACAGAGGCATATCCCTGCCATCCGGAAGAGGTGTCCCGACCGGCATCCCTACCCATTTGGGCAATCCGTTCCTTCCTTGCCTCCCCCAATCCTTCCAGTAATTCGTCTTCAAGGGACACAAAAAACTGGGCGGATCCAGGATCCCCTTGACGGCCGGAACGGCCCACAAGTTGCCGGTCAATGCGGGCAGCCTCATGCCGTTCGGTACCCAGCACATGAAGTCCTCCCAATTCAAGAACGATGGCTTCCGGCTTGATGTCCGTGCCTCGACCAGCCATGTTGGTTGCAATGGTGACCCGACCTTTTTCTCCAGCATGTTCCACAATTTGGGCTTCCTGTTCGTGTTGCTTGGCGTTGATGACCTGATGATCAATACCCGCCAGGGACAACTTTTTGCTCAGCCTTTCAGAACGATCCACCGACCTTGTCCCAATCAGGATAGGCCTCCCAATTTCATGCAATTCCTTGACGGAATCGACTATGGCATCGAATTTGGATTCTTCGTTTGGAAACACACGATCATTAAGCATGGTGCGAATACATGGTCGGTTGGTTGGAACACAGACAACCCAGATTTTGTACACCCGCCGGATTTCAATGCGGTTTTGCCGGGCTGTCCCGGTCATCCCCGAAAGCTTTTTGTAAAGCTTGAAATAGCTTTGAAAAGTAATCTGTGCCGCGTGTTCGGTTGGAAAAGTGATGCTAACCCGCTCCTTGGCCTCGACAGCCTGATGCAACCCTTCCCGCCAGGTTCGGTCGGGCATTCGCCTTCCGGTGAACTCATCGATGATGACGATTTTTTCCTTCTCGATCATGTAATGTTGGTCTTTACGAAACCGGTAATGGGCTTGAAGGGATTGCTCGATGGCTTCATGCAGTTTGTCCATCGCCTGGGCATTGGGGCCCGTTGGGGGACTGGAATAACGGGTTAAATGGCGGCCTTCATTGGTCAGTTCCAGTTTTTGTTTCTTGGCATCGAGGGTGAAATGTTCTTCATATTTCATCTTCTTCGCCAGATCGTCCGCCCAATTGTAAACCACCGACTCCTCTTCGGTGGCGGGGCGATTTTCACCACTGATGATGAGCGGGGTCCTGGCTTCGTCAATGAAAATATTGTCCGCCTCATCGACCAATACGAAATTGAAGTCCCTTTGCACCCTGGGGTCCTGGGCGGGTTGATTCCCGCCTTTTAACCAGGGACTCCAGAAGGGTGTTTCCTGGGATTTGGCGGCGGCCAATTTTAGCCTGTCCCTTAGAAAATCAAACCCAAACTCCGAAGCGGTGCCGTAGGTTACATCGCTCCTGTAAGCCCTTTGGCGGTCAAGGTCTTGCATTTGTTGTTGGAGGATCCCAACACTTAACCCCAGCAGTTCGTAAACGGGCTTGAGCCATTCCGCATCCCGCTTGGCAAGGTAATCATTCACCGTGGCAACATGGACACCTTTCCCCGATAAACCGTTGAGAAAGGTTGGCAAGCCCGCAATGAGGGTTTTTCCCTCGCCGGTCGCCACCTCGGCGCAGGCACCTTCGTGAATGATCATTCCTGCCGCCAGCTGGACATCAAAGGGTCTAAGCCCCAACACCCTCCGGGATGCAAGACAAAACAAGCCAAAAGCTTCCGGAAGCAATAGCAGCAGGGATTCCCCCCCACGGGCTCTGCCCTTGAGTTTCAAGCTGGTAGAGGTGATTTCCTCATTGGTCAAGGATTCGTATTTTTCTTCCCAGGAACGAACCTTGGGAACCATTAGTGCTGCACGGCTCAAACGCCTGGTCCAGGGAACACCGATGAGGGCATTGATTTGGTTAAATGCCCTCCCCCCTAGCCTTCCTGGAATGGACTGATGCCTTAATTCTGCTAAATGCTCGCCCCACTTTTCGGGGGATTCCGTGGAAAGTCCCGCCAAATGGCCTTTATTTCGGAATCCACGCCCAGGCGTTGACATTGATCGTGAAGTGGACACGGAGGCCCCCATGGAAATTACGCTAGGTACCCAATGGAATCATAACCCTTTGGGGTTGGATAAGGGGATAGCAATAGGGGTGGAAATGGGGTGAAGATGGAAAACAAGCCCCCCGGAGATTCGATTCACCTCTCCCAGTAAACCCAAACCATCCGGGGGAACTTGTTAGCATTATATATCAAAAACAAATTCCTTGGGGCTTTTGAGTCAATCCCGAAAAAGTTATAGAGCCTTTGCCCAAAAAAAGGATGCATTGGTGTACTTTGCGTTTGTTTCCGTCTGAAACGCAAATGTAAAGGGGCTATGCGGCCGAGCTATTCGCCTCTCCCACGAATAGCCCGACCACAATAACTTTGTCCTGCTGAATCTCGCCCAGACGGGACAAAAATCAAACACCGCAATCTCCGGGCCAAATGGACAAAAAATGAGGAACCTGTTTGATTATTAACATAAAAGATTGGAAACTATGGAGTTACAATTAATGATAAAGAGGGGCGAAAATCCGAATAAGCCCTCCTTGTCCTCACCTTTGCCACGGATGTAAACGACAGATGCTCAACTCCTGGGCAACCGAATCCGCCTCATTCCCATTACAGTTCGTTCTGGTTCCTTGGGAAACCAACTGGAAATCCTTGAGTATACTGCGATAAAAACTAAAGTAGACCGGCGGGATCAACCCTGCCTTGGGAGGAATTCTGTGGCCGATCTTGACCCCTTGGTGCCGACATTACTTGCAAGTTACAAGGAAGAATTCAGCACCGTTCATACGGAACAATTACCTCTTCCCTCCAGGGAGGCAGTGCTTGCCATTTCCAATGATTTTTTGGACCTTCTTTTTCCGGGCTATTTTCGTTTTCAGGAGTGGGAGGCCAAGGATTGGTCGTTGAAAGTTTCAGAGATTTTGGTGCGGATTACCAATGCCTTGAGCGTTCAAATCCATCGTGCCTTCCGGCATGAGCATACCTGCCTCGAAGGCAAAAAATTGGCAGGAAAAAGCCAAGCCATGGCCATTACCCGTGATTTGCTAGCGGGGATTCCGCAACTTAGGGCCGTTTTGGGCCAGGATGTCCAAGCCGCTTTTGAGGGAGATCCCGCCGCCAGAAATTATCAGGAGGTCATTTTTTGCTATCCCGGTATTGAAGCGGTGGCCATTTACAGGGTTGCCCATGATTTGTTCAAAATGGGGGTTCCCTTCCTACCCAGGATGATGACCGAGCTGGCCCACCACAAAACAGGAATCGACATTCATCCGGGAGCCCACATCGGGCCAGGTTTTTTCATTGATCACGGAACAGGAGTGGTTATTGGCGAAACCTGTGATATTGGTCGCAATGTAAAGCTTTACCAAGGGGTAACCCTTGGAGCCCTTTCCTTTCCAAGAGATGCTTCGGGAAATATCATTCGAGGTAAAAAACGACATCCTACCTTGGAGGATGAAGTGGTGGTTTATGCCAATGCCACCATCCTTGGGGGAGAAACCGTGGTGGGGCACCATGCGGTAATTGGTTCCAATGTTTGGCTGACGGAATCCGTCAACCCGCATACTACGGTTAACATGGAAAAGCCATCCCTTCGGATTCGCCAACCTGGGATTTCGGGCAATGGATCCTGAACGCCCTTGGCCCCTAATTTTGACCATTGACCCGGACTATCCGGTTCCAGGAGAATTGGAAATTCCCGCCAAGCTCTTGCGGGGAGGTGGATTGGTTTGTTTTGCAACGGAAACCGTTTATGGCCTTGGTGCCAACGCGCTTGACCCTACCGCCCTGGTTCGCATTTTTGAGGCAAAGGGCCGACCTGCCTCCAATCCTTTGATTGTCCATGTTGCTGATGTGGATGCCGCCAAAAGGCTGGCAATTTGGAATGATCGGGCCGAAAAACTAGCCTTCGCCTTTTGGCCCGGTCCCCTTACCCTTGTCCTTCCCAAAACCAACTGCGTGCTGGACTTGGTAACCGCTGGGGGACCAACGGTTGCCTTGCGAATCCCATCCCACCCGGTGGCGTTGGCCCTGTTAAGGCAGGCCAATTGTCCGGTAGCGGCCCCAAGTGCCAATCGGACGAATGCCCTTTCCCCTACCCTTGCCAGTCATGTTTTATCCTCCCTGGGGAATCGTGTGGATTGCATTGTCGATGGAGGGCCATGCAAAGTTGGTATTGAATCGACCGTTGTCGATGTCTCTGGGGAAAGGATTCAAATCCTTCGTCCCGGGCACATAACAAAGAGCCAGATTAGCCAAGCTTTGGGAGAAACCATTCATTTTGAAGGACAAACCGCAAAGGGTGGAGCGGCCCGGTCTCCGGGAAATATGCCCTTGCACTATGCCCCCCAAACCCCAATGGAAGTATTCTTGGCAGAAGCTCCCTTTAGGGCCAAAATTGCACAATTGAAAGCACTGGACAAGCGGATTGGCTGTTTACCCGATTTCGAGGAAAACAGGGTACAATTTGGCTTTGAAAACCCTTGGAATTGGGAACAACTTCTTTACCAGCGGCTCCACGCCATGGATGGTTTAGGGTTGGATTTTCTATTGGTCTGGGTCCCAGGCCACGGGGAGGCTTGGGAGGGGATTTTGGACCGTTTGCGGCGGGGAACCGGGAAATGCGAAAATTAGAAAAGTAATTAACCCTTTTCGTAAACCCTTTGCTCAGGTATACTCCCCATTGTGGATGCTCGTGCGAAGATGGTCCCCAAGGGGGGAAAGGGCAAGCGAGAATCCCTCCACGAATAAGGATTGCCCATAAACCGAAGCCCAAATTCCATCCCTTGGGCCTACACACATATGGAGAGTGTCGTATCCGACCGTTTGACCGATCTGGGCCGCCCCCCGCTGTAGACCGCGGCCCACGCATGAATGACCAAATCCGAATCAGTCCCATTCGCCTTATCGGCGCCGAGGGCGAACAGCTTGGTGTAGTCCCAACCCTGCAGGCCATGGAAATGGCCCGGGAAGCAGGTCTTGACTTGGTGGAGGTTGCCCCCAATGAGCGCCCCCCTGTTTGTAAAATCCTCGATTATGGCAAGTTCCGATACCAGCAATCGCGGAAAGAAAAGGTCAAAGCCTATCAGCAAAAACTGAAGGAAGTTCGTGTTCGCCCCAAAACAGGCGACCATGATATCGAAACCAAGGTCAATCAGGTCAAAAGGTTCCTCGACGATAAGGACAAAGTCCTTTTGTCCGTTCAGTTTCGAGGTCGGGAAATGCAGCATCTCGAAGAAGGAAAACGCGTTTTGGACCTCATGCTGGAAAAATTGGTTGATGTGGCCAAAATCGAAAAGGCGGCCACCATGGAAGGCAAACGCATGACTGCCATGCTTGCCCCTAAATAGGCTTTCCTCCCCTTTTACAAAGAAAAAGCCTGGCGCATCCGCCAGGCTTTTTCTTTGGTTTGGGGGACAGGAATTGGGTTTTTTACCGGACTATTTACCCGGAATATCCATCATAAAGAAATCACGGGGGCTTCGGGTGTAGGGATTATAGCCTGAGTTCCTTTGGATTTGACCTGGTACCATTCCCTGAAAGGGCATGCAGGGTAGACAAGGGGCCATAAACCGTGGTGGGGCGGGAGGAAAGGAAAGTCCCTGGCAACCCAAGCAAAGGGGATGTATTGGGGTGGGGTAGGAATAAACGCGGGGTTGATTTTTCGGTGTGGCAACAGAATCCGTAGGCTTGGGTGCCGGGGCGGCCGGATCCACCACTACCGGAGGAGGCGGGACCGGTAGGGCGGGAGCTGCAAGCGGTTTGGCGGGAACCGGTGGTTTTACCAAGGGGGGTTCCTGGGCAAGGGCCAAGGCGGAAAAGCCCAAAGCCGTCAAAAGGGCAATACTTTGCTTCAACATGGTCTGGGTTTCCTCTCCAAAGGGACTCACAAGGAAGAAATCGGAAAAAAGGGTTCAGAAATCCGGAGAGATGTGCCGGTTGAGAAAAAATGATCCAGGGAAACAGCCTGATTGTAGGAATTGTTCAGGCTGGGAATGAAACGAAGACGGACCTGCCGAGGGGTGGCAGGTCCGTCTTGTGAAGCCCCAATCGGGGTATTCGGTTTTTTTTACTGACCGGGGCCGCCGGGCATCATGGCCCCGCTTCCCTGGCCGCTGGGAATCGCCCACTGCATGGTGGGGCTGACAAAAACGGGGGCATAGTTTACCCGGCCGCCACAACCGCCGTTGATTTGATACCCATGGTTTTTGTAGTAGGCAACCCAGTCGATATTGTCGAGGGCACCGTAGTAGTTCTTAAGGGCACCATAATAGTCGTGCCAGAATTTCTGAAGCCTCTCCTCCTCAGGGGTCAGGCCTTTATACCTTTTGGCGAAAATGTTCCACCAGGGCTGATAGCCACTGTAGGATAGTTCATGCCATCCGGCATTTGAATAGCTGGCCGAACCAAAAGCCATTCCGGCCAGCGCAACAGCAACCAAGACAAACCGTTTCATCGCGACTCCTTCCACGATGGATCCGACTCATGCCGGCCTGGGTGGGTCGTGAGCCGGTCCTCGGCCTCCCTCCCTTAATCCGGAACCCGGGAAACTCCCGGGCGATGTCGCAGGTAATCCTCACCAGCGTCATCCGATGCTTTATCCATCGGTTTGAACTAACCGGCTTACCCGTGCAAATCGGTAGAACTGGGTGAAAAAGGGAATCGAACCGGATGGAAGGATCGTTAAGACGGGATTATTTAGCCAAGATTACCCAAGTTCACTTTGATGGTTGGAAATCCTTGAACGGTTTATTTGGACCGAAATAGCTAAACCCAAATGGAGGTTTTCATGCCCGGCCTACAGGTTTATGGCTCCTACTATTTGGTTTCCTCCATGCCCTGGTAGTTTTTTTGTAACCCCTCAGGTTGGCACAATGAGAATTGGGCAACGAGAATCCCTTTCCTTTCTGGAAGGCACACTTTTTCACCCATCCTGTATCGTTTTGCCTCACATTTTATCTCAATTCCGTGATATCATACCAAAACAATTCGAACTCTTGGTGGGCTATGTGTGGACGCTTCACGCTGACATTGGATGGAAGCCTTTTGGCAGCCCTGTTTGGAATGGAAATCCCAAGGGCTTGGCATCCCAGACACAATATTGCCCCTTGCCAAGAGGTCCTTGCCATCCGCCAACCCTTGGAATCAGGCAAAAAAGCCCTAGAAACCGCCCATTTCCGATGGGGTCTTGTTCCCAGGTGGGCAAAAGACAACAAAAGCGCACCAAGGATGATCAATGCCCGTAGTGAAACGGCCAGGGAAAAGCCCTCTTTTCGCTCCCTTGTGTCAAAGCGTCGGTGTCTGATTCCTGCCGATGGTTTTTACGAATGGAAAACCGATGGACCGACCAAGCGTCCCTTCTGGTTTTCCTTTCCCCAAAGGCGACCTTTTGTGTTTGCAGGGCTTTGGGAACTCCCCAATCCGGAAATTTTCAAAAACCAAGGGGGCGTTGGCCCTTCGGAAGAAATGCAACCACCTATGCCAACTTGCACAATCCTTACCACTTCCTCCCAAGGTTGGCTGAAAGAATACCATGATCGAATGCCGGTCATTCTTGACGAAGGCGATTGGCCGGCGTGGCTGGATACGAGCCAATCTGTGGATCCCCTTTGGAATCGGGTAATGGAAGCCTTTCCTGGAAGGGAAATGACCCCATTGGCGGTTTCAACCCGTGTCAATCGTGTTGCCGAGGAAGGGCCGGACCTGGTGGCCCCATGGTCCGAAGGATTGTCCGCCCAGCCCGTTCCTCCAATGTTTAAACCCAAAAAACCTTTGGAACAACCGGGGCTTTTTGACTAAGAAAACTTGCTTCGGGACCGGCTTTCCCTTTGGGCAAAAATGATAAGATAACAAAATGCGCTGGAGTGGCGGAATCGGCAGACGCATCGGACTTAAAATCCGAAGGGTGGTAATCCCCCCGTACGGGTTCAAGTCCCGTCTCCAGCACTTGATTTCCTTTCTAACTGGCCTGATCGGGAAAAACCAAATGAACCCCGTTCCCGTCCTCGATACCAGGTTTGAACACGGTTTTTTTCAGATGTGGCATCCCTCCTCATGGAAAGTGGAGCTTGAGGAAAGCGAGGATTCTTGGGAGGTGACCCTCCAGGGGCCGGGAACCGCCTTGATGATCGTTGGTCAGTAATTCCCGGCTTCAAAAAAAAGATGCGCCCTGATTTACCCATTGTGAAAGGTCTCCTGTTGAGACACTGTTTTTGGTTGAGCGACAGGCGGTAATATGCGATCAAAGAGTGGT
>SYLG01000174.1 GCA_005808665.1 Planctomycetia bacterium | reverse complement strand
CGTTCCGGACCGCCATAACTGCACGAACACGCACATCAGGTGTAGAATATCCACAACCATCCATGCCCCTTTACCTCCTGCCAAACTTGCAGCTGTCGTCAGCTGCTTATTGTAGCAGAACCTTTGCGGTAGGCCATACCTACATAGGAAGATGCATAACCCAAATAGCGGCCACCAACCCCATCCGGAGTGCCATCGCTTGCCAAGCATCCCCCAGTTGGCAAAGTCCGGTCACTATGCAGGCGGTTGACATCGGGGTCACTTGGACATTGAAAGGATTTAATGCAGGCACTTCTTAGAAAAGCCATGGAGAGGCAGCTTACCCGGTCCGAAAAAAGGATTTGTTTGTAAAGGGAATCCTGTTCAATGTAAGGAAGTAGCAGGGGAAGGGCTCCCCAACCCAAAGTGAATCCTTCGACCTTGGGAAAGCACCCCGTCCCGTCATGGTAGCCATGACAGGCCAAAGATATTTGTTTGAGATTGTTGGAACATTGCATTCGGTTTGCAGCTTCCCGAACTTTTTGAACTGCGGGCAAAAGCAAACCAATGAGAACGGCAATGATGGCAATCACTACCAAGAGCTCAATTAGGGTAAAACCATGTCGAACGGACCGGTTTGAAAGAAACATGGGAAACTCCTGAAAGGAAAGTGCCCAGAGACAGGAAACAATAACAGGTCAAAGAAACCTTACCCACAAAGCCAATCTTAAATTTCAAATGAAACCTTGTCCTATTGATTGTCATGGGGTGATGAATAAAAAACAATGGGGATTGGGGCATTGGGTTGAGGTAATAATTCCACCTACAGAGGCTCCTATCCGCCAAGTCCGTTCCGGTTCCTTAGAAAAAGCCTAATTCAGACCACAATTCACTTTAAACTAACCCGGACGGAAAAACCAGGCGGGGGTTACATTACCCCAAAGATTTCCCCAAACCGTTTGCCAATACTTTGGCATCTTTCATCAGCTGACCAAAAGCCAATGTGCTAATGGTCTGGGAACCATCGCTTAGGGCCTTTTCAGGATTCGGGTGAACTTCCAGAATCAAGGCGTCAGTCCCAGCCGCAATGGAGGCCAAAGTCATCGACTTTACCAAAGAGGCTTTGCCTGTTCCGTGGCTGGGATCGACCACAATAGGCAAATGGGTTTTTTCCTGCAAATAGGGAACACTTGCTAGTGGAAGTGTAAAGCGAGTGTGTTCTTCAAAGGTCCGAATACCCCTCTCACAAAGAAGTACATTGGGGTTACCGGCCTTCATAATGTATTCCGCTGCAAGGAGAAACTCTTCCATTGTTGCTGAAGCTCCCCTTTTGAGGAGGACAGGTTTGGGTTGGGCCCCCGCCGCCTCCAAAAGAGGATAGTTTTGCATATTTCGGGCACCAATTTGCAAAACATCGGCATGAAATGATACCATGGGAACATGTTCAGGGGCCATGACTTCGGTGAACACCGCAAGTCCCGTCACCTTGCTCGCCGCGGCAAGGTATTCCAAACCTTTTTCCTTGAGCCCCTGAAAGCTGTATGGGCTGGTCCGTGGTTTGAATGCGCCTCCTCGTAACCCTGTGGCACCCGCCTCCTTGATAATGTGGGCTACATCCATGATTTCTTGTTGCCCCTCCACGGAACAGGGACCGGCTACCATGCCAATATGACCACCGCCGGATACAAAATTTTTGACCCGAATCACGGTAGGCTCAGGATGCCCTTCAATTGAGGCCATTTTGTATGGGGCGAGAATGGCAATGACCTTCTCAACACCGGGTAAGGTCTCCAGGGAAAATTGGAGGCCCTCCTTTTCTTTTCCCACCGCAGCAATTACCGTCCGATCTGTTCCCACGATGGTATTGGGAGATAAACCGTGCCTACGAATTTCTTCGACAACATGGTCAATTTCAGAAATCGAGGAGCCCGGGCGCAAAACCACAATCATAGAGAAACCTTTATTCAATTAGTCAATTTCGAACCGGGTGTTTTAATATTCCTTAAGTGTATTGAGATTCTTTTGCCCGTGAAGAATTCAAGTCCAAACAGGTTGGGAATTAGCCGATTCTGTTGGGTTTAAGCGAATGGCCAAGCAGGCCTTGATTTCTAATAAACCCAAGCTGAACTGAGATTTTTTGATACGAAAAACACAATAATCAAGACTGAAGCTTGGCCTTTACAATAGTTTGATTTTAGAAACTCCATTTTGTCACGCACTCCCTTTGATTGAGGTTGCTAATGTTCCTTCCAGAGCCACACCCCGCCATTCGGCCCCTTCCCAAACTCCGAATCGGGGTGATTGGAACCGGATTCATTGTCCGAGAGTGTCATTTGGTGGCTTACCAACGGGCTGGAATAGAGATTTGTGGAATCGTTGGACGAGACCAGGAAAAAGCCAAAAAAATTGCATCCCAATTTGCCATTCCATTAGTAGCAAACTCTGTGGATGAGCTATTGGCAAAGGCCAAGCCAGACATTCTTGATATTGCTGTTCCACCGTTGATCCAGCCCTCGGTAATAGAATCTGCCGTGATGTTTCCCCACCTTAAAGGGATTTTGGCTCAAAAGCCTCTTGCAATGTCTTTTGTGGAGGCCAGCCGGTTGGTTAAGCTATGCCAGAAATCGGGCAAGGTCCTTTCGGTCAACCAGAATATGCGTTTTGACCCGTCTGTTTACGCCCAAAGGCAGATCCTGAACCAAGGCTTACTGGGTGACCCCGTTTTAGCCACGATTGATATGCGTGCGGTGCCCCATTGGATGGAATGGGCCAAGGGGATGAGGTCGCTTTCCACATGGATCATGAGCATTCATCACTTGGATACTTTTCGCTTTTGGCTGGGCACCCCGGACCGTGTTTTCGCCAGTTTCCGGAAGGATCCCAGAACCGAGTTTGACCATGTGGACGGAATCAATCTTTATATCCTTGAGTATGAAAACGGATCCCGGGCAAGTGCATGGGATGATGTTTGGGCCGGACCCGTCAAAGAGGGCGGGGCTCCCTCGTGCGGAATTCACTGGCGGTTCGAGGGCACCAAAGGCGTGGCAAAAGGCACCATTGGTTGGCCCGATTGGCCCAAACACATGCCTAGTTCACTGGAATATTCCTGCCTTAGCCATCCGGGCCATTGGATCCGACCAAAATGGGGTGTTGCCTGGTTTCCTGACGCCTTTATTTGGCCAATGGCTGATTTAATGGAAGCGATTGACCGGGGCTCTTCACCATTTGCTTCAGGCATGGACAATTTGGCAACGATTGCGCTTTTGGAGGCAGTGTTGGAATCGGGTACCACTCACACGGTAACCACTCCCCAATCGTGGCTTAATGGGTTGTAAAGATTGCCTATAAGGAATTTTTTAATCAATCGGGGAGAATGGAAATATTCATGGCTTTGATGGGAAATAAGGGTGTCAAATGGTTATTTCCCGTTTCACTTAACCAGAGGTGTTCCATGAATATGCAACTTACCGACATCACCCTCGTTGTTGACCGTAGTGGGTCGATGGATTCCATTCGTTCAGAGGCTGAAAAAGGAATCAACTCCTTCTTGGGTCAACAAAAAGCCTTGCCAGGCAAGGCTGTCCTAACCATTGTCCAATTCGATTCGGAATACGAATTTGTTCATAACGGCGTCCCCCTGGCCAAGGTGGGGCCATATCAGTTAGTTCCCCGTGGATCCACTGCACTTTTGGATGCCATGGGAAGGGCCATAAAGGAAACCGGGAAACGATTGGACAAAATGCCTGAAGCAGCTCGACCGGGCCTGGTGATTTTTGTAGTGATGACCGACGGTCAAGAAAATTCCAGTGTGAAATACACCAAAGCAAAGGTCAACGAAATGGTCCGTCATCAACAGGATGTTTACAACTGGAAATTCACTTTCCTTGGAGCCAACCAGGATGCCATGGCGGAGGCCAAGGATTTGGGAATTGACCAGGATGGAGCCGCCGATTTTGATTTGTGTATGGTAGCCGATGCCTTTGATGCTATGAACAACAAGGCAACCCGAATGCGTCAACAGCGCCAAAAAGGATTGGAGGCGGATAACCGCTTTACTCAATCTGAGAGGGACCGTATGAGGTGATCGGTGGGGCGATATCAACCATTGGGCCAATTGGCCCAAAGAGCGACCCTTAAAAAGGGTCGCTCGCTTTTATTGTAACAAAGGGCTTAAAGTGGCCCACATTTTGTAGATACCAAGTTAAGGGAATCCGGATGGGTTAAGAATTCCGGGATTCCTGACCAAACCCTTCTGGTTTGGTGCTTCCGTATTGAACTCTAATCTTATCACTGAATTTTTGCCGTTTGGCGGCCCCACCCTTGCCAAGCGGCAAGAATTCTAAACCTGCTTGGATTTTTGAAATAGCCCATAAGACCTAGTCCCCCTTTCCCTTTGCCTAGTGTTGCCTGGCCTTTCCAATGATTTGGGTTTCGTAATCCATGGGGGGACGCATTCCCAAGTGTTGAATGGAACCTGAGTGGGTTGAGAAAGGATTTCAATCGTGACCGGTTTTTGTTGGCGGTTTCCTGGTAAACCGGGGTTTCGGAATGAAGGTGGTATACCGATTCCCATTGGAGGCAGCAATTAATTGCCCCCTTAACCGTAAGATAGGTGTTTAGGTAAGTAGCAAGGATTTCACCTTACTCTCCCAGTTTTTCCTTTATATACACGGTTTTTGTTTGGAAAGTGTAGGCTTATTGTGTCTGAAAATCATGAGTCCCATGAGGCGGTTCGAGTCGAAAAATTAAATGCCATTGAGGCCTTGGGAATCGATCCATGGGGTGGTCGCCTGGACAATCATCAACCCATTGCAGCCATTAGGAATTTGGCCCCTAACACGGATGCTCCCCCTACGGTTCGAATTGCCGGTCGAATTGTCCTTCGCAGGGTTATGGGTAATGTGCATTTTCTGGATGTCAGGGACAGCTCGGGCCGTATTCAGGTTATGATGGGGAAAAAACAAATTGGGGAAACGGGTTGGAAATTGGCGGCCTTGTTAGACCTTGGGGATTTAATCGGAATTGACGGCACCTTTGGCCTAACCAAGACTGGTGAGCTAACGGTTTTCACCCAATCTTTAACAATAATGGCCAAATCTGTCTTACCGCATCCTGATAAACATGCCGGGTTGACTGACATCGAGTTTCGTTTGAGGCACCGCTATCTGGATCTCACATACCACCCGGAGGTGCTTGACCGGATTGAGAAGCGAGTTCGGATGGTTAGGACTATTCGCAAATACTTGGATTCCCGGGGTTTTTTGGAGGTGGAGTCGCCCACTTTGCATTCCATTGCGGGTGGTGCTGCGGCTCGTCCTTTTACAACCCACCACAATGCTTTGGATATTGGATTGTTCCTTAGGATAGCCTTGGAACTTCACCTCAAGCGGTTGTTGGTTGGGGGCATGGAACGGGTTTATGAAATTGGTCGTGTTTTTCGAAACGAAGGGATTAGCCCCAGGCACAATCCCGAATTCACCATGTTGGAACTTTACCAAGCCTATGGCGACTATCGAGCCATGATGGGCCTGGCTGAAGAGATGGTGGTTGCCTGTGTGATAGAACTGCATCAGGGTCAGCTGAGGGTTCCTTTTGGAGATCGAATCATTGATTTTACTCCCCCATGGAAACGGCAAAGCTATGGCGAACTGCTTGAGTTTCATACCGGGGCAAGAATTGGAGATGCCGATTCCATTCAAGCTGCCGCAGTCCGATTTGGGATGGTAACACAAGGCAAGGATTTGGATGTGGTTGTCCAAATGTTGTTTGAGGAAAAAGTGGAAAAAACTTTGATTGGTCCGGTTTTTGTCTTTGACTATCCTTCTTCCCTGTGCCCACTAACCAAGCGAAAACGCGATCTTCCTCACCTTGCCGAAAGGTTTGAACTTTTTGTTTGCGGGATGGAACTGGCTAACGCCTACACCGAACTAAACGATCCCATTACTCAAGAACAAGCTTTCCGGAAGCAGCTTGCCGGACTTCCGGCAGAGGAATCCATGGCCAAACTGGATGATGAGTTTTTAACAGCACTCAAATATGGCATGCCCCCGGCTGGGGGGCTTGGTGTGGGAATTGATCGGCTTGCAATGCTATTGACGGACACCCAGACAATACGCGATGTTATCTTGTTCCCATTGCTGAAACCTGAGGCCAAGGAAGGTCATTAGTTGGCAATGGCATCAAACTCCCCAAGTTCTAGGGTTGGACGAATTCCGATGGAATTAGCCAGCCATGAGATGGAATTAGCCAGCCATGAGGTGAGGATTGTACAAAGTATTGCTTTGCCTTAGGTACCTTCAAACGCGGTGGTTGGCGATGCTTTGCATTGTCAGCGTAATGCTTGGGGTTGCTACCTTAATCGTTGTCAATAGTGTCATGAATGGTTTCTCAACCAAGTTAAGGGACCGCCTTCACGGATTACTTTCGGATATTGTCATCGAAGCCTATGACTACGATGGTTTTCAGGATCCCAAAGCCAAAATGGCCAATATCATGGCGGATCCCTTCCTTGCCAAAAACATTGAGGCGATGGCCCCAACACTCGAAATTTTTGCCATGCTTCAATATGCCTACCACGATGTTCCTTTCACCAGATCCATTCGTCTCATTGGAATTGATGCCCAAAGCCGAGCCAAGGTCGGCGGGTTTACCGAGTTTCTGACCCAACCTGAGAGAAAAACTACCCCGAGTTTTGAGCTTACCCAAGAGGCTAAAGTCAGGCAGGCAAAAAATCATGTCCTGGACAGAAAACCAGCCTATTTTCAAGAGCTTCCCATGGACCCGTCCGCACCGCCCCCCCCAGATCCTCCCCCCTCCAAACCCCATGAGCCCCAAGGTTTGATCATAGGTCATGCCATAGCGCATTTTCGGGATCGTACCCAGGGATCCGAGGGGCAGGTAAAGGACATTCGGGCACTTGAACCGGGAGATGATGTAATCATAACCACAGTAAGTGGGCAAAAGATGGCTCCTGTGGTGGACAGATTTGCTGTTGCCGATTATTTTCGGTCAGAAATGTCAGAGTATGATTCCATGTATGTATTTGTTCCCATCGAACACTTGCAAAAATTGCGTACGATGGAGGATCGGGTTACCTCCATTTTGGTCCGCCTTAAAGATTTTGACCAAGTTCCCAAGGTCATCAAGCGTCTCAAGGAAATCCTCAAAAATGAACCTGTGGAAGTCCAAACCTGGGAACAAAAACAAGGAGCCCTTTTGGCGGCTATTCGAGTCGAAAAAGGTATACTCAACATCCTCCTATTTATGATCATCGGGGTTGCGGGGTTTGGAATCCTGGCCATTTTTACCATGATCGTTGCGGAAAAAACGAAAGACATTGGCATCCTTAAAGCCTTGGGGGCATCCCGATTCGGGGTCATGCAGATTTTTCTCGGATATGGATTATTGTTAGGTTTGGTGGGTTGTTTATTGGGGACGGCATTGGGCTTAGCCATCACTCAAAATATTAATGAAATCGAGTCCATCATTGGAAGTATCACTGGTCAGGAACTTTTCCCAAGGGACATCTATTACTTTGACAAAATTCCTACTGATGTTCACCCAATGGGTGTCTTCCTTGTAAATATTGGGGCCGTGCTGATCGCTGTGGCGTTTAGTTTGATTCCATCCTTTAGAGCAGCTAGTCTCAATCCCGTGAGGGCTCTGCGATATGAGTGATTTGGTTGAATTACCCCCAAGGCAAACCCCAAATGCCGTTGAGGTAGCCCCTTGGCTTGGAAAGGCGCAATTATTGCAATCCACCCCGGTGGTTTCTGTCCATGGCCTGAAAAAGGCCTATCGAACCCATATTCATTCGGTTCCGGTGCTACACGGAGTCAACCTGGAGGTTGAAAAAGGCGAGTTTATCAGTCTCGTAGGTCAATCCGGTTCGGGAAAAAGTACGCTACTTCATCTCATTGGCCTTTTGGATGTGATTGATGGTGGGGAGATCCATTTTGAGGGTCAAAGAATTGATAATTTGGCCACCTCCAATCGCGATAGAATTCGTAATGAGGCTTTTGGATTTGTTTTTCAGTTTTATCACCTCCTGCCTGAACTTACTGCCCTTGAGAATGTCCTTTTACCTTTAATGATTGGCAATGGGCCCTTGGGCTGGTTTTTTGCAAGATCAAAAGCTGTTTCGTTGGCCAAGGGACTTTTGGATAGGGTTGGGTTGAGTCATCGAATGGATCATAAGCCTAGGGAACTTTCCGGGGGGGAAATGCAAAGGACCGCCCTGGCAAGGGCCCTTATTACCAAGCCAAGGCTATTACTGGCCGATGAACCAACCGGAAACCTGGATGATGAATCAGGTTCCGAGGTAATTCGGCTCTTACGTACCCTTAACAGGGAGGAAGGCCTCACTATCCTAATGGTTACACACAACCTCGAAATTACTCGTGACACAGATCGGATTGTCCGGTTGTCCAAAGGTTTGGTAGTGAATGAGGAAGTGCAACCGGCGGCCTGAATAGTTATGCCCGGGACCTTGGAAACAGTTTGCCTCGTGGAATAAATACGATTATGTCTCGCCTTGTTTATATTAACGGACAACTTGTTGAACACGAAAAAGCAACTATTCATGTTTACGACCATGGTTTCCTTTATGGCGATGGTGTTTTCGAAGGGATGCGAATCTATTCGGGGAAGGTTTTTAAATGTCGGGAGCACCTTGAAAGGCTTTATGAAAGTGCCTCCCATATTTGCCTTGACATTCCACTTTCCATGGACCAAATGGTGCTTGCGGTCGAACAAACGGTTGCTGCCAACAAACGCGATGATGGTTACATTCGGTTGGTCGTAACCCGAGGGGTTGGCAATCTGGGTTTGGACCCAAGGTCATGCGTCAAACCCCAGGTGATTATCATTGTGGATGGTATTTCGTTGTACCCAACCGAGATGTATGAAAAAGGGATGGAGATCATCACTGCCTCCACAATTCGTAATCACCCCAATGCACTCAACCCCAGGATTAAATCGCTTAATTATCTGAATAACATTCTTGGCAAGCTGGAAGCAATTCGGGCGGGAGTACCCGAAGCGTTGATGTTAAACCATTTGGGTGAAATCGCCGAATGTACCGCAGATAACATTTTCCTTGTATCCCATGGAGTGTTGCTAACCCCGCACAAAAACGCAGGAATCCTGGCAGGAATTACCCGGGGCACTGTCCTTGATTTGGCCCGGGAACAGCAGATTTCAATTGAGGAGACCGTGCTGACCAGACACGACCTTTACACCGCAGAGGAGTGTTTCCTTACTGGTTCCGGAGCGGAGATTATTCCGGTCACCAAATGTGATAACCGGACGATTGGATCGGGGACCCCGGGCCCGATAACCTTGAAATTGATTCGGGCGTTTTTCAGGTTGGTGCGTCCTTAATGGCAGCCGTCATGGATATTCGCAAAATCCTTTTTGCAACCGATTTTAGCAAATCTAGCGGCCATGCTTTGGATTATGCCATTCTGATGGCTAAAAAGTTCTCTTCCCAGATCCATTTGCTTCATGTGGTTCAACCAGTGCCCCCATTGGTTGCAGACCTGGCCTTTACCAGTGCAGGCTTGCATACCGGATCCTTTGCATTTTTGCGCCATTCCCAGGAACACCTAGGAGCCATAGCGGAAAAAATTGGCTTGGCCGGAATCCATGTTACCGTTCATTGTCGGGAAGGCCTACCTTACGATGAAATCATGGCCATGGCCGAAGAGCAAATGGTGGACCTTATTGTCCTGGGAACCCATGGCCTGACCGGGCTAAGCCATGTCCTTATGGGAAGTGTGGCAGAGCAAATCGTTCGTAATGCCAATTCTCCGGTATTGACGGTAAGGCACCCTGATTTTGGCAATTAATCGTTGGGTATTCCACTTTCCAATTTCATAACCTCCCCGGTAAGGAAGGCATGGATTGACAATTGGTTCGGTCCCATTTGAATGGTGATCATACCTTTTTCCTGGGTTTTCCAAAGTGGTATTTCCTTGCCAAGGCTGCCCCCTGGAATCCTGGTCCGCCTTTCCTCGCCTTCACTGGAAAAGACAAATTTAGGTTTTAACATGCGCCATAGTTTTTCAGAGTTGGCTGCGGGGCTACCATGGTGGGGTGCCATAAGGACAGTTACCGGGGAAAGGTCCTTTTGAGTCAGGAATTGTTCGGTTCCAGGGGGTTCCAAATCCCCCGTCAAAAGAAGTGTCCTATTGAAATAGCCCACCCGGATGACCAACGAAGCGGCGTTTTGCTTGGGGGGCCTTGTGTAGTCTGATTCAGGGTGAAGGATTTCATAACTTGTATGTCCTGAAACGGCTTTCATCCCTGCGGCAATTGTCCGTAAGGGAATCCCACGCTTTTGCAAACTTTCATAAAAAACCACCGTTTCCTGGTCATCCCGGGTGGCAAAGGAGGGGCCAACACTAATTATGGAAACCTGGAAACGATCCAGAACACCGGTTATGGCATTAAAGTGGTCGGTATCCGCATGGGAAATGATGATTTCATCAATGGCAGAGATTCCCTTATTCCAAAGGACTTGAGCGATTTTTTTTGCAGCTCCATGGCCTCCTGACATGGAGCCACCATCATAAAGGACCACCCTTCCAGAGGGCTCTTCAATCAAAATTGCGGTACCATGACCCACAGCAATGGAATGAACCAAAAGGTCATTTGTGAATGGGCGCCAATAAGTGGATGCAGTAAGACCAACGAGCCCCAAAGCCCCAAATGCCAAGGGTAAAGTTTGAATGCGTGGAATCTTGTTGATTGTCAACCATACCAGGTAAAACAGCCAACCAACAAGTCCTACCAAACCAAGGTTTGGGATATGGAACCATGAAAACGGGAGGTTTTCCCCCCAATGGGCAAACCATCCGGTAAGCTCCAGAAAGCTGGCCAGGCCCATGCCAAACAGTCGATCCAAGTAAGGGATTGGAATCAATATTCCAGCAAGGCCACATACCAAACCCCCGGTGCAGGTCAGCATGACCAAAGGACCAATTACAAGTGCGCTTAAACTGATCAGATTGGTATGCCAGGCAATTAAAGGGCTAATTCCAAGCCAAATCCAGGCGTTAACTCTATAAGCTTCCCAAACACCGTAGAAAAAACGCATCAATAGGTTTTTCCAACGAGGGGCGAGTCTGTACTCCAAAAGGTCCAATTTTTGGGAAGGTGTTTCAGGATTGTCATTGGTTAATTGAACTTCCTTTCGCCTTTGCCATGCATCTATAAGGTACACAGCCAAAAAGGAAAGCTGACATCCTGGAGAAGACATATCCGAGGGTTGAACCAAGCTGACCATTATCCAGGCAAGTGCAATGATGTTGAGCACCGAGGTGAGCCGACGAATCCACAAAACCCATGCAAAGCCAACAGCCATGATGGCAGCCCTTATTGCGGAAGGGCTTGCGCCAGTAATCAGGGCATAAAAAACAACAAAAAAAGTACTGTAACCAAGACTTTGGCGTGGGGGAAACCCTATGGTTAAGAGCACTACCCCCACCAACCCTCCTGCAATTACCAAATGTTGGCCACTGATAGCCAGGGCGTGAATCGTCCCCGTTTTGATGAATTTGTCCCATTCCAAATAATCCACGGATTGGGTGTCTCCAAGGAGTAAGGCAGGAGCTAAAGTAGTTTCGGTTGCAGTCGGACCAAGAATATGGATCAGCCTTTGCCTGGCCAAATCTTTGACACGAATCATAATCCTTTGAAGAAAGCCAAGGTTTAAAGGGACGAATTCCGTGCCGAATTCCATGGCAACAGGGATTTGCTTGGTTTCCAAAAACCCCGCAAAACCTTTTCGCCTTAGCCAAGAAAACGATGGGGATTCCCCAGGATTGAGGGGTGGAGGCAATGGCCGAAACCGAGCCAAAAGTTGAAGGTGGTCCCCCGGAACCAAAGGAAAAGGAGCTAAGGGGCTGGTTACCATTACCATTCCGGAAGCGGGAATGGGGGCTCCCCCTTTTAAAACGAGTGCTAATGCGCAAGGAAACTGCATTCGGGGAACTTGATACCAACCGGGTTGGGTGGAAAAACGGCGTTCGTCTGGGCGATCCAAAACCGTGAGTTGGTACAACCTGGGTTCGACATCCATGGGTGAGGTCAGGGAAAATAATCCGGGGGCGGGAAAATCCAACGGGATTCGATGCCAAAATACCCCTGCGAAGAAAACTCCTGGCAAAAGGAGAGGCCAAAGTGTTTCAACCTTTTTTCGATGGTAAAAAATTTGAGCCGAAACCAAAAACCCAATACTGAATAATAAGGCTCCCAAACTTAGCCCGGGTTGAGGTGCGGTGATCCGGATCGCAACCAACCATGACAAGGTGAGTAGCAGGGCAATGGGAACAAGGGGTGCCTGCCAACCCCTCCTCCATTGGGTTTGGGTTTTCTCCCAAAGTAAATCCCCAGCGATTCCAAATAACCCACCCAGGCTGGGGAGGCCAGGTTTGGGTGGGGTTGGGAACATCGAGCCAATCTCTTCAGGCTGTGTATATTGGAAGTTTTAGGGTTTTGAATCCTTTATGACACAATCCAAGTGGCGTTTAAGCTTGCCAAAAGCTTGGTCAGAGTTTTTGAATTATCCCGAAAATGAGCCTTGGTGGATGGAATTGGAGGATTGGTATGGAAAACAAGGCCCTCCTCTGACAGAGGCCATTTGTCCCCCCAGGTCCCTTGTGTTTAACGCTTTGGAATGTACCCTTCCGGAAAATGTATTGATCGTGATATTGGGACAAGACCCGTACCATGGAAAGGGCCAAGCCCATGGCCTTTCGTTTTCGGTTCCCGCCGGGGTACCCGCCCCACCTTCGTTGGTCAACATTCAAAAAGAAATAATCCAGTCCCATCCCAACCAGATTGGGAAAAGGGTGCCAAGTGACCTTTCCGGATGGGCAAAGCAGGGGGTACTTTTATTAAATACGGTTCTAAGTGTTAGGGAGGGATTGGCGTTTTCGCACAAAAATAAAGGTTGGGAGGTTCTCACCGGGCTCGTGCTAAAGCGCCTTGGGGAGTCAAACAGGGGAATTGTTTTTATGCTTTGGGGCAACCAGGCAAGGGGTCACAAAGATAAAATCGTCCATCCCTCCCACCTGATTCTGGAGGCACCCCACCCCTCCCCGTTATCCTGCCATCGAGGTTTTTTGGGATGTGGACATTTTCAAAAGGCAAATACACACCTTAAGCAGATTGGGGCATTGCCTGTCGATTGGTTTACCACGGAAGGATTATTTTGAATAGTAACGGATTAGGTGAAAGGGAATCTCCGCCCAATGATCAAACGGGATGAAATATTCTGCCCTTTCGGCTAATAGCCGGGCCAAGGATCCCTTGGCAAATCGAAGGTGGGGTTCGACCAAAAGAGCGGGAGCCAGGTCGGTTGGTCCGTCTCCCGCAAAGGCAACCCAATGATTGGGTCCCTGGAGGCTTTTCACCACCGAAACCTTGGAAATGCCGATGGAGGGATCAAAATGGGGTGAGTCCCTGGGCAATTCCATAATGAGGCCAAATTCCGCGGAATAGGTCCCATTGTTGGCATGAATCATTGGGGGATTTTCGAGTTTTTGGGCGTCCACCAGTTGGCGAATATACCATTCGCAACCTGCAGAGGCGATGACCAAATCCCAATTGGCTAGCCTGAGTTGACCCAATAAGAGGGAAAATTGTGTTGGAAAACCCAACCCTGCTACCAAATCTTTCAGGGAGATTTCTGACAACCGAATTTGTTGGTAATATCCCGCCAAGGCCTCAAAATGAGTGATTTTTCCTTGACAATACGAATGCCAAATAGACAAGTCACCACCTAAAAGACGCTCTAATACCGCTTGGAAGAAATCGACCTGGGTTAGGGTTCCGTCGAAATCGGAAACCAAAATATTCCGTGGGAAATCCGAGGAAATCATAGGGTGGCTTTTTCGGGGTTAACCCTGGTTTTCAATTTCAAAGCCCACCTCCGCCTCACGAAGGAGTTCCATGGCGTTGTGGGGGCTGCCACAATCCTTTAACCTTGAGATCAGGGTATCCACGGATCGGGTTAATCGGGAAAGTCGAGCCAAAATAGCCAGGTGGCTTGCATCATCCGTAGCCAAAACAAGGAAAAATAGGTGAGTCAACCCACCATCCGGGGCCCCAAAGGGTATACCCGCCTGGGTGACCCCCATCGCCATTACGCATTCGGAAATTTCATCCGCCATCCTCTTTCCCGGATGAGGAAAGGCAACACCTGAACCCATGGCGGTGGTGGCCAGGTTTTCCCGATCCTGGAGGGCTTTCAGAACTGCTTCCGAATCCCAAACCCGATACGAGTTGGCTGCAGCGGCAACCAACTCCCTTAGTACACTGGCTTTTGTTTTTCCAAGAAGTGGGTACACCACGCATTCAGGCAGAAGGACTGAATCGCAAATCATCCCGCCCGGAGTTTTGTGGGATTGGGTGGCGATCGGTGTGCCTTCAAAGCGAAGCAGTTCCTCGCAGGAACTGATATGGAGTTCCGATTCAATCCATTGGGTGATTTCCGAACGATGAAACCGCCACTCCCCACCAATACGCCTAGCTGGCAACTTTCCCCTGGAAACCATTTTGGAAACATCCCGAGCGTCCATGGCCAGCCATTTGGCCAGCTCATCAACGCCAAATTGTTCGGAAAGTGGCATAGGGTTTGGTTTGTCTGGTTTGAACCATTGATTATTGCGGTCCCAACAAACCTGGAAGGGTGAACCCCCTACCATCCTTGAGGAGTTGGCGTTGGGCCTGAGTTTGTTGTCCGAGGCCCCAAAGGCGAATAAATCCTTTGGCTGCCTCATGGTCGAATTGGTCCCCCGATTCGTAGGTTGCCAAATCCTTGGAATAGAGGCTATGTTCGGACCTTCTCCCCACGGCGGTGCAGGAACCTTTGAACAATTTGGATCGCACCTGGCCGCTTACAAACCGTTGATTGGAATGGACAAAAGCAGCAAGGTCCTGGTGGAAGGCACTAAACCAAAGGCCGTTGTAAACCATGTCCGCATATTCCTGGGAGACGATTGTTTTGAAGCGCTGGGCCTGTTTACTAAGGCACATGGATTCAAGTTCCCGGTGGGAATCATGAAGGATTACGCCAGCGGGTGCCTCGTAGATTTCGCGCGACTTAATTCCGACCAACCGATTCTCAATATGGTCAATGCGGCCAATTCCGTGGATGCCACCGATTCGATTGAGTTCTTCCATTAAGGGAACTGCATCCATGGATTTGCCATTCAGGCCGACCGGTTTGCCCTCCAGGAAATCAATGGTGACATAATCCGGGGTATTGGGTGTTTTCTCGACATCGGCAGTCCATGCATAGGCCTCGGAAGGTGGCTCGACCCATGGATCTTCAAGGATTCCAGCCTCGCAGGACCTCCCAAAGATATTGAGGTCAACGCTAAAGGGGTTTTCTTTGGTTGCTTCAACATAAATGTTGTGTTTTGCGGCATAAGCAAGGGATTCGTCCCGGCTCATTTTCCATTCCCGAACCGGGGCAATGATTTTGAGATCCGGCGCCAAAGTCTGAAATGTAACATCAAAACGAACCTGATCGTTCCCCTTTCCTGTACATCCATGGGCGACGGCTTTCGCCCCATGCTCCCTTGCTGCATCCACCATGAGTTTGGCGATCAAAGGTCGCCCCAGGGCCGTGGCAAGCGGGTATTTGCCCTCGTATAGGGCCCCAGCCATCAAGGCTGGAAATACAAAACAATCCACAAAAAGATTGCGGGCGTCGATGGCAACCGCCTCGACAGCACCCGTTTTGAGGGCTTTTTGGCGGATTTTTTCAATATCTTCCCCCTGGCCGAGGTCAACCGTGAAGGCAACCACATCCAGGTTGTACTTTTCCCCAAGCCAAGGAACCATCACAGAGGTGTCCAACCCGCCAGAGTATGCTAAAACCACCCTGTCACGCTTGCCCGTAGCCGATGTCATAAAACCTGTTCCTGTTCAAAGTCAAAAATGTATTGTTGGAAATAAATTGGTAAAATTCAATCCTAACTTGGTGATCTTGATGCCTTTAAGCGTTTTCGGCGTTTTTGAGCACGCTGCCCAGGGGGGGGAATTAGAAGTTTGTGGTATTTTTGGGGGGATACGAAGGGAAAAGGCCACGGAAATTTGGGAATCGGTGGCTGTTGTTAACCAATTGGGCTTACCTGACAGGTTCGAGTCCGAACCGGCCTCCCATTTTGCAGCGTTAAGGACCTTTAGGAGGAAGGGGCTTGATTGGGTTGGAACTTATCACTCTCACCCCCTTTCCCGACCGAATCCGAGCCATTTGGACTTAAAAATGGCGCTTGGCGGGGGAATGATTGATTTCATCGTGGGTTGGGAGGGAGACCAATGGCTGGGCCGTTTTTGGGATTTTTCGCTGGGTCGACCATTACCGGTCAGGGTGAGTCATTGTGGGTTGGGACCCATTTGGGAAATTTCAACTCATGATATTTCCAGAACCATCTGAATTTCCAGCCTTTTAACCGGGGATTTCCGGTGAAGCACCGCCCTAAGAGGAAAACCTAGTTGGGAATGGAATTGGACCCCTACAAATGGGGATTTTTCATCTTTATGCCGGTAGCCCAGCCATTGCTCCAATTCCCCAAATAGATTGTTGGGAAGGAAACGGGATCCCTCAACATTGGGCCGGAATTGCCCATCCCTGAGAACGGCGAGGATGTTACCTTGAAATACACGAATAATCCATTGGGAGTTGGCCCCGGAATCGTTTATTAAAATGCGGATGGAATAGGACCGGGGTTCGTTGGCATTCCAAAGGGCTTTGTTATGCGATAAAGCGGTTTCGGTGAGAACTTGTTCCTTGTGATAAAACCAAGGGATTGTGATCGCTGTCAACCCGCAAAGGGCCAAAACCGCAAAATATACTTGCCAGGACCTCACCGAACCTGCTCCCTGGATTTGGAGTGCACAAAAGCTGCCATTGCTTCCATCATTTTGGGAAAGGATTGCCGTGAAATGGGCATTGGAATTTGGGGTTTAGGCGATCCAAGAGACTCCATGATTTGCAAAATAGTGCGGCAAAGGAGGTGGGGTTTCCATGAAATCACCGTGGAATTATGGTCCTTTGTTCCATTGGATGGGGAGGTGATTTTAGGATGGTTGGTGAAAAATTGGTCGGAAATATGCCAGGGAAAAGACCGCTTAGGTATTAAAACCAGGTCGGGATTTACTGGTAAGCCTGATTCGCTTCGGAAGTGGGGAAGGAAGTGAATCCCTTCTGGTACCGAAGCAAGTTTGGCAAATTGCCTGTATTCCTCAAGCAAAGGTCCTTCGCCTACCATCCACAAGGTGCAGGACCAACCGGCTAGGCGGACCATGGAAAAAGCCCAAAGAGCCTCCAAAGCGCCCGAACCCGCTACCATGTCCGCCAAACAAACCAGCTGAAATCCAGGACTTAATGGCATTATTCCCTTTTCGGTTGGTGGGGTGGGAAAGCGTATTTGGGCGCTGGCATGCCTGACCAGTAGTTTTGTCATCGAACAGGGAGAGTGAGGCAAATCAGCCATTACCAAGGGCAGACTTCGGGGTTGTGAAATAGCTTGGAAAGCACTTGCAAACCAACCCAAAGATTGGACGAAGCAAAAATGGGGAGCGTGTATTATGCGATTCTGCCTACGCCAAAAATCCCTTGGGCGGGATAAATACCCCCAATGAATTTCCCATTGAAGAGGAGGCAGTTGGGAAAAAACGGATCGCCATTTATGGGCCAGGCGACAATAGGGGCTATCCGTAACAACCCAAATGGCGGCGGGCGTTTTGTTCAAGGGGCCCCCGGAGTTTGCGTTACAAAGCCAATAAAGGGCAGGTTCCGATGGCGTTCATTCTGGTCAAGGCCATATCCCAGCACAAAAAGGTCCGGGATGTCAAATCCAATAAAATCGGCTTCTCCAAGCGGACAATCGGAACGAACCTTGCGCATTAGGACAACGGAAAGGACCTGCTGATATCCGGCCTTTTGGGCTAAAACCCTGGCCTCGTTCATGGTGTTTCCGGTATCCAGGATATCATCCAAAACCAACAAAGTATTCGCCTGGGATGAAATCCCTTCGGGCCAATTCCAGGTGATTTTTTCTGGGGTGGTCGCCGGTCCTTGGTAACTTTTTGCCTTTGCAAAATGGATGGCATTAACACGACCCAAGGAACGAACCAAATCCGCACCAAATACCCAAGCACCCTTCAGCACGATCAGGACATCCACGGAACCGGGGACTGTTTGAGTGATTTCCGAAGCCAAGTCACGAACTCGTTGCTGGATGGCCACTTCGGGAATGAGTACGGTGATCAAAGGTGGCTTTCCCTGCGATTGGTATGGAGATGGGTTTGGACTGGGAGCTGATTGAAAGTGATTTTAAGAGGTGAGCCTTTCCTGGCAAAGGTGGGATGGACCATTTAAAGGTGGGCCAAATGACGACATAACCAATTCCCAAGGAATGGGCTTGTGGAATTGCCGTCCATGGGGTTAAAAGGTTATGTTGGTGGAAGAAATGAGTGGGAATGGGGGCTAAGGATGGCCATTCTAGAGGTTACCGGACTGGAACGATGGTATGGTCGTCGCAAGGTGGTGGATGGGGTTTCTTTCCAGGTGGATGTAGGTGAGGTTGTTGGATTGTTGGGCCCCAACGGAGCGGGAAAAACCACCAGTTTTCGCATGACAACGGGTCAAGTGGCTCCCAATGGAGGCCGGGTGATTTTTAATGGGGTAGATGTTACCAATCTTCCCATGTACCGGCGGGCACGACTTGGAATGGGTTATTTGGCTCAGGAAACCAGCGTCTTCAGGCGCCTTTCGGTGGAGCAAAATATCCATGCCATCCTTGAGTCGATTCCCAAACACCGCACTTATGGCCGGGCCATCAACCGATTGGAACGAATCCAGTTGGCGGATAAGGTTTTGGATCAATTTGGTCTCCTTCATTTACGCAAAAACAATGCTGCGAGACTATCTGGTGGGGAAAAACGGCGGTTGGAAATAGCCCGATGCCTGGTGGCAGACCCCCTTTTGATCCTTTTGGATGAACCCTATACAGGCATCGACCCGCAAACCATCGAGGATATCCAAAAAATTGTCAGGGATTTGCGCAATCAGGGGATTGGCATTTTGGTGACCGACCACCGGGTCCGGGAAATTCTTAGCATTACGGACAGAAGCTACTTGATCAAAAGTGGAAAAGTGGTGACTCATGGTTCTCCCCAAGAAATCATTCGCGATCCGGTTGCAATCCAGGAATACCTTGGAAATAGCTTTAGCAATGATTCTTTGGCTGTTTCCCCGCCTTTCAGGCCTCCTACCGGGGTAGGACCAGATTTGGTTTCCCAAAGGGGTTTATTTGAACGATTCGTTTCTGGGGACACCCAGGCAGGGCTTGAAATCCTTTCCCAAATGGCCCTTTTTGCTCCTTTGATGCTCGAATATTTGGATCACCCGGGGATTGGCCACCGGCACCGTGCGTATGAGTTGCTGTGTCGTTATGCCGGGCAAGCCCTGGATTACGATCCGGGTGCTGCGGATGGGTTGCGGCGGGAAAAAATAAGGCATCTGCGCGATCAAATGTACCGCAAGGCTGGATGAGGATTTTCTGTCAATGAAGCAAAAGAATCAAAACCTGATTGGTGCGTATGTTGGGTCGGTTTTTCAGCTGGAAAAATTGATTTGGGACATCCCTGATGCTGACGCTTTATTGAGGCCTGTTCCGGGGAAATGGAGCGTTCTGGAATTGGTATCCCATTTGGCCGATTTTGAACCCTTGTTTGCGGACAGAATGAAGCGGGTTTTAGCCGGGGACGCCACTTTTTTGGTACCCGGAGACGAGGACAAATTTGCGGCAAACCTGGATTACCAGACCAGAAATCTGTTTCGGGAATTGGAGATAATACGCTCGATTCGCCTGCAAATGGCCCGAATTTTAACCAATATGGATGAAACCTGTTGGGAAAAAAAGGGCCATCACATGGTAAAGGGCCCACTTACTTTGGAAGAAATTTTGAAGGGAATCAATTATCACATTCCCCATCACCTTCCCTTTTTGATAGATAAAAGAAAGGCCCTTGGGTTGCCTGAAATCTATCCCGATCAAGGATGAATTTGAGGGGGCCGGGGTGGGGTTTTGGTAAAAAATCAAAGTTTTGGAAAAATAACGGGAATTTACTTTCCCAAAACGGTGGTTTTGTGTCAGAAAAGAGTATTGTTTGGTTTGGAAAAGAAACGGTTGGGTTTTCGAAGATTTATCGAGGAACCAGACACGATCAGACCGAGTATATTAGGCTAACGAGGTATCCAAGAGGAACTATCATGCAAGCGATGAAATGGCTCAGGAAAACTGGCAAGGAATGGGAAATGGCCGAGAAACTACAGGTTTTCGGGTTTGATGAATACGGGTTGGTGGGTGTGAGTATGGCTCGCGATGAAGACGAGGACGAGGATGAAGATGACGATGATGGGGACGACGAAGATGACGGCGACGATGATGAGGAAGATGATGAACTCGATTCGGACGACGATGATGAGGAAGACCTTGAGGATTTTGATGAGGATGATTTTGAGGACGACGATTTGGAAGACGATGAGGAAGATGAAGACCTCGACGATGATTTTGATGATGAAGAAGATGATTTTGACGATGACGAAGACGAAGATGATGAAGAGGATGACGAAGTTTGATCGATTTGGGTCAAAAAATTGCCAAAATCCAAAGTCCCTGACATTTTTCCAGGAATGTTAGGGGTCTTGAGGTTGACCCTTGTGGCAGTACGCTTTACGATAATCTTTTTGAGGACTATCCGCCGCTTTGGTCGGAGAACGGATCAGGTTTTAGGATTCTATGCCAACGATTAACCAGCTTGTCCGCAAGTCGCGGGTGCCCCAGTTTAGCAAATCCAAGCATCCTGCGATGCAGGGTTGTCCCCAAAAGAAGGGTGTTTGTCTTCAGGTGAAGACAATGACCCCCAAAAAGCCTAACTCGGCTCTTCGAAAAATTGCCCGTGTGCGGCTTTCTACCGGGGTTGAGGTAACCGCCTATATCCCCGGTGAGGGGCACAACCTTCAGGAACACTCTATCGTCCTTGTTCGCGGTGGTCGTGTTCGCGACCTTCCCGGTGTGCGCTATCACATTGTTCGAGGCGTGCTTGACTCCCAAGGCGTTTCCGACCGAAAACAGGCCCGTTCCAAGTATGGTGCCAAAAAGGACAAGAAATAATTCAGGCCAAATTGCCTGATCTTTCAAGACAGATTCAACAAGGACATTAAGCGACCATGGCCAAGAAAATGACCGCAAGTGCGACGACCCTCAAGCCCGATCCCCGATACGGCAATAAGCTTGTTTCGAAGTTTGTCAACTGCATGATGTGGGATGGCAAAAAAGCCACTTCCACCCGCATTTTTTATGATGCGATGGATCAAATCAAAAAACGAATGCCCGATCTGGACCCGGTTGAGGTTTTCTCCATTGCGGTTGAAAATGTGAAACCCACGGTTGAGGTTCGCAGCAAACGGGTTGGTGGTGCCAACTACCAGGTCCCCATGCAGGTCAACAAAGCTCGCCAGCAAAGCCTTGCGATTCGTTGGATCATTGATGCCTCCCGGTCCAAATCGGGCCGTTCCATGTACCTTAGGCTGGCTGAAGAATTGATGGCGGCCTATCGTCGTGAAGGCGAGGCCGTCAGCAAGCGGGAGCAAACCATCAAGATGGCGGATGCCAACAAAGCATTTGCCCACTTTGCATGGTAGGCCGGAAGGCAATCCTTTCGAGGGGGCTTTTTGCCCCCTTTTTTTATTGGCACAAGTGGAGTATTGGGCCAAGTTCGCTCGCTTTTATGGGATTTGGCCATGGCAGGTTCTCCGACTGATCTTCGTTTGGTCCGCAACCTTGGGATCGTTGCTCATATTGATGCGGGGAAAACCACTACTTCCGAACATGTCCTTTTTTATGCCGGGGCGATCCATCGATTGGGTGCGGTTGATTCGGGCAATACCACAACCGACTACGATCCCGAGGAGCAGCAAAGGGGGATCACCATATACAGTGCGTGTATTCCACTCCAATGGAAAGGTTGCACATTAAACCTCATTGACACCCCCGGACATGTCGATTTCACCGCCGAGGTGGAACGGAGCCTTCGGGTTCTGGATGGGTGTGTGGTCGTTTTTGACGCTCAAAAAGGGGTTGAAGCCCAATCGGAAACCGTTTGGCGCCAGGCCGAAAAATATCAGGTTCCCCGCTGTATTTTTATCAACAAAATGGATGTGATCGGAGCTGACTTTGAGGGCACTTTGGCCGATATTGTCGAGCGATTGGACACCCGGCCTGTTCCGGTGGTAATCCCACTCGGCAGCGGATCCATCAAGGATAGTGACAGACCCTTTGAAGCGGTGATAGATATCATTGAACAAAAAGTCTATCGTTTCAGTCCCTCCGATTGGGGCAAAACCATCACCACCGAGGAAGTTCCGGAGGAGATGGTGTCCGAGGTTCTCAGGTGGCGGACAAACCTGTTCGATGTACTAACGGAAAATGATCCTCATGATCTCATCACAAGCCTCGTCCTTGAGGGGGGCAGGGTTCCGGTGGAGCAAATCCAAAAACTCTTAAGGCAACAGACGATTGCAAGGCTCATTCAGCCGTTGTTTTGTGGATCGGGCCGGGAACATATAGGCATCCAACCTTTGATGGACGGCATGATCCACTATTTGCCTTGTCCCCTGGATCGCCCACCAGTCGTCGGGATGAATCCGAAAAAGAAAGAGAAAGCGGAAATACGAAAGCCGGATGCCAAGGAACCCTTTTGCGGGTTGGTGTTCAAGGTCGTAGCGGATTCCCATGGCGAATTGTCCTTTTTGAGAATTTACTCAGGGATGATCAAAATCGGGGCCCGGGTGGCAAACCCGGGCAAAGATAGCCGCGAAACCATTGCCAAAATGTTCCATACCGAGGCCGATCCGAGCCAAAGAACCGAATTGGAAGTGGGAAGGGCAGGGGATATTGTCGCTATTGTGGGCTTAAAGGAATCCGCAACCGGCGATACCCTTTGTGATCAGCAGCAACCTATCCTTCTGGAAAAGATTCAATTCGCCCAAGCCGTGGTGAGCCGGTCGGTTGAACCCGAATCGTCCGGCGACAAGGACAAGTTGGCGGATGTCTTAAGCATTTTGAGACGGGAAGATCCCACCTTTATCGTTTCCCAGGACAAAGACACTGGCCAAACGCTGATGAGTGGCATGGGGATGCTTCACCTGGAAATCAAACAGCATCGGATGGAGAGGGATTTCCGGCTGAAAATCCGGGTAGGCAAGCCTCGGGTCAGTTACCGGGAAACCATCGGTCAAAAAACAAAGGTCCAGGGTGAATGTGACCGGTTGGCCGGGGGAACCACCATTTTTGGCAAAGTTTCTGTTTCCTTTTCTCCTTTGGAGCTGGAAGAGGCAATGCCGGTCGAGGCCGAGGTGGAATCCCTGGCAAAACCTTCCAAAAACAAAGCTAAAAACAAAGGCCCCAAGGACCCTGTCGTGGATACATTGGGGGTTCGTGTAATCAACAAAGTCAGGCATGATAGCGTTCCGGAGAATTTGGTGGAAAGTGCCCTGGAGGGCCTTCGATCGTCCCTTTTGAGTGGTGAGTTGGGTTACCCGGTCATGAAGGTGGAAGCGATTCTTGAATCCATTGAATGGGATCCTTCGAGAAGCAACGAAGTGGCGATGCAAGTGGCGGCGGCCGATGCGGTTCGGAAGGCTTTTGCCGACAATATAGTGTTGCTTGAGCCTGTGATGAAGCTTGAGGTGAATGTTCCGGAGGAGCATTTGGGTTCGGTGACAGCTGATCTCAATGCCAGGCGAGCGGAGATTCAGGACATTATTGTTCGGGGCAAAAACCGGGTGGTGGAGGCGATTTTGCCCATGGCAAAACTCTTTGACTATGCGGATCGGGTTCGAAGCATCTCCCAGGGCCGGGCCGGTTCCACCATGGAGCCAAGGGCCTACGCCCCGACAGCACCTGAGGTATTGAGAAATCTGTTGAACCCTTCGTTTTGATCCAAGCCAGATTTTCCTGGCTTTTTCGGGCCTGCCTATCCCTTATTTTTCAGTGGAAACATTTCCTGTTTGGCAGGAAACCATTGGGCTTACCCAAGGCTTGTCGTCATTTAACCCAAGTTACGCAGTTGGGACCATGAAAACCGTGTTTTTCCCGGAAAAAAGTTAAATCAGGCTGCAAAAGTCGGGACTACAAATCCTCTTTACAGGTTCTGTTTCAAGGCGTTTGATCCTGATTGGCGAGAGACTG
>SYLG01000173.1 GCA_005808665.1 Planctomycetia bacterium | reverse complement strand
GAAATATCAAGTAACTTGGTCGGGACTACATGCCGTTTTGAACTCGACATACTCCAAATTCCCGGGAAAAACATCAATCAGGGTCCCAAAAAAGACCAAAAAATCGTAAAAAATCACTCCAACTGCGTAACTTGGGTTAATATTGCCACTACTTGTCCGATTTTAACAAAGGAGTTTGGAAATGTTCGAAGGTAAACTGGAGGCGATTTGTAGTCCCGACTTTTTATGGCTGATTTGACTTTGCCCCGGGAAAAATCCGGGTTTTCATGGTCCCAACTGCGCAACCTGGTTTAATTGGCAAGGAAATCCGGAAATCTTTTACCTTCGAGCTCCGTGTCCCTGATGTCCGTGATAAACATATGCCCTGGTTTGTGGGTGATGGCAAAATCCAATTGGGCATTTTCCAAAGCGACCTGGGGGGTGACCCCACAAGCCCAAAACACCGGTTCTTCCCCGGCGGTAATTTCAACTGCTTCGCCAAAATCGGGTTGTTGGATATTGCTGATTCCAAGGGAATCGGGGTTACCCCATTGAACCGGATCCCCATGGCACAAGGGCAATCGGCCCGATAGTTCCCGAACCTCCCCTTCATGGCGGGAATGGATGGGCCTCATGCTGACTACCATATTTCCCCGAAACGGTCCCACGGGAGTGCATGGGATATTGGTCCGGAACATGGGGACATTGCGGCCGGAATCCCGGTGACGAACCGGAATACCGGCCAGGGAAAGCAGATTATCAAAACTGAAGGAACAACCAATAAGGAAGGAGACAAAATCATCTCTCCAAAGATCCCTTATATCGGTTGATTCCCTGTGGATGATTCCCTTTTTCCAAACCCTGTATTGGGGCAAATCGGTCCGGATATCCGAGCCCATCGCCAATGATTTGATTTCGGTTTCACCGGCCCTTGTCATCGCCAGTAAAGGACAAGGCTTTGGGTTCAACCGGCAAAATCCTTCAAAATCAGCCGCGCTTTCCTTGGGCAAAATGACCAGGTTGGCCTGGACAAAACCAGAGGCCAGGGCCGCTGTATGGTGCTGGTGAAGAGCTTTCCGGATTTTTTCCCGACAAAAAAAAGCATCCTTAAACGGGTCTTTTTTATCCTCATTCATGTTTACTTCCCCTTGGAAAGGAGGATGAGTTTTGTGGTTCGGTTCGTTTGGATTTCTTTTCTCACCAGATACCCTTGGATCACCCAGGAATCCATTTGTTTTTGATTACAAAGGACCCAATGGGGAAATTCTCCCTGGGAAATCCGATCCACATTGGGAACCCGTGTCAACCAAACCAACCCGTCCTCTTTCACCCGGTCAAGGCCAAGAACATCGTCGCCTACCCATTGGTTCACCTGTTTGGCATCCTCCAGAAGTCGATTCCTTACCTCCCTTTCTTCCGCCAGGCCAAGCGACCCAACCGCTTTCCCGAGGCCCAAGGCCAATAGGACTAAACCCATACCATAGATCCGGAATGGAATGGCCGCCATCCAACCTAACCAATGGGGCGTGGACAAAATGGCCAACACCAAGGGAATAGGCAAAGCATGGCGGGGTCGGTGTCCTGGCATGAGGGTCCAGAACAGGATCGATCCCAAAAGGACAAAGGGCCAAGGTTGGCAAACGGTTTTTTGTATACTTTTTAGATTTCTTTTGGGAAAGAGGAATAGGGATAGTCCGGAAGGTAGGGCCATAGCCACCACAAAGGTGGGAAAACTGATCCATTCCCAAAAGGGATAGGCCCTGGTATGGTGTGTTGGCGAAAGATGAGGTAATGCTTCGGAAAGAACCGTTTGGTAAAAGTAATCCCAGCCCACCCTTTGGACCACCAAGGCGATCCATAGGCCCGGAAAAAGACAGGTAGTGGTTAAACAAAGGAGTGATCCGATTATTTTTTGCCGTGCAGAAAGCGTGGAAAAACCAACCAGCCAAACCCAGGCTGGGAGAAAAAAAGCTGGCCCCGTCCACTTGAAAAGTATTGCCATTCCCCCAATTGCCCCTAGGCCAAGGGCACCCATTACAAAGGATTTGTCAACCGTTGAATTCTTTTGGGTTCCGCCAAGGCGAAAGGCGACCACCCAAAACCAGAGAATCCAGAAGGCAAAAGGAATATCCATTTCAGCAGAAGGCACCTGTCCCATGGAGGCCAAGGTGGCCGCCAAACTAGCCAATACAGGTACAAACAGTGGCGTTTTCATCCCGGTTCGATGCCTAATTTCCCCTGCTCCAATCCAGGCGGTAGCCAAAAGGGCCAGAATGGAAACAAGACGCATGGCAGCAAGGGAATCCCTTCCCCCCACTTTTTGTGCCAGAGCCAAGGTCCAATAAAAACCTGGTGGTTTGGTTAATATTGGTTCCCCCCAAAGGTGCGGGACCACCCAATCGTTGGTAAGGATCATTTGCTCGGCAATGGCAATGCGCAAGCCTTCGGTGCGAATGGGAAGAGGTTGGGTCAACCCGCTGGCAAGCAAAGCAACCAGGGAAACCCCAATCAGTCCCTTGCAAAGGAGGTTTTGCCAAGCAGGATTCTTTGCCATTTTTTCCATGGTATTATGGTTGCGGGAAAAGAAAGGGGGCGCAATCCCTAAAATACCGGCAGCTCTTCATTAGGAAACCCGGATTGGATCCCACTCCTGACGGAAAACCTGAAACACCCAAAGCGCCGGACGAGCTTTTGTTCGCCCAAAGGGAATCGCTTCGCCGGATGATTGGAATGCGATTGGACCCCGCCATCTCTTCCCGGGAAGATGCAAGCGACATCGTCCAAAATGTCATGATAGAGGCCCATCGCCGGCTTGCCGATTACCTGAAAAAACCGGTCATGCCTTTTCATTTATGGCTTAGGCACATTGCCATGGACCACATTATCGAAGCTCATCGACGCCATCGCCAGGCGCAAAGGCGTAGCCTGGACCGGGAACAATCGCTTCATTCCCAAGCGAACATGGACGACTCGGAAGCCAATATTGGGGATCCTTTCATTGATCGGGCGACGACCCCTGCCTCGGCCGCCATTCAATCCGAAATCCGAACCCGGATAGAAGAATCGATTGAGGCGATGCCTGAGGACGATCGGTTGATCTTAAGGTTAAGGCACAAAGATCAACTATCCAATCAGGAGGTGGCTATTCTCCTGAAGGTCTCCGAAGCGGCAGCCTCGATGCGCTACCTCCGTGCCATCCGCCGGTTGAAAACCAGCTTGACGGGTGCCACCGGAGGGGACCTGGAATGACATCGCCCCCCCCCCATCGGGATGAAATACTAGCGGGCCTTTTGAATCGCCTTGGAAATCAGGCGGACGATCCGGCAGGATTTGACCTTTCCCATTTGAGTGCCGAAGAAGCCGGAGTGGCAGGAGAGCTACGGGAACTTTTGGGTACGGTTTCCATGACCCGTGCCTGCCTCGAACAGGATCCCATTACCCCATCGCCGCTCCCCTTGCAAACGGTGGTGGCCCTGCCGCGGATTTTTGGGGATTATCGGCTAACTTCTGTTTTGGGTGAGGGAGGAATGGGAGTTGTCTACAAGGCAAGGCAAATGTCCCTGGGAAGGACAGTAGCGTTAAAGGTAATGCGCAAGGGCACAGAGGCCAATTCCTCGGATTTGGCCCGTTTTCAAAGCGAAACCATGGCTATCGCCAAACTTTCCCACCCCAATCTCGTACCCTTGTACGAGGCCGGAGAGCAGGATGGCCAGCCCTACCTTTGCATGCCCTTGATCGAAGGGGAAACTTTGTCTCAAAGGCTTGCCCGGGGGCCTCTAAAACCAAGGGAAGCTGCCAAAATCCTCCTTGATGTGGCAAAAGCCATTTCTCATGCCCATCAAACCGGCATTGTTCACCGGGATCTCAAACCGTCCAACATCCTTTTGGATCGATCCGGTAAACCTTTGGTAACCGATTTTGGTTTGGCAAAAGCCCATCAAACGGATAACGATGCCTCTGCGGATGGCTTGGGGAACGAAAATTCCATTACCAACACAGGAGCCATTTTGGGGACTCCCGCCTACATGGCCCCGGAACAGGCGTTTCGCTTTTTCGGCGAGGTTGGCCCCAAAAGCGATATTTATTCCCTGGGTGTAATCCTTTACGAAATGCTCACGGGCCGGCCTCCGTTCCGGGCCCCAACACCCTTGGGAACCTTGCTGTTGATCCTGGATCAGGATCCGGTCGATCCCCGACTTCTCAACCGGCAGGTTGATCCTGATCTGGAAATGATCTGCCTTAAAGCCTTACAAAAAGAACCCGACCTCCGCTACGATTCCATGGCCCGGATCGCCTCCGACTTTGAAGCCTGGCTCGGGGGTAATCCCATCTCTCTCAGAAAGTCCGGGTTGGAGGGCCTCATGGAATTGGCCGGAAGGATCTTTCGGGATACGCATCATGCCGCGGTTTTGGAAAACTGGGGCAAACTTTGGATGGTCCACAGCAGCATGGTATTGCTTATTTGCGTTTTGACCTGGGCTTTGCGCATTTCGGGTATTACCTTTCCTGGTTTTTACCTGGTTCTTTGGGCGGTTGGCTGGATCCTGTGGGGAACCATTTTGTGGCGTTTAAGAACCCGGGGTGGCCCTATCCTCTTCATTGAACGACAAATCGCCCATGTTTGGGTGGCAGCCGTTTTTGGTGCCATTGGTATCTTTGCCGTTGAGGTATTGCTAAATCTCCCCGTTTTAAGCCTTTCACCCTTGTTGGCAATTGTCGTGGGCATGGCATTCATCATCAAAGCAGGAATGTTAAGTGGCGAGTTTTACATTTATGCTTTTGTCCTTTTTGCCAGCGTCATTCCCATGTCCCTTTTCCCCCAATTCAATCAACTCCTTTTTGGAATGGTGGTTGCCCTATGTTTTTTCCTCCCGGGATACAAATACCATAGGCAATCGAAGGCGACCAAAGATTTTTTGAAATCCGGTAAACGCCCGCAAGAAAAGAAGCCCCCAGGGCCCAAAGCAACCGTTGCCTAAACCCATAGAACGATACCTTATACCAACCTGCCCATCGGGAGACCTTTTCCATGTCGAACCCCAAAACACTAAGGTCTTGGTCCGCCCTGGAAACCCATTTTCAGGCGACCAAAAGCCTGGCGATGGCCGACCTGTTCCATGCCGATCCCAACCGTTTTGCCAAACTCTCCCTCCGGTTGGAAGATCTTTTGGTGGATTTTTCAAAAAACCGAATCACTATTGAGACGCTAACCCTGCTTAGAAACCTCGCTCAGGAATCAGGCTTAACAGCCAACATTCAGGCAATGTTTTCCGGGGAAAAGATCAACACGACCGAAAACAGGGCGGTATTGCATACAGCACTGCGCAATTTTTCCGGGACCAGGGTATTGGTGGAGGGCAAGGATGTAATGCCGGACATTCTTTCCGTCCGGGAAAAAATGCGCCTTTTCACGGACAAAGTCCGAAGCGGCCGGTGGCAAGGCTATACTGGAAAAGCCATTCGTAGTATCGTGAATATCGGCATTGGGGGATCCGATCTTGGCCCTTCCATGGCCTGTGAGGCATTGAAGCCTTATGGCAGTCCCAATCTTAACATGTATTTTGTCTCCAATGTGGATGGTACCCATATTGCGGAAACCCTCAAAAAATGTGACCCGGAGACAACCCTGTTCCTCATTGCCAGCAAAACATTTACGACACAGGAAACCATGGCCAATGCCCATTCCGCCCGTAATTGGTTTTTGACCCATGCAAAAGATCCTGTCCAGGTTGCAAAACATTTTGTCGCCCTTTCCACCAATGCCAGGGAAGTCGCCACATTTGGAATCGATGTCGATAACATGTTTGTCTTTTGGGACTGGGTAGGAGGTCGCTATTCCCTCTGGTCGGCCATCGGCCTTTCCATTGCCCTTTTCATTGGCATGGATCATTTCGAGGATTTTCTTCGGGGTGCCCATAGCATGGATGAGCATTTCCGGACCGAACCACTGGAATCCAACATCCCGGTCACTCTGGCCCTGATTGGAATCTGGTACAACAATTTTTTTGATGCTACCACCCACGCTGTGCTTGCCTACGACCAATACCTCACCCGCTTTGCTGCCTATTTGCAACAAGCCGACATGGAATCCAATGGCAAAAGCGTTACCAAGGACGGAGAGACCTGTTCCTGGCAAACAGGCCCTGTTTTATGGGGAGAGCCAGGCACCAACGGACAGCACGCCTTTTATCAACTCATCCATCAGGGGACCAAGCTCATCCCCTGTGATTTCCTGGCCCCGGCGGTTCCACAGAATCCCTTGGGGGAACACCATAACTTGCTCATGGCCAATTTTTTCGCCCAACCCGAAGCTCTTATGGTGGGCAAGTCTGCTGAAAAGGTACGCAAGGAATTGCAGGACAAAGGCCTTGGTTTCGATGAACTTGAGGCCCTGGTTCCGCAAAAAGTCTTTCCTGGCAATCGGCCAACCAACAGTATCCTTTTCAAGTGCCTCACTCCCCACACTTTGGGAATGCTACTTGCCATGTATGAGCACAAAATATTTACTCAGGGCGTTGTTTGGGGGATCAACTCCTTTGACCAATGGGGGGTGGAATTGGGCAAACAACTTGCCAATGCCATTCTGCCTGAACTAAAAACCGAAAAACCCATTACCACCCATGACAGCTCTACCAACGGTTTGATTCATTTTTTCAAATCCATAAGGACCGATAGTAACCAAGGTCAAGCCATTGCCAGGGAAGGAATTTAGGATGGGACCCCTCTTTTGGCGGGAATGGATGACGGTTCCCCGTGGTGGGAAAAACCACTTTGCACGAATGGTTTATGGAGGCACCCTTTGGGTCCTTGCGGTAACCGCCTGGCTTTCCGGATCAGACTGGAACCGCCCTACCCTTCTTGCGGATTTGTCCCATTTGGGAGTCCTTCTCTTTTCCATCTTTAGTTATTTGCAACTGGCACTCTTTCTTTTTTTCTCCGCCTTGGCCACCGCCAGTGCCATTGCCTTGGAGAAGGACCGCCGTACTTTCCTACTTCTTTTGATTACCGACCTGAACAATCGGGAATTGGTTGCGGGCAAAATTTTTGGCAGTTTGCTTGGAATCCTGGTTCTTTTCCTGTCTGGTATCCCGATCTCATTGCTTTTGACCGTCCTGGGCGGGGTAAGCTATTCGCAGGTTTTTTGGGTTCAAGCCATTCTTTTATCCACCATTTTGGCGGGGGGGGCATTGGGTGGCCTCGTGGCACTAGCCAGAGAGCGAACTTTTCAATCGTTGGCCATGACTGCACTTTTTCTGGTTTCCGGTCTGACTGTAGTTCGACTTAGCATCGTTCTGGATTACTTCTTTCCTGGCTATCAACACCTGTTTGCCGGATTCAGGGTGGCCTTTGATCCCTTTCAGGCTTTGGGGGAAATCCTGAGGTCCAACAGCCATTCAGGAGCCTATGCTTGTCCCTTGGTAATGGGCTTTTTGACCCTTGCCTTTTTAGGCTGGGGAATTGGCATGGTCAGACGATGGAACCCAAGCGGGGAAGTAATCATGCAACGGGAGGCGAGCCCTAACACCCCGGAAGAGGAGGTCGACCGAGCAAGTGCCCATGCTGCCCCGGGAAAGATTCGCCGGGTTGTTGGCAATCCCATACTTTGGCGGGAAACCAACACCCGAGCCTATGGTCGCCGCCCTTTCCTGATAAAACTGGCATGGTTTTTTGTAACCGCCTTGATGGCCTATGGGGTCTTTGCTCCCCTGATCCTCGAACCTGCCACCTCGCGAGTTGGTTTTGTTGCCGCCTATGGGCTGCTACCCGTTTCCGTTTTGGCCATGCTTCTCACCGCCACCCAAGCGGTAACCTCGATTACCTCCGAAAGGGATTTGGGGGCTTTGGACTTACTCCTGGTGACTGATATTGAACCCAGGGAGTTCGTTTTTGGGAAACTGGGTGGGGTCATATTCAATGTCAAGGAATTTCTGATCCCCCCCCTTTTATTTGCCATTGGCTACGCCCTGTTAGGCCTCCTGGCGACCCCCCCGGCGGAGGAACCCCATTTAGCACGATCGATGAACGCCTCTTCCCTTTTATGCCTGATCCTTGCCGGAGGCGTGGTGGTTGCCTTTGTCCTGATGCTAGGCATTCATGTGGCCCTTCGAACCATCCAATCCCGCCAAGCCGTCCTGCATACCTTAGGAACGGTATTTTTTCTCACGGTTGGCACCTTGATCACCATGGCTCTCATTTTGATCAATGGGAAATTCGAATATCAATGGGCCAGTTTCCTGTTTTTCCTCGGGGCAGGAATTGGTGGCCTTTGGTGGGTTCTCAATGGCGAACGGGCCTCGGGAGCCTTAAGCTTGGCCTCGTGGATGGCCCCTTTGGCCGTGTTTTATACTGCGGCAAGCCTGGTAATCGCCCGTCCTGGGTCGGGTCAATCGGCAGATCCGACCATGCCGGCCCTGGTTATCATGGTCGCCTTTGGATTTGGTGTTGCCGCAATGTTAGTCCCGCTTTTATCCGAGTTTGATGTAACTATGGGTAGAACCAGTGGGGGAGCGGACTAACTTATCGGCGTGCGGATTCTCCCAAACCTCCTCAGGTTTTTATTGGCTGGAAAGCCGTTTAAAGGTTTTTGAATCGGTTCCAATGGGGCCAGTTGCCAATCCAACCCGCATTCGGACGCAATGAGAGGGAATCGGGAACAAACCGCCCAAGCCAAGAATGAACCCACCATTCTTGCGGGTGCGTCGAATTGGGCGGATTTCAAAGACGAAGGGCCAAAAGGGGAGTATATTACTGAGGTAAGGCCCCAAGGCGGCCCCGATAGCTCAATGGCAGAGGAGCTGACTCTTAATCAGCGGGTTGTAGGTTCGAGTCCTACTCGGGGCATTCCTCACATTTATCCTATTTTGCGATTGCTGACTAAGCAGTTCGCCACAAATCGCTGCCACTATCCGAGACCGTTTTCCACAAGTCTTTGGACCGTTTCCCTTTTTCCAAAATCTCCTGAACGGCGTGGGCGGTTCGGTCTTTTTTCCGCAATTGGCTTTCAAGATCTTCAATCCTGATCACAAAGGATCGCCTTTGCAAAAATGCAAACAAAGCCAAACTCACCAAAGAAGCCACCAACAAATAATCCATAACACTCATTTCCTACTCCTCCACTTTTCAGTTACCCTGTCATTTTACCACTGATTAGGCACCCATAACCAGTGGATCTTCAAAAAAACAGACTAATGTTCCATTTCTCAGCATATATTCATTAGAACAATCCCCGAATTCATCAGAATTTGCAACATTATCATGCTTTTGGGAGGCTTGGGACCTATAAAACCTAAGGTACGGTCCCATCCCATTCGATTTGGACCCGAAAACCTGCCCTTTGGAGATTGAAATCATGGAACCTCAAGGCGATTTGGCCCTTATTGGCTTGGCGGTTATGGGACAGAACCTCATCCTTAACATGAATGACCATGGATTCAAGGTTGTGGCCTACAACCGAACCGTCTCCAAGGTGGATGATTTCCTTGCCAATGAAGCCAAGGGAACCCAAGTCATAGGATCCCATTCCATCCCGGACATGATTGCCAAACTCAAACGCCCGCGGCGGGTGATGATGCTGGTCAAGGCAGGTTCTGCTGTTGATGATTTTATCGCTCAAATTGTCCCCCATTTGGAGAAGGGAGACATCATCATTGATGGTGGAAACTCCCTTTACACAGACTCTTCCCGCCGGGCCGCGGAACTTGAGGCAAAAGGGATCCTTTTTATTGGAACAGGTGTTTCCGGTGGGGAGGAAGGAGCACGCCATGGCCCCAGCATTATGCCCGGCGGATCCCCGGAAGCATGGCCCCATGTGAAGGCCATTTTCCAAAGCGTTTCCGCAAAGGTGGATGATGGGTCCCCCTGTTGTGACTGGGTGGGCGAAGGTGGCTCGGGTCACTGTGTCTAAATGGTTCACAACGGGATCGAATATGGTGATATGCAACTTATTTGTGAAGCCTACCAGCTTTTGCATCGGGGCCTTGGCCTTTCCAATGAAGAATTGCACGAGGTGTTTGGCGAATGGAACACCGGAGTTTTGGACAGCTACCTCATCGAAATCACCCGGGACATTTTTGCCTATAAGGATACCGATGGCACCCACCTGGTAGACAACATCCTTGACACTGCCGGGCAAAAAGGCACAGGAAAATGGACCATTATCAGTGCCTTGGACTGTGGAATTCCCATTACTTTAATCTCGGAGGCGGTGTTTAGCCGCTGTGTTTCTGCCTTGAAGACGGAGCGGGTCGAAGCGGCAAAAGTCATTGGAGGCCCCTCGGGGACTATCCAAAACCCTGGCGACCGCAAGGCATTTGTTGCCGCCGTTCGCGATGCCCTTTATGCCTCCAAGATTGTCAGCTATGCCCAAGGCTACATGTTGATGAAAGCTGCGGCCAAGGAGAATGGCTGGAACCTGAACTATGGTGGCATTGCCCTGATGTGGAGGGGCGGGTGCATCATTCGCAGTCGATTCCTTGGCAAGATAAAAGACGCCTTCGACAAGAACGCCAACCTTCAAAATCTGTTGATGGATCCCTATTTCAAGGGTGAGATTGACCGTTGTCAGGCGGGGTGGCGACAGGTGGTAGCCTGTGCCGTTCAAGCGGGAATTCCTGTACCCGCCCTATCCACCGCATTGGCCTTTTTTGACGGATACCGGACCGAAAGATTGCCCGCCAACCTGTTGCAGGCCCAAAGGGACTATTTCGGGGCCCACACCTACGAGCGTCTCGACAAACCCAGGGGCCAGTTCTTCCATACCAATTGGACAGGCAAAGGCGGCACCACCGCAAGCAGTACTTACAACGCCTAGCATTCCGCCAGTTCTAATTCCATTCCAACCGAAAAGGACCCAAACCTTCGGTTGGATTTATTTTGTAGGGAGTTGAACGGCCAAAAGCGATTGTTCATCACGAATAACAAGGGTTCCCCCGCTCAGGGCGGGATGGGCCCAGGTCGCCCCACAAAGCTTGGAAACAGCCAGTTCCTGAAACTTTTCCCGGGACGGTTTGAATAGCCTTAGCAACCCATAATCGTCGACCAATAACATGTTTCCATCCCCAAGGCGAAGGAGGGCTGCATGGTATTTCCCCGATTTTGGCCGACTCCAAAGGACCTTGCCCGTTTGGGTGTCGACACACCTTAATGTGGAACTGGGTGGAGGAAAAATGGACCCTGTTACCATGTACAACTCGTCTCCTGAGGCACTTGCAACAGGGGTGGAAAAATAGCAGGAAAGGATCGGACTTTTCCAAAGCGGTTTGAGGAAATCCGGGCCTTGGCCTTTGTTCACAAACGCCCCACCATAAGTTACCGACGAAACGAATATCCCATGGGGGGTTTCCAAGGGCGTGGTGGCACTTTCGTTGAGCTTGTCCACCAGGGGAAAATGGCCAAGGGGTTTGCCATCGTCAAGGCGAATGGCCTGAAGGCCTTTTTGGGAAAGAAAAAGTGCTTTATTGTCCATGATAACAGGACTTGCATAGGTCGCCCTGTCGTCCATGCTTTGCCAAAGGGTGTTCCCGTCTTTGGTATCGAGGGCAACCATGGCCGCATCCTTTCCCCCAACCGGAATGAGAAGGGCATTGCCCGAAATCAAAGGGGAAGCGGAGGCCCCAAAAAAGAGGTTTTTCCCATCAAATGCCTTCAATAAGTCCCGTTTCCAGATCACTTTTCCCTCTGACGATCCGCTAATGGAGTGGCAGGCAACCTGTCCCGATGCCCCAAAAGTATAGATGCGGTCCCCTTGAATGAGAGGGGTTGCCCTTGGTCCATTACCAAAACTGTTGGCAAACGAATTTCGTTCCACCGGGGATTCCCAAACTGTTTTACCCCCTTTCAGGGATACACAAAGGAGGGTTTCCGCTTCCTTGCCCGGAGTCTTGAAATGCAGATAAGCTTTTCCCTGGTGGATTACCGGGCTGGAATGCCCCTCTCCAACCCGGATTTTCCACAGGGGACTTAATTCCATCGACCATGGAACAATCACCTCCGGGGAACTGCCATCCCGCCTGGGTCCAAGCCAACCCGGCCAATCACCAGCCTTGGCCTGGCTTGGAATCCCTGAAACAAGAATGGCCAAACCGATCCAACCACAAACCCTGCATTTCATATCAGGAATCTCCAGGCGTTTCCGACTGCTTTTTGTCCAAATGTTCCTGCAAAAACCGATGAAGCGGACCATATTCCCACCCCGCAGGTTCCCTGGTGGCAAGGGCTTTCAGTTTGGTGATACCCACCTCCATAATATCCTGCATGGTATTTTGATAACCAGGATCGCAAAAGTAAACCCGGCACCCCAAGGGGCGATGTTCCCGGGCGGTGCATACATTCCCCATTTGAAACGGGCAAAACGAATCGTCCACGGGCCCTTCAAAATCCGGGGCCCCTTCAAGCAGGAATTCGGCTTCGTGACGGCTCAGAAATAGGGTATGTCCCCATTCCCGAAATCGGCAACATCGACCGCTGGACCTGCAAACAGGCCCAGCACCCTCCACCGCGGCATCCGCTTCCTGATAAATCAACCGAAGCGATCGCTCCGTTGCCGGGGAAAGCAACATGATTTTCAGGAAAGGCCGCCCAAATGTCCCGTACTATCACCCAGAACCGACGCTTGCACTCCCATCCGTTCAATAAGGGATAAATGCAGGTTTGCAATCGGGGTTTCCTTGCCAACCCGGATGTGCCGGTTTCCCTTGAGGCTGCCACCTCCCCCTCCAACCAATACACAAGGCAATTCATCATGGTTGTGGGCATCACCATCGGAAATGCCTGAACCATAACAAACCATCGACTGATCCAAAAGGCTTTTACCATTTTCCTTTATCGCGGACAACCCAGCCAGAAAATGGTGGAATTGATCGATGTGAAACTTGTTGATTTTTTCAAGCTTTGCCTGCTTGGCCTTATCACGCCCATGGTGCGAAATTTCGTGGTGGCCTTCGGGCACCTCAATGAATTTGTAACTGCGATTGGAGCCTTCATTGGCAAACACATAAGTAGCAATGCGGGTAAGGTCTGCCTGCAGGGCAAGGACGAGCATATCCGACATGAGGGCCAAATGTTCCCCATAACCACCAGGAATACCGTTCGGTTTAACCACCCCACTAGGGGCCTTGACCGGAGCATGTTGGTGATTTTCGCTGGAGGCTGCGCTTAACCGTTTTTCCACATCCCGAATACTGGTCAAATATTCATCCAGTTTGCGTTTGTCGGAACCCGCCAAGGTCCTTTCGAGATCTTTCGTGTCCTCCATGGCAAGATCGAGAATACTTCGACGCCTTTTGGCATGGGAGGCAATTTGGGCCGCCTCCAATTTGGGGTCTGCAAATAATCGCTCAAAAATGGCCTTGGGATCAATCTCCTTGGGAACAGGCGTGGTTTCACTCCTCCAGGAAATGTTTGCTGAATAGGCGCAACTATACCCCGAGTCACAGTTGCCTGCATTAATACCCCGTTCGATCCCAAGTTCAAGAGACGAAAAACGGGTCTGGTTTCCCACTTTTTGGGCCACTACCTGATCTGCGGAAATCCCGGTCCGAATGTCGGCCCCAAAGGTTTTTCGTGCCTGCCGACCGGTCAGAAAGCTTGCCATGGCCCGGGCATGGTCCCCAGGCCCATCGCCATTGGCACGAGCTTTATCCGCGGTAAGTCCACTGAAAAGGATCATTTGTTTCCGAAATGGTTCCAGCTTGGCCAAGGTCGGGGTAAGTTCCTCCAGAGCCCCCACTTTGGAAGGAGTCCACGACTGCATATGCACCCCATTGGGAACATAAATATAAACCAATCTTCGGGGGGATACGGGTGCCTTGGCGGAAAGCCCAGGCGTGAAATCCAACCCGGGAGCCATTGCATCCAGATAAGGGAGGCCAATCGCCGTTCCCAAACCTCTTAAAAGTGTCCTTCGGTTTAGCAATGGTTTCATGATACTCCTCCTGCAGCTTTCTTAATGGATTTGCTACGGAATGCCTCGGTTCGCACCACCTCAAGAATCAAAACACTCATTTTGTATTCACCCTTGATGCACGCCTCGGCTATTTTATCCACGATGCACCGGTCAGAGGCATCGAGGCCCCGACCAAGGGCATAGGTCAAAAGGCGATCCGCCAAGTTTCGGGTGAAGATCTCCTTCTTCCCTAAAAGGATCGTCTTTAATTGCTTCGGTCCATCAAATTTTTCCCCGCCGGGGAGGACCCCTGTGCTGTCGATTTTCTTTCCGTTTTCCTTCGATCTCCATACTCCCACCGCATCAAAATTCTCCAAACCAAATCCCAAGGGATCGAGTTTTTGGTGGCAAACGGCACAACTGGGGTCAGCCCGATGCTGTTCCATCCGTTCCCGGAGGGTCCCGGATAGCTGCGATTTCTTGTCCTCTTTTAACTCCTCCACTCCTGGTGGGGGGGGTGGGGGTGGCGTCCCCAATAAGACCTCAAGAATCCACTTGCCCCGCTTAACGGGATTAGTTCGGGTTGGGTTTGAAGTAAGGGTAAGGATGCTGGCATGGGTAAGAATCCCTCCCCTCTCTTCCGAGGTTAGGTCCACCTTGCGCATTTCGGTTCCGGTAACCCGGGGAAGCCCATAATGCCTGGCTAAGGATTGATTGAGGAAGGTGTAATTGGCTTCAATCAAATCCAGAATCGGCCTGTCTTCACGGACCACATGGGAAATAAACATTTCCGTTTCCCGTTTCATGCTGAATCGCAGTGGTTCATTAAAACGGGGGAATTGGCCAGAATCTGGTTGCGCCGTGTCCAGGTTGCGCAAATTGAGCCATTGCCCTGCAAAGTTATTGACAAATGCTTCTGCTTTTTTATCTTTCAGCATCCTTTTGACTTGAGCTTCCCAAACCTCGGGTTTTTTCAATTCCTCCGATTTGGCCAGGTTAAACAGCTCGGCATCGGGCGTCGAACTCCAAAGAAAATAACTCAGCCGGGTGGCTAGCTCAAACGGGGTAAGATCGCGAAAAGTGGCCGGGGCAACCGGATCCGGTTCAATGCGAAACAGGAAATTCGGAGAGACCAAGGCAGCTTGAAATACCGCTGCCAATCCCTGAATCGGTTCTTTGGTCTCGGCGGAAACCGCTAGGGCCAATTTGTTGTACTTCAATAATTCCGCATCGGTGACTGTGCGCCTATAGGCTTTTTCTACAAATGCCCGAATGGGTCCATTCAAATTGTCCGCTTTCAGGGTACTAGGGTGCGGAAGTTTCATGTTGGTCCGGGAAATGGGACTGGCAAGAGCCTGGCCGACATATTTTTCCCCTGCGGCAAGGTATTTTTCCAAATGGAGAGAACTAACCGTTAACACATCCGCAATGTTGTCAAACCCATAACCCACATCATCCGCCGGCAAATCCTCCGCAGGATTACCCCCTTGCAAAGCCAACAAATCACGGACCGAATTCGAATATTCCGTGCGGTTTAGCCTCCTGGCGGTCACTTTTCCCGGGTGGCCTGGACCCGCACAAGCCAACTTCAAAACCGAATTGTCAATCCAGCTATTGAGACCGTCCATGGATTTCGGATCGGGTTTGGGTTTGCCCTCGGGCGGCATCGCCCGGGTCCGCACCTGCTCGGCCACTTTCCCCCAAAGCTCCACCTGTCCTGCTGCCTCTTTTGCCGAAGCAACCAGCTTGTCCAGGCGAACCCCCCCCTTGGCCTTGGAACCCTGATGGCAGGCCATGCAATGTTTCTTTACAAAGGGGGCTCCAACCTCAGCCCAACCTTTGTCCAAAGGGGTCACCTCATGCGGCAACGATACCAATAAAGCCATCACAAAAGAAACGGTTAGCACAATCTCATCCAATGCTTTTTCCAACCACCTGGGGATGGTGGTTTTGATCCTCAACTCAAGGTATATTATGCACTTGGAACGAGATTACATCAACCCAATTCCTTCAAAGAGAGATTAAACCTTGGTGAGCTTGGCTCGGGTTAGGATTTCTTCCACTTTAATGAGCTGGCCCTGCCCGCTTCCTGGGCAAATTTGACATGTTCTTTCCCACGATTCGGGCGTTTTTATGTTTCCTTCCCAAAAGGGCCAAGTCCGGCACTGGGTAGGCCTCACTTCGTAAATGACACAACCCTTCCCGCGCTCAAAAAACACGCAGTCTCCGTTTGGTTTTTCCCGAAGGGTAATGCCTTTGGGCCCTTTTTTGCCGTAAAACTCCCGAATTTCCCGCTCCGGCACCCTGATAAACCCGGCTATCTCCGTTATTTCCTGGTCATTTACCCAAACAAATCCGGGGTCTCCCGTACAACAATCCCCACATTGGGTGCAAGTAAAAGCCAACCCTTCCTTAAACCAGGGTAAATCCGTTTCCATGAATGGCCTGCTCGCCCTCTAAAACCTTCCGCCCGCCCTCTTGTTTTACCGTTTACCCATGGACTTTTCCCCAAATTGCGATAAACTTTCCCCACAGGGCGGCGTAGCTCAGGGGTTAGAGCAGGGTCTTCATAAGGCCAAGGTCACTGGTTCAAATCCAGTCGTCGCTATTTTTCTTAAATCCTTATACAATCAACTACTTGGAAATCCCTCCTTTGGGAAATCGGTATTGGCATACACACACAAAAGTTTCAATGGATTCTTAATCATTGATTTATAGGTGGCCTCTCACCAAAAGGGGTTGGGTTTGGCAAAAAGCCTAGGGCGGCATTTGCCCTTTCGATATCCCGTTCCACTTGTTTGTCGTCCTTGAAAAACCCTTCCAACCGATTTTGGATGGTGAACGGGTTCTGCAGTCCTGAATTGGACTTGGTTTTGGCCCTAAAACAGGACAAATCCCTCAACAATTAGTCAAGGCCAATGCCAATCTGGCCAATGGCCCTGGGTAAACAATTGGTTTCTCAAAAGTAGGTTTTCATTACCCAGCGGAATCCATCCCAATCCTATTCCAAAGCCAACCGAGAAGGAGGATGATTCAGGTTGATCACCTTTTAAGCGAAACCCGAAAAGGGTCCGG
>SYLG01000172.1 GCA_005808665.1 Planctomycetia bacterium | reverse complement strand
GTTAAACGGAAGGCCTAATTGGAGGAAACATTGTAACACAAAAGAGATCCCTTTTCTCGCAAAAAGAGTCTCCCACCAACTACTACCGGATGGGCCCAGCTATTGTTGCTGGAATTGGGAATCTTGAAGGTACCTTTTTCCACATAACCGTTCGCGTTGGCCTCAACCAGCGCCATCCAGCCATTGTCATAGCGAATGTAAAGATGGCTATCGGCGAAAACCATGGAGGCGGAACCACGACCGGATTCGCGCGATTCCGCCCGGGGCCTTTTCCAAAGAATTTTCCCGGTGGCAATATCCGCACACTGCGGATTACCAGAATCATCCCGGTCACTGAATACGAGGTTGTCTATCCGGACGGCCCCGCCATGCTTGTTGGTAAGCTCTTTATTGAAATAGATTTCCTTGGCGGCAACTCCGGACCCACTTGCCGTTAATTGAACCAATCCGGCGCCGCGGCCATATCCTGCCGCAGCATAGATACGGTCCATCCAAACAATTGGGGTTGGAATGTTGGCCGTGTTCGATTGATATTTCCCTGGTGCATTCCCGTACCGCCAAAGAACCTTCCCATTGGTCGCATCGACACCCACGACCTCGTTGGAAAGGAGCTGAACATATTGGCGGAACTTTCCCGAGGTGGTGACAATCATGGAGGAATAGCCTGCCGCTTGACCCAAGGGGCTAGCCCAGATCAATGTGCCGGTGGTTTTGTCCAGGGCCACCATGGATTGCTTGGCACCGCCTGGAGTGCAGACCAATTTGTTTCCATCTACCAGGGGCGATTCGGTGTAATTCCATCCGCCAGATTGGCCACCAAAATCGCGGGCCATATTTTTGCGCCAAATTTCCTCGCCTGTTGCCACATTGAGGCAAACCAAGTCTCCGAATTGGCCTAGCCCATAGACCCGATCCTCATCCACGGTTGGGGTACAGCGGGTTCCGGCATAGTTGCCTCCGGCCTTGCCGATTTTCGTTTGCCAAAGGGGTTTGCCCGTGGTCCGGTCCACCGCAGAAAGGTGGGAAGAACCATCCACATCTCCCATGGTAAAAATACGCTCACCCACGACGCTCACGCTGGAAAAACCCTCCCCCAGGGTTTCGGTTTTCCAAAGGAGTTCGGGGCCACCCTTGGGCCACTTTTTGAGGAGGCCTTTTTCAAGGGATACCCCATCCCGGTTGGGACCTCGAAACTGGGACCAATTCGCCGTCGGGGTTTCCAATTGGGCAAAAGAAACAAGGGAACATCCCATGAGTGCCAAAAGGGAAAAACAGAATTGACGCATGAAGACTCCAGGGAAAAAAGGTCAAAGGTGCCACAGACATTGGGGTTTGGGTAAGAGTATCCCTGTGACCTTGGCAATTATAGTCATCCTGCCGTTCCTTGGCGAATGGCGGGGCTATGTCCTATGGGTTCAATCCCTTTAATGGTTCGGTTTTTTTTGAGATGAAGCTATTGAGCCTCAATCAGCCGGGTAGAAACCCTTCGAAAGACTTGGGACCTTGGCAAACCTGCCTTTGTGTGCTTCTCCTATTTCCGCCAAGGATACAAAACCTTCGGTACAACAATGAGAAGCCATCAACCCATTATTAGCAAAAGGTTGATTAACGATGGCTTTTCTATGAATAAGGGTGATTTTTCATGGACCAAATGGGGCCATATTCCCCAATTTTAATAGGTTCGAGTGGACATCTTAGGTTCTCTAAAACTGATTTCATGCAACACATAATTATTCTTGGGACAACCAAGCAGCTTACAGCTGCTCAATTATAGCCAAAAATCAAATTCGATATTGCTGAATCGGGTCAATTGCTATACCCGGAATCCTCCGCCAGAATTTAATCTAAGTTATTTTGTATCAACAACTTAGACCAAAAAATGGTCCAAAATTCCCTGTCCCATAGTTTATCGAGCTAAATAATATTGACAAAATTATTTTGTTTAGTATACTTTTGATAGCCGTTCCTTGTTGGAACATGGAAACGGATACCCAAAGGAGATTTTTTATGGACAATCCGTCCGATAAATTGCCCACCAAGGAGATTGACCCTTTCCATCGAAAGAACTCGGCCTCTGAGAAGGCGTTTGATAGCCAACCCAAAACAGTGTATTGCGAAACGGATTGCACAAAGGAGGGCTGCAATAATTGGTGCATGAAAACGAAGGGACATACTGGGAAACCCAATTGCTCCCTGCACGGTGAATTCTAACTTTCCACCAACCATGATCCCCCAAACTTGGGCGGGTGCCAATGGTTCGAAGTTTCGGCACATTCCTGTTGGTTACAACAATTAGATCCATTTGTTAATGAAACCAATGAATGGGTAATGTCATTAGGAAAGAATTGCTTCGGTTTCAGTTTAGTTTTTTGGGATCACTTTAGAAACCCGGGAACCGACCTTTCATGGATTAACCGGCCCCCTTTTCCTTTCCAAACAAGGAATTCAAGGCAAGGGTAATGGCCACGGTAGCGGTGGTGCCAATCGGGGCATACCAAGGCCAAGCCACCAATGGGTTTCCCAACCTGCCTGGAATATAAACGGCCATGACCGTCAAGAACCCGAAAAGCAAGCCGCAAAGGGCGGCATTGGAGGATATTTTGCGCTTTAGGGTGCCCAATAAAAACAAACCCAATACCATGCCCGTGGTTAGCCCGGCAACCGACAATACCTGGTCGATGATGCTTTGCGGGCTGTCGATTTGCCATGCCATGAGGGCCACAGCGATTTGGGCAAAACCAAAGAAAAGGGTGAAAATCCGTGAGAAATCCAGGTAATCGGCATCGGATTTCCCAGGCCTTTGGGGTTTGTAAAAATCGGCAAGGGCCGCACTTGCACTGCTGTTAAGGGAACTGGACAGGGTTGACATGGCTGCCGCCAGGACGGCCGCAATCACCAATCCAACCAGCCCAACGGGCAATTTTTCCACAATGAACTTCCCAAATACCTGGTCATTACGAATGCCTGGAGGTAAGTCCCACGATCCGGATTGGGCGAGTAAATAAAGCCCTATCCCAATGAACAGAAACAGTACGAACTGAAGAATAACCACCAGCCCACTTGCGATAAGGGCCACGCGGGCATGAGTAAGGTTTTTGGCGCAAAGATAACGCTGCACCATGATCTGGTCCGCACCATGACTGGCCATGCTGAAAAACGCCCCACCCAGAATCCCTGCCCACAGCGTGTAAGGTTGGGTCGGATCGATCGAAAGGTTGAAAAGGGAAAATTTTCCGGCCTCACACCCGGCACAGAAGAATTCGGCATACCCGCTTGGTAGGTAACCCACCAACATCCACCCGGCAACAAACGCCCCAAGGGTGTAAATCAGGAATTGGATGCAATCGGTCCAAAGCACGGCCTGCATTCCGCCAAGGTAAGTGTAGACCAAAGTAATCAGCCCCATCATCAAAATGGAAGCTGGCATATTCCAATGGGTGAACTGCTGCAAAAGCAATGCGGTAAGAAAAAGTCTTAAGCCATCTGCAATGGTTCTTGTAAGGATAAACAATAGGGAAGCAGCCCGTTGTACGCGCTCGTCGAACTTTTTCCGGAGGGCCTCATAGGCACTAATGTAATGGCCCTGGAAGAAACCTGGCAAGATCAAAGCCGAAAGGATGATCCTGCCAAGCAGATACCCAAAGGACAATTGCAGAAAGGTGAGGTTTCCACCCTCAGGATGATAAGCCAGCCCGGGTACACTCAAAAAAGTCACGGTGCTCGTTTCCGTAGCTACAATCGAAACAAGCAAAAGGGGCCAGGTAACCTCACGATTTCCCACAAAATAGGTGCGAATGTCTTTCTGGCCTTTGCGGAAATAGGCTCCCACCAAGGTGCTGGCCGCCAGGTAGACAAGGATCACCAGGAGGTCGACATATTGCAGTGGGTGGGAGTTTACGCCAAGGTCCAAACGGGCATACTCCCCATAAACGAGGTCCTAATGGCTAGAAAGGAGAGGCGGGAATCCTTTTGGAAATGTCCGGATAATTCCTGACAAGGGCGCAGGATGCAACTGTCCTTTGGAATAGTCCCGCCTCCCCCCAAAAGGGTGGCCGTACCCTAAGACCCTTTTCGATATGCTCTTATCTTCGATGGATTTCATGGGTAAGGCAAGTGCGGGTGATAGGAAATCGAAAAGGAAACAATGGAAAGGTCGATACCCGTTTTTCTATTGTGCCACCATGCGGATGCCCTGCACATAAAGCACTTCGGCTCGTAACTCCCCATAGTAATATGTTCCGCCAGAAACTTCCACTTTGTGATCGATCCACGGGTCAAGGGTAACGCTCGTGGTGGGAAGGAGGTAACTGATCGGGCGACCGTCCGGGCTTTCCAACATGTACATCGGCTTGTTGTTGATGGACCGACCAGGACGACGAAGGTAACCTTGGAGTTTGGGGAGTCCATTTTGGGGATTGCGAGTCATAAGGACTCCCGGTGCTTGGCCAACACCATTTGGCGCCGTTGTCACCATGCCTCCATTGGCAATTGGCACCAAAGCCATTCCGGGTGGAAGGGGTGCATAAGGGGCACAATTCGGGTTGGTTTGGCCAACTACCACGGCGGGTGTTATCGGGGCCGTTAGCGCAAACCCCTGATTGCGAAGCACCTGGGCCCGATTGGCGGCTGCCCGTGCCCAATCCGGCAAGGTCAGGGCATATTCCTGATTCATTTCGGTGTAAATGCGGAGGGCCTCCAGGGGTTGCCCTAACCCCTCGGCTTGAACGGCCTGATTCCAACGGGTGGCAGGGGCTTTCCCAACTACCGGGGCGGGAGGTGGTGCTGGCAAAGTTGGATTCGTTAGGACCGAACCGGAAACCAGGGAACCGGGTGCGCTATCCTTGGCCCCGCCGGCTACCAAATTGCTTGGTGGCATTGCAGGCAATCCCACCAAGGTATCTCGCCGCATCCAGCGTTTTTCTCCCTCGGGAGGCTCAATGGGGAGCCACTCTCCGTCGGCATCTTTCAGGGGGCTACCCGTGGCTCGAACTTGGGCTCCCCGGGGAAGGGAAATGCTTTCCACCGTGGGCCTTTGGGATCCATTGACCGCCGATCCGACCAAAATCGGGACTTTGGTCCCGGCGGGTCCGGAAACCACAAAATTGACGCCTTGATTCCCAAGCGGCTCCACTTTGGCCCGGTTGATCCAGGAAAACGACCCTGGGGGCGGTTTGATCGCTACCCATTCGTCCTTTTGATCGAGGACCTCCACTTGTTGTCCCGCTCGTAACTTATTGGTGGGATAAATTTTCGGATCAACACTAGGGCCACATCGAACCTCTGCCTCGGCAGTAGCTACGGTCGCAGGTCGACCTAGAGGTTGAGCCGAAGCTACGCCCCAAAATGCCCAGATCGCCAATATTGCCAATATACTGCGCATAATGATTTAGTTGGAGCATGTTCCCGGGAAAGCCATCAAGCTACTGCCTCAATTCGGTTTATCGACCAAGGGAGTCAGGAACCTTGATCCGAATTTTTGCCAAGGGTGAAATCGACGGGGGGTGAATGCCTTTCCGGACCGTGGCTTTTTAACGGTTGGCGGCGTACTTTTTATCCCAGAATTGGCACGACCGGGTGAAGTTATTCCTAAACTGATTGGGGATTCAAACGAGCCCATTAGGAGGAAACTTCTCATGATTTGGCAATTGGCTTTGATTTTAGCCTATGCACCTCAAGCACAGCTACCCATGTCGACCATTACCGTTGACCTGACAGGGAGGGTTGATGGCCGTGGCTTGCCTATGCCCGAGTGTGCCCAACCAGTATATAGGATTCAGCTATCCGCAAAGTGGGATAATTTCGGCGTCAGCAAGGCGACCCTTGTTCTTGATCCGACCGCTCCCACGGTGGATGAGTTTGGCTTTCCAGGTTACCCGCCCCCCCAAACGGTTGTGAAGCTCGATGGCTCCCTGAGGTTGATCAAGAAAAAGGCCATGCTATTGGGCCCAGCCGGGCCTCCTCCGACGAGGGCAGAATTTCAATTATTCGAATTCACTGGCCCCAAAATCAAAAGTAAGGTAACGGTAGTGACCGAGTCCGGGGGCAATTGGGAAACTGCCCGTATTCTTATCTCGGAAAATGCTGAGGGAAAAGGCAGGGTTGCTGTTTCCATGCATAGCAGCATTCGCCATTTTCCCCCGTGCCATCCAGGATGTTTCCCTGGGGGCACGCTCATTCAGATTCCCGGAGGAAACCAACCCATCGAGGATATTCGCATGGGGGACTTGGTTCTCATTGTCCGTCCCGATGGAACCTCTGGGCAGGCCAAGGTAGCCCATCTTTTTACCACCCAAAACTTGCTTCTGGAGGTCCGAACCGAAGGCAAGACGCTGGTCACCACCCAAACCCAGCCGCTTGCCCTTGCGGGGGGCGGGGTGCGGATTGCTGGGGATTTGAAAGCCAAGGACCAAATTTACACCTTTGAAGGGGGAAAGCGCAAAACGGTAACAGTTCGGGAGGTGATTGCCACCGGTCGCCAAGCCCAGGTCTTTAACCTGATCCTTGGGGAACCGGTTCTATTTGTGGCGGGGGGATTTCTGGTCCGGTCAAAACCCCCGGTTATCCTTCCCGACCCGACCTTACCTTAAGGCAATGAGTATTTCTTGACTGCCAGGAAAAACAGATCAAAGGTTTTGGATTCCTTTCAGGTCTGACACGAATCCTGAGAAAAAAAACCGATTCGCCCTACGGCTCAAGCCAAAATTGGATTGACAAATTCAGGCTCCAAATTGCGATACAAGAAGCCATTAATTAAAGAAAAATGAAATCTTTGAACCGAGATCTTTTTAATGGTTTTTCACCTTGGTTGTTGCAAGGAAAACGGTTAGGATTCATTGTGGACTTGCCTACTTTGGCGTGTTCCTATTAAATTTCGGCTTTTATGAAGGGATGGTTTTCATGAACGCAACACTTTTTATGTTGGTTACTGTTCTTGCAACACAAACCGGCAATCAAGCAACCTCCGGGACAATTAGTAACAATTCGACCTTTGGAACTCGAAGTGTACAATTTTAATCCTCCGGTTCGTGTGGTTGAAGCAATTGCCTATAGAACATTACCTTAATTTCATAAACCAAACTTTATTATTCATTAGGAGATGCAGGCAGTATTGTATTTGAATTTAAGGAGCGAGTCATGAAACAAAATCGACCTGGTTTTACGCTTATTGAACTCCTGATCATCATTGCAATCCTGGCAGTATTGATGGGGCTACTGATGGGAGCCATCCAAAGGGTCCGTTCTACTGCCAGCAGCCTTGAAGACAAAAACAAGCTTAAGCAGATCATGTTGGCCATGCATCAATTCGCCGGTCAGGAAAACGGAAAGCTTCCCGCGGCCAACGGGGACACCATGGATGGAACAGAAAAGTTTTCCCCCCATTGGGCCATTATGCCTTATTTGGCATCGGGACCTCCACCCTACTACCGGATTGTTAACCATGCCCCCCATTGGGATGTGGTGGAGGCCTTTTATTCCAAATTGGATCTGAGCCACAAATGGGAATGGGCCGAAGACAATTTTTCGGATGGAAAAATCTCTTTCGCCTATTCCGCCCCGGCATTTTCCCATTCGGCCAAACTTCCGGGCAGTTTTCCGGATGGAACCTCCCAGACCGTTGGTTTCGCAGAACATTATAATTTCACAAGCAAGCGTGCAAACTCAATGGGTATTTCGGTTGTCCTTGACTCCAACAATTTGGATTCCACCAAGCAAGGTTCCCGAACTCCCAGTTTTGCCGATCCTGCCTGGAAGGATTGGCGACCTATTCTGACTGAGGATGGGACAGGACACTCCTATCCTGATCCCCACCCCATTCAAATCGTCCCGTCCTTTGCAAATTCGGATGGGACCAGACTCCAAGCCTTGCAAAGTTCCGGCTTGAAAGTCGCCATGATGGATGGCAGCGTCCGTGCCTTCTCGCCAGCAATTACACCCCCACTTTTTTGGGCCTTTGTCACCCCCAACGGGGGGGAAATCGTTGGCGAATAAAACGCTGTCTAATCCCAATGGTGGGTTACGGGTCGAGCGGCTTCTGAAAAATCCGGAAAAGCGTGGAGTTGCCAATCCAGGGATCCTCAAGTGTTAGACCTAGCCAGATTGGTTGCCTAGCATAGCCTTTCCTTTGTTCCCTTTTTGAGGATTTTTGTTACGCTTAATGGAGCATTACGAATGAAAGTATTTCAATCGGTTTTCATGGTTGCGTTCTTGTTGGTTATGCCATCCATGCCGGCCAACGCATCGGATAATGTTATGGCTTCCTTGCTTGCCAAAAAAATCAAAGCCTCTGTAACCGGAGTCGGCGATTCGAAATCCAAGGCGGAAAGCGATGCCGCTCGCTCTGCAAGGGAGGTTGCTGGCGGTTCTTACACCACCCTACGAAAGAACACTTCCGGCAGCGGAAAAAACTGGACCTGCACCATGACCATTGAGTACACCGAAAAGAAATAATCCGCTGGTGGTTGGGGGAAACAGGTTTATCCTTTGCTTTTCCGTTTCCCACTTTTATCCCGGTTGGCAAACCGCCGTTTGGCCCCCCCGGACAATGCTGCCCACTTGTACGAGTGCCTTACAGGGTAAATCTGTTTCCCAAAGGACCTCCGTCCGTGACCCAAATTTGATCAATCCATAGAGTTCCCCACGGGTTATCCGGCTTCCCACTTTTGCCTGACAAACAATGCGCCGGGCGATGGCACCGGCTACCTGCCGAACCCGCCAAAGGTGTCCCAGGTCATCGCGGATATCGAGCCAAAGCTGTTCATTCCGGCGGAAACATTCCGGATGCCTGGCATCCAGATACAAACCTGGCAAATAGACCAACCGTTCCACCGTCCCGGTTACTGGGGACCGGTTGACATGGACATTAAACACGGAAAGGAAGATCGAAATCCGTTTGGCTCTGCCTCCGGGAAAGCCCGGTTCCTCCACCTCATCGATATCCGTAACGACTCCATCCGCCGGGCTGCAAAGATGGGATTCATCGGAGGGTGGAACCCGAATCGGATTTCGGAAAAAGGCAAAAGTGAAAAAGGCAAACGGCCAGGGAGCCAAAGCCAGGACAATCCAGCCTGGGTGGAAAACCAGGGCAAGGGCTACCCCCATTCCAGCCAAAAGTGTCAAAAAACCAACTAAAAAAAAGATCTCTGCCCAACCATGCCTGGCAAAATAAGTACGGTCTCGCCAGCCATAGGGATCAAGGCCAGGATCAAACCGGAAGCCGCATACGAGTTTTTTGTATTTCAAATCACGGGAGTCGAGGATGCCATGCCGACATTCCGGGCAGGAGCCCGTTCGGAGGGCCTCCATCCGTCGAATATGGCCCGGGAAAAAGCTGCGAATGAGAAGCCTCCGCAAGGCAGCCCATGCCAATTCTCCATGAACAAATAGTCCCCCACCCGGTTGATCGAGTTGGATAGGGACGCCTGGGGGATTGGGTTTCGTAGAGTGGCTTGTGGAATCTTTCATCCGGATAGGATAGGCCTGTTGGGACAAGGGGCCCATGGTTCTAGAATTCCCAGCACAGGTTGCCCAACCTGTGAGAGGCCCTATTTCCCGTACAAGCGAGTTGGCAAAACATGGCCGGCGAAAAAATCACAACCCGGGCTCAAGACTATTCCCAATGGTATTTGGACATCGTCAATAGGGCAGGATTGGCCGAGAACTCCTCGGTCCGCGGCTGCATGGTGGTCAAGCCCCATGGCTATGCCTTGTGGGAGCGCATGCAAGCGGCCCTTGACCGGATGTTCAAGGAAACAGGCCATGTGAATGCCTATTTCCCCCTGTTGATTCCGAAAAGCTATTTTGCCAAAGAAGAACAGATGGCGGAGGGGTTTGCCAAGGAATGTGCAGTCGTCACCCACTATCGGCTCAAGTCGGTTCCAGGCAAGGGGATCGAGGTGGATCCCGAAGCAAAACTGGAAGAAGAACTTATCATCCGGCCAACCTCGGAAACCATCATTTGGAATACCTACAAGAACTGGATCCAGTCATGGCGCGACTTGCCCCTTTTGATCAATCAGTGGGCCAATGTCCTTCGTTGGGAAATGCGCACGAGGCTCTTTTTGCGCACGGCCGAATTCCTTTGGCAGGAGGGGCACACCGCTCATGCGACCAAGGCCGAAGCCGAAGAGGAAACCGCAAAAATGCTTGAGGTCTATCGTGTTTTCGCCGAGGAATGGATGGCTATGCCCGTTCTTTTTGGTCCGAAAAGCGAGGGGCAAAAGTTTCCCGGGGCGGAATACACCCTTTGCATCGAAGCAATGATGCAGGACAAACGGGCCCTTCAGGCAGGAACCAGCCACTTTTTGGGCCAAAATTTTGCCAAAGCCTTTGAAGTCATGTTCCAGAACAGCACCGGCCAGCTTGAACACCCTTGGGCCACTTCATGGGGCGTTTCCACCCGCCTGATTGGTGCCCTGATCATGACTCATAGCGACGATCAGGGGCTTATTGCCCCTCCCCGAATTGCCCCGGTTCAGGTTGTCATTTGTGCCTTGGGAAAAGAGGCCGCCGAACGGGAAGCTTCCCTTTCCGCAGCAAAGCAACTGGCAACAGCCTTAAAAGCGTTGCCTCGAGAGGAGTTCTTCAACTTTGACACGATCGCGGTAAAGGTCGATGAAGATTTCCACAACACTCCGGGCTACCGGTTCAACGAATGGGAACTCAAGGGTGTCCCGGTCCGGGTGGAGATCGGGCCCAAGGATGTCGCCCAAAACGCCTGTGTGTTGGCGAGGCGTGACCAACCCGGCAAAGAGGGAAAGCAATTTGGAATCCCCCTCGATCAAGCTCCTTTGCGGATTGTTGAACTCCTCAAAAGCATTCAGGCCAATTTGTTTGCCAAGGCCAAAGCCTTTCGGGATGCCAACACCCACACCGTTGAAACTTATGACGATTTCAGGCAAAAGATCGAATCTCCCGGAGGTTTTTTCCTGGCCCACTGGGATGGCACCCGTGAGACCGAGGACAAAATCGCGGCGGAAACCAAGGCAACGATTCGCTGCATCCCCAAAAACCTGCCCAACGAGCCGGGCGTTTGCATGGTGACCGGTCGCCCTTCGGCCCAGCGGGTTGTTTTTGCCAAGTCGTACTAAACGGATTTATGTTGATGGGTTGAATAAAACGCCTTTTTTACAGGCCATGGGCAAGGAATTTGAAAGCTTTGATGTTTAACCATGAGTATTAAGTTTGATTGGAGTGGGCACCGCTCGGAGTTTTACCAACCCAACCGATTTAGGAGTACCCAACCTCATCCAACTGCGTAAGTCCGTCCTATTGAAAATACCAAAATTTTTGGATAAATAATTATTATATGGGTAATAATAGGGAAGATTTACCCCGAAAAGGCCTTACGCTGCTTGAACTTCTGGTTGTTCTTGGGATTGTTGGTGTTCTGGTAGGCATAACGGTTGTGGCTGTAGTTTCGGCTAGGCAAGCGTACCATTCCCTTCAATGCAAGAACAATCAAAAGCAAATCATGATGGGACTCCTGGGCTACCTTTTTCAAAACCAAAAATGGGAGGGGAACAACCTTGGCGTTCCACAAGTTAATGTTTTTCCTTATATTTTAAATCGTATGCGTTCACGGGTTTTAGTGCTAAACGGGTATAGGAATAGTAGCCAGGGTCCCGATTTTCTCAACCCTGTAGTGGGATGAGTCGAGGTGAGGGAAGCTTTTTCCTGAAGGATTCGATGCATGATCTGATGTATTCG
>SYLG01000171.1 GCA_005808665.1 Planctomycetia bacterium | reverse complement strand
TCAGTCTCTCGCCAATCAGGATCAAACGCCTTGAAACAGAACCTGTAAAGAGGATTTGTAGTCCCGACTTTTGCAGCCTGATTTAACTTTTTCCCGGGAAAAACACGGTTTTCATGGTCCCAACTGCGTAACTTGGGGTAATAAAAGGACCATTTCCGAACATTTGGGAAAGCTTGCATGATTAGCCCAAAGGCAAGTGATTCCGCCTTGGGGTTACCCTTATTCATCAAATGATTTGACATGAAAATTTTTAAAATCGATGTCAGTGGTTGGGTCATGTCCCTGAATGGAAAAGGCTCCTGGTTTCGAACGAAAACCAACCCTTGGGTTATCATGAACCGGTCGATTGTCCGTCCAATCGGTGACCTGTTGGCCATTGACCCAAGTGGAGATCTGGCGTCCATATGCCGCAATGGAAAGGGTAAACCATTCCCCATCCCTGGATGCTTGCACCCTGGCGGGAACCCGGCGATAAATCGCTCCGGTTCCATAATCCACCGCTTTTGATAGTATTTCCGTTTTTTCCACCAACTTGTTTGTCTCCGGATGATAGGCTTCCACGGAATACTTTTGGTCCGCCATTTCATTGAATTGATTGCGAATCTGGGCCTCGTAGGCCAAACAATACTGATCGGGGATTCCCCTGAAGAAAATACCACTGTTTAAGTGTTTTCCGTTTGTTTTCACATCGACTTGAGCAAAAAAATTGCCGAAAACCTCTTTGGATTGGAGGTCGCCCTGGCCATTTTTTACGGAAAGCCAACCGTTAGGGTGCCATTGAAAAACCGATTTCTTTTCTGGAAATACCTTCCAACCAGAAAGATCCTGGCCATTAAAGAGTGCTTTCATGGCATAAGGTCGGTATTCCAATCGGACCACCTTGGCACCGCTGGATTGGAACCCAAACCGGGAAACACCCCCCGTCCACGAGTGGGTCCAATTTCCCCCGGTTCCATCACTCGAATAGGTCGTGGATCCATAATCCTTACCGTCTACCCCTGTCCTGAAAAAGGTAAAAGAAACCTTTGGACCGGAGGCAAATACCACCTCGATCGTGCCAGGGCCAAAAAAAGAATTATGTTTCCAAATACCCCCTTGGCCAAAGGTTTGTTTGGACGAAACACCAGGAGGGAGGGTCCAACCAAATGTATCCTTGCCATCCCAAAGGACAATCGCCTTGCCTTCGATGGGTAACGATTCTTCCCGGGAAACAACTATTGAAATGCCAGGAAGGCATAAAACCAATGCCATTAGTAATCGATATTTAGTGGCCATGGGGGGTAAACTCCTTGTGCGGTTTTTGATGAATGGTTTCCGATCCGGAAAGAGCCTCCACTTCGGCTTTGATTTGACATATCCTTTCGGATTGGGTGACAAACTCGATTTCCCAGCTTGCTTCCCAATTTGCCCCTGGGGCAAGCCGAACCACCCGCCCTTTGTCCCGTTCAAAATCCTTGAAATTGGGAAAACCGGTGGCAGGTTCCAACCCGGTTACAAAGGCATCCTCCAAAGCACCGGTTTGTTTCCAAACCGTGAAACAGGGGAGGTCCCGAAGAGGAAAACGGACGGCCACCCCCAGCTTTCCAGCGGGGTGAGCCAAAAGGGCTTGGCCCTTACCCAGGGCATTTTCCCGCAAATGGAATAGGTAAACTTCCTCTTTAAACCCGGCGTTTGGCCCTTGGTAGGTTTGCCAACCTTCAATCGCCTCCGCCGCCTGGGTCGTTTGGGGCGACATGGCCTTTATGGGTAAATGCAGCGTTGCTCCCATTTCCAAAAACGGCCGACCTACATTTAGATGGTAAAGAAGCTGCATTTCCGCTGGTTGGGAACTTCCATTTTCCACCAAATCGTGAAGGGTTAGTACCCGGCCTCCGGACGCCAAGGAATAGGTTGTTGTAAGCTTTAACCGGGAGTCGAAAACCGATGATTCAAATACCACACCCTCGACAATCAAGGAATGGGTGGTTTTGTCATGTAGGATTCGCAGGGAACTGGCAGGGAGGTTGGCGATCCTCCCATGCAAGGTTAAAGGATATCCCGTGGCGTCTTTCCCGGGAGGCCCATTAAAAGCCAATCCACATCGACAAAGGAGTTCATCAAATCCATCAAGCCAACCAAGGCCACCTCTGCGCTCAAGTTCTACACGGCAAGGGTGAACAGGCCCCTGAACCGGGGATTCCCAACCCAAGGGGAAGCCATCGCAGGATCCTTTCCAGATTCCCATGCCCCTTCCGGGTAATATGGAAAGGCGCAATGGGCCCGAGCATATTTCCAACAAGGCCAAGCCTTCGCCAAGGCCACCATTAACCGGGATAAAGCGGCAAGACAAACCATCCTCTGCCCAGGAGAAATCCCGTGGCCAACCATGGCTTGTATCCAGGATTGTTTTCATAACCAATGATCCTTGCCTCTTGGATTTCCAAAAACCCACCCGTTCACAGGGTTTTACCCTAGGTGCTGATAAAGTCAATCAAGACCTGGATTATTCGAGGGCAAGCAAAGGGATCAACTATCTTTGTGGGTCCCCCTTGCTTGAATAAGCCGAACGAAATGGGTTCAGAACCGCTTACCTACCTGTAAGGAATACTACCCAAATCCTCCTACCTCACCCCGTGCATCATCCGGGTAAGCCGACCCACCAACGCCAACAAAATCAATCCCACCCCAAACAAAACCGCAGTCATGTACCCGAAATAAGCGGTGGGTGGAGTGTGTTCATAGATTTCCCCCATGGCCCCCGCCGCAAAGTTACCAAAGGCACTGACCAAAAGCCACAATCCCATCAGCATGGTTGCATATCGCCGGGGAGACAACTTGCTTGTCATGCTCAGACCTACTGGCGACAGGCACAGTTCCCCCATGGTTGCAAGGATATAACACCAAAGCAACCATTGTGGTGAAACCCTGGACTTTGAGGATTCCACCATCAAGTTATCCAGAGTCGATCGAAAGGAAGGATCGGCAGCACAAACCAACAGGGCCTTTTGGTCTTTTTCCGCCAAGGTTTGTTTAATAGTCAACCGGTTAGCCTGGTTGTCAAATTGAACGCCTTGCGGATGAAATCCGCCATACCTTAATTCGAATCCCGCCACCCCATTTGGCAAGGTCAAATCGAATCGCCGAGGCTTTCCTTCGCTTTTTTGTTGGTCCAGTCCCTTGGCAGCGACCTCCAACTGATCCTTAAAACTTTGTGGGGTTGAAAGCATACTAAGGGCATCCCTTTCCAAATCGGAAAAAACCCCGAAACATTCCAGCTTTCCATTCACCACCCTTAACCTGCCCGCGTGGGCAGGATCATTCTTGACAATGGTAGGTCCATTGAAACCCAGTTTTATAAAGGATGGAATCAGGATATGTCCCTCGGAATCCAGATTTATAGAGGATGGAATAGGGCCTTTGAGGTCAACCGAATGCTTTTGATTTTCTGCCGTTGCACCAAGCACCATAACCAAAAAAGAGGCCCCCATGGCGGTTAACCCAAGGACCATTTTGGTGGGAATGCTTAGGTCCACCTTGAGCCAAAGATAAGCAAAAACAGGGGCAAGAATGAAAATCCCAAGGGCATTGATCGACTGGAACCAAGCCGTGGGAACCGGATTGATAACACTTCCACCTGAACCTGCCTTGGCTTCTTTAAGTTGAAATATTATACCAAAGCGACCTACGGTGTTTTTGAAACTGTCCCATAAGCCATGGGCCTGCCCAGGGGCAGAGGAGTCCTCGTCTGCAAAAATTTCCGCCGCCTCCGGATAGATTGCCGGGGGTACCGCATCAACCGTTAAATTCCGGTTTGTCACCTTGTCCGCCCAAAGGTTGAGAGCATTTCCTTGTTGCTCAAAAGCGGCCCAAAAAAAGATGGCAAACAGGCCGATTACAATGATGGTGGTGACCCTGTCCCTAATTGCATTTTTGACCGAGCCATTTATCCAGGCCACCGCACACAGGGAAACACCACTGATGAGCGCGGGAGCGGCCTTTTTGATTCCCCCCTCAAAGGCGTAGTAGGTACCAAATGCCAAAAGGGTTACCGCACCTGCCCACAAAATTAAAGGAACCCAGACATAAAAACCACCCATCAAGGATGGCTGTTGTTCGGCCTCTTCCTCCGATAATACTCCCATGGCCAATTGCGGTTTTTGAGGATCTTCTTTATACTCTACCAAGAATGGCTGACCAAACATGTATGTGAATAACCCTAAAAGCATTCCCACCCCGGCAATGGCAAAGCCGGAATGAAAACCACCTTTGGTGTTCTCCTGAAGCCAGCCACAGGCAATCGGAGCCAAAAACGCTCCCATGTTTATCCCCATGTAAAAGATCGTGTAAGCGCCATCCCGGCGACGGTCATTGGGGGGATAGAGTCGCCCGACCTGGGTGGTCATGTTGGGTTTGAAGAAACCATTTCCCAAAATCAGGAAAACAAGCGCAGCAAAGAAAATCGAAGACGCCTCAAAAGCCATAAGGAAATGACCTATGGCCATAAGAATTGCACCAATGAAAACTGCCGCCCTGTTCCCCAAATAGCGGTCTGCCAAAAACCCGCCAATAATGGGGGTCACATAAACAAGCGAGGTATACCATTTGTAAATCGACGAGGCATCACTTGTGGACCATCGAAAATAGGTAACCATATAGGTCATCAACAACGCTCTCATTCCGTAATAACTAAACCTCTCCCACATTTCCGTGAAAAATAATATGTACAACCCAACAGGGTGCCCAAGAATGGTTTTGTTGGCAAGGTTTGGTCCTGCTGGAACAGGTTGAGACATCGGGGATTTCCACAAAAGATTGGATCAGGATGCAAAGTGGTTGATCCTTTGGTTTTATGAACTGGTTGGCTGTTTTCCCCTGGTGCCAAAAAACCTCTCACTGGAAACAAAATGGGAAACGACTGAATCCAGTTCCCAAACCAACCTATTGAAATGAAACGGACATCGCCTCCCCTTGGAGTAAGATAGGTTCGGCGATTAACCCAAGTTACGCAGTTGGAGTGATTTTTTACGATTTTTTGGTCTTTTTGGGGACCCTGATTGATGTTTTTCCCGGGAATTTGGAGTATGTCGAGTTCAAAACGGCATGTAGTCCCGACCAAGTTACTTGATATTTCC
>SYLG01000170.1 GCA_005808665.1 Planctomycetia bacterium | reverse complement strand
GGGCAACGCCCCAGGTACCCATTCCCAAATTCACAAAGGGCTGAAAGCCCGAGCTATCCCATTCCTCAGTCTCTCGCCAATCAGGATCAAACGCCTTGAAACAGAACCTGTAAAGAGGATTTGTAGTCCCGACTTTTGCAGGCTGATTTGACTTTTTCCCGGGAAAATCCAGGTTTTCGTGGTCCCAACTGCGTAACTTGGGTTAACCCGGTTAACTCAAATAACAGATGTTTACGGACCCAAAAGGCACCACAAGAAGGTCCCGATTGGGTTATAACAATAAGGCTTGATTGGAATTATTCCACCGTCCAAAGATCATCGTTCCGGAAAAGTTTTCGCAAATCACCCTTTCCTTTTTTCGCCAGGGAATCGGCCATTTGCTTGGCCATCAATTCATCATAGGTGGGTTCAGAAACATTGCGGAGAACGCCGAAAACTTCCGGAAAATCCGGATAGGCAAAACGACTCAAAAGGTAGGCCATGGTTGGATTTGCGGCGGTTTCATCATGAACCATAATGTCGTCCAAAGCGCAATCTTTGCCTATGGTTACTACCTCGGGATCGAGGCCATTAAGGCGAATTCCTTTGTTGTTGTCCTTGCCAAAAACCATGGGTTTTCCATGAACAAGATACAGGGCATTGTCTGATCTTAGAGCTTTGTCGGTGACATAGTTGAAAACACCATCATTAAAAATCTTGCAATTTTGGTAGATTTCAACAAAAGCGGAACCCTTGTGGGCCGCCACCCTTTGCAAAGTGCTTGCCGTATGGGCCGGGTCCAAATCCATGGTGCGAGCCACAAAGGTTGCCTCAGCTGCCAAGGCTAGGGAAAGGGCGCGAATGGGTGCATCAATGGACCCGCCCGGGCTGGTTTTTGTTCTGGTTCCCAAACGGGAGGTGGGAGAGTATTGCCCTTTGGTAAGGCCGTAAATCTCGTTGTTGAACAACAAAATCTTGATGTCAATATTACGGCGGAGAGCGTGAATGAGATGGTTGCCTCCAATGGACAAACCATCTCCATCACCGGTAACCACCCAAACCATCAAATCCGGCTGAGCCAATTTGAGTCCGGTTGCAAAGGTGGGTGCCCTGCCATGGATAGTGTGGAAACCATAGGTGTTCATGTAATAGGGAAAACGGCTTGAACAGCCAATTCCCGAAATGAAAACCATCTTTTCCTTGGGAAAAGGAACCGTGCTAAGGGCCTTCCTGGTTTGTGCCAAAATGGAATAATCGCCGCAACCTGGGCACCATCGGATTTCCTGGTCACTGGCAAAATCGGCCGGTTTCAAAGTGGGTAGTGCGGTAACTGTCATGGTCTCACCTATTAAAAAAAAATGGACTTACGAGTTGTCTGCGTTGCCATTGGAGTGGAAGTATGGTTTGATGCCATCCATAATTTCGGAAACCAGGAAGGGTTTCCCCTGAATTTTATTAAGCCCCTTGGCATCAATAAGGAATGTTCCCCTAAGAAGGAGAAGGAGTTGGCCACGATTGAGCTCAGGAACCAGGAAATATTTGAATTTCTGGAAAACTTCTGCGGTGTTTTTGGGAAAAGGATTTAGGTATTGAAAATGGACCTGACCGATTTTCCACCCATTTAGCCGGGCTTTTTGGACACCGGTGGCAATGGTACCGTAGGTTCCCCCCCAACCAATAACAAGTAGCTCCCCTTCCTGATCACCCTCCACCACCAAGTCAGGTATGGTTTTGGCAATATTGGCCACTTTTTGAGCTCTGGTCCAAACCATATGTTCATGATTGGCTGGTTCGTAATTGATGTTTCCCGTTACATCCTGTTTCTCGATACCCCCAATACGGTGTTCCAATCCAATTGTACCTGGAATGGCCCAAGGTCGAACGAGGTTTTCATTTCGTTTATAGGGAAGAAATTTGCCCGGTTCTCCTGCCCCATTCTCGTGGGTTGCACTTGACCCTTGGGAGTTTGGTCCGGTTGGGTGATTGATTTTAATTTTGGGAAGGTTGTCCACTTCCGGAATAAGCCAAGGTTCCGCACCGTTGGCAATGTAACCATCGGAAAGAATAAAAATGGGAACCATGAACTCGGTGGCAATCCGGATCGCCTCGAACGCCATATTGAAACAATCCCCAGGGGTTTTTGGAGCAATGATTGCCACGGGAGATTCCCCGTTTCGTCCAAAAAATGCCTGAAGGAGATCGGATTGTTCTGTCTTTGTAGGGAGGCCAGTACTTGGTCCACCCCTTTGAACATCAATGATAACCAAAGGTAGTTCAGTCATCACGGCAAGATTAATTGCCTCCGATTTGAGGCACACACCGGGCCCACTGGTACCCGTGATCCCAATTGCCCCACCGTAGGAAGCCCCAAGGGCCATTCCCACGGCGGCAATTTCATCCTCGGCCTGAATGGTTTTGACCCCGAAATTTTTCATGTCAGCAAGTTGGTGAAGGACATCGGTGGCAGGTGTAATTGGATAACTTGCACAAACCATTGTTTTGTTAGCCAATTCACATGCTGCCACCAAACCCATGGCCAAAGCTTCGTTACCGGTAATTTTGCGGTAGGTTCCCGGCGAGATTTTGGCTTTGGCAACCCGGTATTGAATGGGCATCAATTCTACCGTTTCGCCATAATTATACCCTGCCTTCAAGGCACTAATGTTTGCTTGAAGGATGTCCGGTTTTTTCCCAAATTTGGCATGAAGCCACTTGATCGTGGTCTCCTGACTCCGCTCAAACATCCAGAATACCAAGCCCAAAGCAAAGAAATTCTTGCATCGATCCGCATCGCGAATCGCCAAATTGGAATCTTTCAGTGCTTCACGATTAAGTTTGTCAATTGCAACCTTTACAATCCTGTAACCCTTCAGAGACCCATCTTCAAGAGGATTGGTTGCATATTTAGCCTTCCCAAGGTCCGTAACTCCAAAGGAATCAGCATTTACGATAAGAATCCCACCAGGTTGGAGATCTTTGAGGTTGGTTTTTAGGGCAGCAGGGTTCATCACCACGAGGCAATTAAGGGAATCCCCAGGTGTATGAATATCCGTGCTTGCAAAATGAACCTGAAAACCGGAAACCCCGGCCAAGGTTCCCGCAGGGGCACGGATTTCGGCTGGGAAGTCAGGAAAGGTGGCAATGTCATTGCCCATGATTGCCGAAACATTGGTTAACTGTGTCCCGACTACCTGCATTCCATCGCCCGAATCGCCAGCAAAACGGATGGTAATTGAATCGACTTCCTCAAACCTGCTGGGAGCAGCCGGAGCACTTACTACCATTCTTCTCAATCCTTATCTAGTACCGGGTGTGGTAAACCAATATCAGGTTAATTATACCCTTCCCAAGACGGTATATTTTAGCCCACAGAACCAAAATTTGCCATAGGTTGGCATCCTGGATGTTTCGGCTTGGGTTGTTCCAAAGGAAATAAACCAATTGCTAAGGAAGGAGCAACCCCAAAATTCCTCGATCCTCCATTTGCCTAAGGCATTTTTGACAAATCCCTCAATTTGCCCATAATTCCAATTCTTCCACGGCAGCATAATTCCTTTGCCGGCAATTTCCCTAGGGAAAGGCCGGTCCTTCCCTTATCATTGCCCCAGGATCATGGTAATATTCCTTTATTCTCCCTTGGGAAGCATTTCCGATGACTATTGCAAAGGCTTTCAGCCATTTAGTGATCCCCATTCTGGGGTTGGGACTGTTGGGTTGTGGTTCAGAACCCAACCCTAAAAAACCAAGCCAAGGCCTTGTTAAACAGCCTTCCGAACTTAAAGGCAATCCACCGGTTGATCCCCCGGAACAAATTAAATCCTTTTCCTTTGAAGAGGTAACCCAAAAAGCTGGCATCCAATTCGCCTACCGGAATTCCAATGAGAACCCTGGACACTATGCCATCCTAGATTCCTTGGGAGGGGGATTATCCTTAATCGATTTTGATAAGGATGGAAAAATGGATTTGTTCATCAATGGCGGCGGTACGATAACCAAAAAAGGAGATGCAAACCATCCAGCAGGAATCGATGAAAGAACAGTCATTGGTTATGCCTCTAAACTCTATAGAAATAAGGGAGATTGGACTTTTGAAGATGTTTCCAAACCAACCGGGATTGATAAGCCCCTTTTTTACAATCATGGAGCCACTGTTTTTGATTATGATCGTGATGGGTGGCCGGACTTGGTCATTACCGGTTTTGGTCGGTTAGCTCTGATGCACAACGAGCCTGGAACATTACCGGGCACCAGGGTATTTGTGGACAAAGCCGATTTGGCGGGATTTAATAAATCCCATTTTTGGTCCACTTCCGCAGGAGCAGGGGATTTTGACGGAGACGGTTTTGCAGACTTGTATTTGTGCCAATATGTCAATTGGTCGCTCATCAATGATCCCAAATGTCCGGGCTACACACTTAATGTTGACCGGGATGTTTGCCCACCAAAAAAATTCGACGCCGTTCCCCATGCAGTTTGGCGTAATAACGGCAACGGTACCTTTACCGAAGTTTCCAAATTGAGTGGACTTCGAATGGACCGGGTTGACAAAGAATACGGGAAAGGTTTGGGTGTTGTTTGTGTCGATGTAACCAATGACGGCAAACCGGATGTCTATGTGGCAAACGATACCGTAGACAATTTCCTTTACATCAACAAATCCACACCCGGTAAAATTCTGTTCGAAGAAGTAGGTTTGGAATGGGGGGTTGCCCGGGATGATCGTGGAATGCCCAACGGAAGTATGGGGGTTGATGCCGCCGACTATGATGGTTCAGGTCAAGCCTCGATTTGGGTCACCAATTACGAGGGCGAACTCCACAGTCTTTATGGGAATGTGTCCCAGGGGAATAGGCGTTTTTTTCAATTTCGGACCCAACGATCCGGAATAGCCGCCATTGGTCAACTTCATGTAGGATTTGGAACCCTTTTTGCCGATTTCGACCTCGATGGTTGGGAAGACATCATGGTGTCAAACGGCCATGTAATTTACCATCCCGTCAAAGCAAAAATTAGGCAGCGGGCCGTCCTGTTGCACAATCTTGGTGGCGGCAAATTTAAAGAGGTGGGTAATTCTTCTGGTGCTTATTTTGCAGGAGAACATTTAGGCAGGGGGCTGGTTTCAGGTGACCTGGACAATGATGGATGGCCCGATTTAGCCGTTTGTCATGCCAACGAAAATGCTTCAGTCCTTCAAAACACCACCAGGAATCTAGGCAAAAACCAATCCTTTTTAGGATTGGAATTGTTGGGCAAAAACAATGCCGATATTGTTGGGGCCCGGGTGGTCCTTACCCTGGATGGAAAGAAAATTACCCGGTTTGCCAAGGGAGGGGGAAGTTATCTTTCCAGCAGTGATAGGCGGATCCTTTTTGGCATCCCGCAAAATGCTGGGATTCAGTCCATCATCATCCATTGGCCGGATGGAACAAACCAAATGGTTAGTGGCCTTGAACCTGGGAAATACCAAGTGGTGAAGCAAAAATAGAACCTATAAAAGACCTCCCACATACATTGATTTATTTATAATACTGGTGACCTAGGCGTAGAATGAAAATACGGACCCTTGGGATTTGTGCCATGATCAATTGGAAATTATTGTTGTTTGGTTTCGCCTTATTTCTCAGCCTTTTTTTTGGACTTCCGCCTCGCCAAACCAATGCAGAAACAGGATTAAACGAGCAAAAACCTTCGCGGCTAATTTCCTTTCAAAGGGAAATTCGGCCAATTTTTTCGGAGTTTTGCTTTACCTGTCATGGACCAGACGCCAACCAACGCAAAGCCGATTTACGGTTGGACACACCTGAAGGACTGTTGGAATCCGGCATCGTAAAAGGGAATCCCAAGGAGAGTGACCTTTATCAAAGACTAAACCATCATGACCCAAAAAAGATAATGCCTCAACCCAAATTGGGAAAAAACCCGACCAAAGCCCAAATTGGTTTGGTTGGGGAATGGATTCGCCAAGGTGCGAAAACCGAAACCCACTGGGCATTTACAAAAGTCAATCGCCCTCCCCTTCCACCATCAGTTAACACACCTAATCATTCCCCGGCAACCCACCCGGTCGATCGATTTTTGTGGGAACAAATTAAAAATAATGGAATGACCCCATCTCCTCGTGCCGATAAAAATACCCTTATTCGCCGGTTAACACTTGACCTGCTTGGCCTTCCCCCCACTCATGCGGAAATAGATACCTTCCTGAAGGATAATTCTCCAACCGCCTATGAGAACCTTGTGGAACGGTTACTTGCCTCGGAACACCATGGAGAGAGGTTGGCCCTTGATTGGCTTGATGCGGCCCGATTTGCCGACACCCATGGCTACCACCTTGATACGGCCAGGGATATGACCAAATGGAGGGAATGGGTGATTCGGGCATACAATTCCGACATGCCTTATAATCAATTTACTATTGAGCAATTAGCTGGCGATTTACTCCATAATGCAACCCTAGACCAAAAAATTGCATCCGGATTCAATCGCAATCATATGATTACCTTTGAAGGAGGAGCTATTCCTGAGGAATACCTCAATAATTATATTATTGATCGTGTCAACACAACGGCTACGGTTTGGTTGGGTATGAGTATTTCCTGTGCCCAATGCCACGATCATAAATATGATCCCATTACCCAAAAAGATTACTATAGCCTTTACGCTTTTTTCAACCGATTACCTGAAAGTGGTATCGGAGCAGTAGGCAACTCTGCCCCCTTTTTGGAGGTTCCAAACAAGAATCAAACGGATGCATTAAGTCGGCTGGATAGTGAAATCAATGCATTGGAAACCAAATTCAAAAACCAGGCAAAAAAATCTGAGGCGGAGTTTGGTCCTTGGTTATCACGGTTCAAGGAACGGAAAAAACCCATTTGGGAACCCCTTGGCCAAGCCAAAACCCACTCCAAAAATGGGGCAATCCTTACCATAGGCAAAGACCATTCCATTACCGTGACTGGGCAAAACCCTGTTACAGACATACATCAGGTTATTTGGAAAAACAAGACACTCCCCACCGGAATCATGGTGGAATTTCTCCCCTCACCTGATGCCGAAAACCGGTTAGGCAGATCGGCCAATGGCAACATGGTTTTGACCTCGGCCAAATTGGAAATGGTGAACCAAACTGGCATGGCAACCCCAGTACCTATCCGGACAGTTTATGCGTCCCAATCCCAAAGAGACTTCCCGGTGGAAAATCTTTTACTCCCCGGGGGCAAGGGATGGGGTATTTTTCCCGATGTAAAAAAAAACCATAAGCTTATTCTGGATTTGGGAGCCAAAAGAATTCTCTCAGAAACAGATGAAATACGCTTGTCTCTTGGGTATGAAAGCCCCTATTCAGGACATAATTCTGGCCGTTTTCGAGTGACTTCAACAGACCTCCCAAATCCCATATCATTTTCGACCTTTCCTGAATCTTTAAATGTAATGGATCCCAAATGGCCTACCAATGCCTCCAAGGATCAACAAAAACTCCTTTTGGATTGGTTTTTGACAACGGTTTCCAAGGACGGATCCGTGTTTAAGGAAGAGATTGCTGTCCTGAAGAAAAAACGGGCAGAATTGGCTAAAACCTTTCCAACCGCCATGGTCATGCAGGATATGGCGAACGCCAGGGATACTTTTATTCGGATCCGGGGGGCTTACGACAAAAAAGGGGACAAGGTAGTCCAGGGAGTTCCAGGTATGCTTTCGCCTTTTCCGGCAGGTGCTCCAAACAATCGTCTTGGTCTTGCCCAATGGTTGGTTTCCCGTGACAACCCTTTAACGGCAAGAGTGTATGTTAACAGGATTTGGCAACTATTCATGGGAACAGGGATTGTCCGAACCGTAGAGGAGTTTGGTTCCCAAGGTGAACAACCCAGCCACCCTGAATTTCTCGATTGGCTTGCCACCGAGTTTATGGAACCCACTCACCCGGCAATGCGTGGCAAAGCATGGTCCACCAGGGGATTGATCCGCTTGATCGTTACCAGCGAAGTTTATAAACAAAGTGCAATCGTATCCCTTGATGTCCTTAAAAAAGATCCAGACAATCGCCTTTTAACCCGGGCATCACGAATGCGGCTCCCTGCGGAAATTATCCGGGATCAGGCTTTGGCCGCTGCTGGCTTGCTGGACCGCCGCATTGGGGGAATGAGCGTCAATCCCTACCAACCCGCCGGGCTTTGGGAAGAACTCATGGGGCGCGAGGATAGTGCCAAATTTACCGCACAATTTTTCGTGCAAAGCAAAGGGGCTGACCTTTACCGAAGGTCCATTTATACTTTTTGGAAACGCACTTCACCCCCGGCAGCCTTGGCAACATTTGATGCCCCCGATCGGGAAACTTGTACCGTCCGAAGGGCAAGGACCAACACGCCCCTGCAAGCATTGGTTCTGCTCAATGACCCAACCTATGTTGAAGCATCGCGAAAATTGGCAGAAAAAATCCTTTTAAACAATGGGAATACCCAACAACGACTGGAATATGCCTTTCAGGCAGTACTATCCAGAAACCCCATCCCAAAAGAAGTGGCTGTGCTCACCAGGGTTCTTGAGCAACAACGAACCCATTTTCAAGCCCATCCCCAAACCGCCGCCAGGCTCCTTCGAGTGGGAGAATCACCTTTTAATAACACATTGGACCATGCGGAACTGGCAAGTTGGTCCATCCTTTCGAGTGTGATACTTAACCTCGATGAAGCCGTGAACAGGAGTTGATTTCCATGGACCCAATGCAAACTTTTAACCAATTGGTTAACCGCCGTTTTTTCCTGGGCAAGGGAGCCTCGACGGTGGGTATTGGGGCATTATCCACTCTTCTTCCGCAAAACCTATTTGGGGAAAATACCGGTCCAGGGACCCATTTTCCGCCCAAAGCCAAACGGGTGATTTATTTGTTCATGTCTGGAGGGCCTTCTCACCTTGATCTTTGGGATTACAAACCGGGACTTTCCAAACATCGAAATGAGGATCTGCCTTCCTCGATCCGAATGGGGCAGCGGATAACCGGCATGACCTCTGGCCAATCGCGATTGCCTGTGGCACCTTCCCTTTTTCGCTTTCGGCAACATGGAAATTGCGGAACCTGGGCAAGTGAATTGCTCCCTTATATTGGAAAATGTGTTGATGATATTGCGTTGGTAAAAAGTGTTCACACGGAATCCATCAATCACGATCCTGCCACAACCCACATTCAAACCGGTAGCGAACAGCCAGGTCGACCGGCTTTAGGAGCATGGGTTTCCTATGGATTAGGCTCAGATACGCAAAATTTACCTGCATTTATCGTTATGATTTCCCAAGGGTCCGGTAACAAAACCGATCAACCGATCTTTGCCCGATTATGGGGATCGGGGTTTTTGCCTAGCGTCCACCAAGGAGTCCGATTTCGTACTGGTAAGGGGGATGCGGTTCTTTATCTGTCCAATCCGGATGGTATTGATGAAACCACCCGCCGAGCCATGTTGGACGGCGTTGAGGAACTTAACCGCCTTGCTTTGGATCAAATCCACGACCCGGAAATTGCCACCCGAATTGCCCAATATGAGTTGGCGTTTCGTATGCAAACCGCCGTTCCAGAACTCCAGGAAATCCAAACCGAAACCAGGCAAACCCTTAATGCCTATGGAATAAAAGACAATCCTACCGATGGCGGGTTTGCCAAAAACTGCCTATTGGCAAGGCGAATGATGGAAAGGGGAGTCCGTTTTGTCCAACTCATGCACCGGGGATGGGATCAACATTCCGACCTTCCCAGGCAAATTCGTGGTCAATGTGAAGATGTCGACAAACCGGTTGGTGCCCTTCTGAATGATTTGAAACAAAGAGGCCTTTTGGAAGATACCCTGGTTCTGTTCGGAGGCGAATTTGGCCGGACCGTCTATTCCCAGGGAGCCCTTTCCCCCAACAATTATGGGCGCGACCACCATGGAAGGTGCTTTTCCATGTGGATGGCGGGTGGTGGGGTCAAAGGCGGAACTGTTTACGGGGAAACGGATGATTTTGGTTACAACATCACCAAAAACCCGGTACATCTGCACGACTGGAATGCAACCATCCTCCACCTCATGGGAATCAATCACAAACGACTCACTTTCCGCCAACAAGGGCGCGATTTTCGACTCACCGATATTGCCGGCGAAGTGGTCAAACCCATTATTGCCTAGCAGGGTTATGCAAGGTCCGTGTTTTGAAGTAAGATAGGCTTTTCGACTCAAATATTATTTCCAAAGATGCGACCAATCTAGCAAGGGTATTCGGATGGGAATCAGCGATCACGCAACCACGCTTGATAATTTTAAGGGGCGGGCAAGATTGTTTCCTTTACCCAACCTTGTCCTTTTTCCGCATGTGGTGCAGCCTCTTCATATTTTTGAACCACGCTATCGGCAAATGATGCGAGAGTGCTTGCTTGATGATAGGGTTTTGGCCATGGCACTTGTCACAACCAAGCAGGGATCCGGTTTTTTTGGCGACCCACCTCTCCATCCGGTGATTTGTGTAGGCAAGGTGTTCAAGGAAGAAATCCTGCCCGATGGGCGAATCAATTTACTCCTTCATGGAGTTGCCAGGGGCCGCATCCTCGAGGAGGAAGATCCTCAGGGAAAACTTTACCGAAGTGCCAAAGTGGAACTCCTTGACGAAATTCCCCCTGCCTCTTCCCAAACAGCCCACGAATTGCGAAAGTCCCTTTCGAGAAGTATGGCCCAGTGGTTTGCCCCCCAACCCGCAGCCTTGGTTCAACTCAGGAAATTGATCAAGAGTGAACTGACCCTGGGTACTTTATGTGATGTATTCAGCTTTGCCCTTCCCTTGGAAATTGAAATCAAACAAGGCCTATTGGAGTTGGTTGATGTAGAAACGAGGGCCTGCCACCTGCTGGAGGAAATCAAAAAACTTGACCCACCCGAACCCGAAGTCCTTCAGCCAATGACCCGCCGGAAATTTCCCCCCGATTTCAGCTTGAATTGAGGGAGCGATTGCCCATTGGAATGGTGGTATTTGAAAAAAACATTGGGGGATCAACGAAATACCGACCTCCATGACCACCTTTTAAGCTCCACTTATTGACCGTAACCCTTTGTAAGCCCAGGGGCAAACGGGCCCTTGCGAAAGGGCCTGTATTTACGAAGTGCCGACATGGTTTGCACCATATCGTTTGGAATGGGTGCCTCAATAGAGATAACCATATCCTTTCGTGGATGGGTAAACCTGAGTCGATAGGCATGAAGTGCCTGTCTGGAAAGGAGGACAGTATCCGATTCCGGGTCTTCGTTACCAGCAATTTCTCCCAAGGTGATTCTGTCCCGACCACTATAAGTTTTGTCCGCCAGGACATGATGACCGATGTGGCCTAGATGAACTCTTATTTGGTGGGTTCGCCCGGTTCGGGGTTGCACCCTTACAAGGGTATATCCCTGGTAACGCTCCTCCACCTCATAATAACTCAGGGCATCCTTGCCGAAATCCTCGCACATGGAGGTCATCATTTTGACCCGATCATGGGGATGCATCCCAATCCGGGCTTCCACATAGTCGCTATCACGATCCAGGATTCCACCAACAATGGTAATGTATTCTTTAAAAACCTTGCGTTTTTCAAATGCCATGGAAAGGTCTTTGTGGGTCCGTTCTTCTTTGGCAATCAGGATGGCCCCCGAAGTATCCCTATCGAGCCTATGGACAATTCCCGCACGATAATCTCCATTGATTCCGCTAAGGTGAGGAAAATGAAACCTCAAGGCGTTGACCAAGGTCCCGGACCAGTGGCCTTTTGCCGGGTGAACCACCATATTGTAAGGTTTGTTGATAACCGCCAAAAATTCGTCCTGGTACAGGATTTCAAGGGGTATATCCTCAGGGACAGGAGCGGGATGGGAGGGAGGGGGTTTTCGAAAGACTACAACATCATCATGGCGCACCTTGGTGGAGCATTTGGCAACCTTTCCATTGATCGTAACCGAGCCTGATTCTATCAGTCGCTGGATGGTTGAACGGCTTTGCTCGGGTAATTGCCCATGAAGGAACAGGTCCACCCTGGGGGGATCAATTCTTAGTTTTGCAACAAGGGTGATTTCAATGGGCACCGCACCGTCAATGGCATCGGAATTTTCATTAACATCCCCCTCGAGGAGATCTTCCATGCCTTCAAGGTCAGAAATCCCGCTTTCGGTCATCACATCAGTTTCTGGGCCAAATATCAGGGGATGGAGGAGGGGCCACGGGCGGATTTAAGCAACTCCTCCTGAAGGGTTTTCACTCCGAGTTCATTTTTGGAAAGGCGTTCGGCACCGGCCGCCGCTTGTTTTCCCATTTCGGAATCGCCAGCAAGTTTAACGGTGGTTTCATAAAAGGTTTTGGCTTCTGCAAAGGCCCCTAATGCCTCACTTGCTTTTGCGGCACCCAAATTTGCTTCAATCTCCAAAGCCTTGGGAAGGCCGGTGGTCCTTGCCAATTCTCCATAGGCGGTGGCCGCCTTTTTCAACATTTCAATGGACGCCAATTCAGGAAGGGCTTTGGCATCTTTGGTTTTGGATTCAGAAAGTTTCTTGGAGGCAAAATCCCGCAATCCATTCCTCAAATCTTCGCGGGCCAACTTGAACTTGGCAATCTTGCCCGGAAAGGATGTTCCCCCCTTGGCGGCTAGTTCCTTCAAACCATCTGTTCCCGAAATACGATCCAAACCATACCATTCCGCTGAGGCAGAATCTATGGCCCTCTGACGCAAAAGTTGAAAAACGGAAAAGCCTATAAAACCAACCAAGGCAGCACCAATAAGGTATTTGGCCCAATCAGGAATCGCAAACGGTTTCGGAGGGGGCGGGGTAACCTCCGACGCATGTCCATGATGGTGATGAGTAAGGGCGGGGTGGCCGGACTGTTCCTTCATGGGACAACCTTATTGCGGGAAATTCATCAAATGGGAATCCTTGTGTAATCCCCACAGGATTCCAAAAGGGAATTTTACGAAACCATAGCAAAAAGGAAGCCTTGTTTATTCAAAAGTTTATTTAGGACCGGGGAATCAAACGGTTACTTTATAGCCAAATTTATCCAGCCACCCTTTGAGTTTAACCGCAGAGCGTTTGGCTTCCATCGAATCGATTTTTGCCATACAAATAGCCTGATACCAAAACCTGGTCCGATCCCGGGGAGGCAAATGGGCAGGGTCAATTCCCATTTGCTTTACCATGGTGGGATCCCATCGAACTTTCTTCAAGACAAAGGCCAAATCCCGCCAACTTTGGCCAGGAAAGGGTCGGCTCCCCAAACCATCCACCAAAGAACCCGAAATGAGGATATGTAAAAACCCAAGGAAACATTCCGGCGGAAATGTTTGAGGCCTTAGCCTAATCAAAAACCCTTCAAGGGATTCCGTAGAAACCGCCATTTTTCCAGTCCTAATATTCATGGGAGCTGTCTTATTTCTTTCATCGGGATTTAGGCAACAAAACCCAAGTCATAATCACAAATGGGGGCGTTTAGACAAAATGGCCCTATCGTTCACCGATCATTGGTTGCCAAAATTTCAAAGTAAACGATTCGAAAACAAAAACAAAGCCAGCCCAGAAAACTAAATCCATCCCATTGCCCAAAGGAGGTATATTCCTGTTCCAAGGTGGACCCGTTTCCATGAGCAAACTGGTCTACTTTCAACGCCCGTTACCACTCGTTACCAACTGTTCGAAAAATAGGCTTGATTTTCACTTGGCGGCCATAAAATCGACATACACCTGATTGGGCCTATGCGGAAGTCTGACCACAATGGGATTATCAACAAACTTCATTTCGAATTGAAATCCCCACAAGAAACCGTACCCTACATATAAATTATGGTTCGAATCAACACTGACAAAAGTTTTGCCATTAGCATTTTTTTCTTTGATAGAGCGAACAAGGTAATAAATATGATAACGATTATTATTGGAATCAACATGGCCTGTAAAATAAAAAAATTCACAGTTTTATAGATCATAAAAGGAATCGTCTTTTAGTAAAGCTGATGCTTCTTGAACATTGTCTATCATGATAAAGAATGTATCATTGCCGCCTAAAGGCGAATCTCCTGGTGGATTGTAATCGCGTTGTCTATGGATCCATGGACGACTATTATTTTCTGTAACAATTTGCAAATTTGTATTGACATCTGGTTTTGTTTTAAAATAAAAAATAACAAAAAAACAAAGCACTGCCAACAAAAATAATTACTATTATCATATATAGCGTACAATGGTAATTTTTCATCGCATTATCTAAGGAATCTGAAATCACCTGCCATAATTATCCTTGGCGTTTGACTTTCCCGTTTTCCTGGTTCTATAAACCTATTGATGCCATCCGACATTGTAGGAAAAGCTGATGCCATCCCCGTTCAGATCCGAAGCAGAAAGATGGACCCCTCCCTGGAATGGGGGATCGTACGCGTAAAAACTGTGGAGTAAATTAAGGGACCTGGCTTCGAAGACCTTTACATAGGGACCACCACCCATTCCGGCTGAAGTAAAGATCGCCGCATTTCCATTCCCGGCGTAACCCAGGGCGACTTTTACTCCTCCTGTGAAATCGGCTTCGTAGGCGTTAAAGGTTGTGAGCAAATCGCCTGAGGGGAAAAAGACCCGGACTTGGGGACCCATGAGGCCATCCGGCGCGGTGATGATTCCCACGAGGCCGTTACCAATATCCCCGGCAGCGATGTTAAGGCCTCCGGAAAAGGTGGAATCGTAGGCGAAGAAGCTTGAGATGAGAGTGTGGGTCTTGCCATCAAAGACCTTGATGTGGGGACCGCCCACGGCACCGGCGGCGGTTATGATGTCGGGTTGGTTGTCCCCATTGAGATCGGCAAGGACCGCATTCACTCCGCCTGTGAAATCGGAAGAAAAAGGTTGAAAAACATCACGCGGAGCGGCGGAGATACGGAGAAAATCAAACAGTTAGACCCGGGGTGGAACGCCTGCTGGGGAACCGATGGCAAAAAGATGGGATGCGAAAAGACACCGATCTTCGAGCGGATCCAAACGGGGAGAAAAGGGAGGGGTGACCCGCTTTATCCGTTTGAACCAAGGAGAAATAAGAGGAGTTACCATCGATTGGATCCTGGCAATAAAAGCATGGCACCAGGGGAAACAGGATCTTAGTAGGAGCATAGGTGCACCTCGATCCGGAAAGAAACGGAAATCAAGACAAACAAGAGGGAAAGAATAACTGATTGTTTTGTACCACGGTTGAAACAAACCCTCAAGGGGGAAAATAAAAATCATTGACCCCCACCGGTACTTTTGGATTCTCCCTGGGTTTTAACAAAATCGTGAAATCCAATCGACCTAAAAGGGAAAGAATCCGTAGTGAACAGTAGCTCGATCGAAAACAACCGGTTGAATATTCGATTGGGTGAAGGCAAAGGGGCGGTTTTCCCCATTTTGGGACTGGATATTCCTTATCACCACAACCTAAACTAAAACAGGCGAGGAGTCGTGCCATGATCAAAGTAACCCCAAACAGAAGCTCGTTTGGCCCATTGTTTGACTTACCAGTAACGGCTCGTACAACACCCGACCAATTTTCCGATAAGGCAAAAAACGATTCCCTCCCCTTTCAAACCCACCTTCTGCCAGGAGAGGGGCCCCATGTTCTTTCGATCGGATTTTCAGACGGTTTGCCTTCCCTTCATGCATGGTTGGAATGGCTTCGATCCCAACTAATTGCAAAACCCCGCCTTGTTTTTGGCTGGGAGTCAGATTGTTTGAAGGGCGAGCTGGGCCACCGGGAACAATTCCTTCAAATTCTGAAAGCCACCCTTCGATGGGGTTTTTCGGTATGCCTAAAAACAATTCAGCCGCTGGATTCCCATGAGGCAAAGCAACTCCAACCCATGAAAACCCAACTTCGTTTTTTGGTTCCTTTGTTGGGGTATAGTCCGGCGATGGATGAATGGATACGGGTGGCAGACCGTCTTGGGGTGTTGCGTAACTTGCGGATTCAAGGCTTTTCCGCCAAAGCGGCTTGGGAACCCATGATTCCAGGTGTTCATGATCGTTCCGAAGTTTTTGATCGCATCCTCAGGGAATTAAACGGGCTCAATTTCAAGGCGGTTCAGGTTGCCTTTAGCCACCTTCCTGAAGACCGAAACGGAAAATTGCTGCCCGGCCCATTTGCAAATGCAAAACGAATGGGTGTTTCGGAAGTCTTTCAAAACGGTCCGGGTTTTCGGATCGCAGGTCAAAAGCAAAGGCTAATACCCTTGGAAAGTAGGCAAAAGACATTTGCCCGGCTCCATACTCTTGGGGCTAAATGGGGAATTCGTGTTGATGTTTGTCCCTGGAACAACCCGGATTTCCTGGCCAGTCCAACCGGAATAAAAAAAATCCCAACCAAGAGCTTGCTACAGAAATTTTTGGATATGTCCTCGCATCCAGGGTAACCACAAATCCGGATTTAGGAAATCATCGCAATGCATCAAGGGGTTTGATGAACATGGCGCTTATGGCAGGAACCAAGCCACCAATAAGGCCTACGGTTAAGGAAAATAACATTCCAAAAACAAGAATCTGTCCATCCACGGTCATTTTCAGGACAACACTTTTTCCACCCCCCGCACCTCCACTTACGATACTGCTTGCACTCCACCCATCCGCTAAAAAACCAGCGGCACAACCCAATAGCCCTCCAATCAGGGAAAGCAATAATGCCTCAAGTAGAAAGCTGAAAAGGATTTGCCATGGTGCGAATCCAATGATTCTTAAAACTCCAATATCTTTGAGCCGTTGACTTATCGCGGCGAACATGGCGTTCATCATTCCCAAACTACCCCCAATGAGGACTACGAAAGCCACAAAAAGGATCGAATAAAGGAACTGTTGGTTGGTGGTGTTTAACCTGGCATAATATTCCTTTTCCGGGGTGGCTTGAATGGCTGATTTTTTAAAGGATTTGGTAAGTTCCGCCGCCGTTATTTCCGCGGAGTCGGCATCCTTTGTCCGCAAAACCACTGTAGAGTAGCTGTTTTTTCCAAAGAGGGGGCCCACAAGGGTTCGTTTGGCCCAAATCTCGGAATCAAAGGTCGAACCGGACGATTTCATCACCCCAACTACCACCCATATCCGGTCAGCTACGGTAAAAGTATCTCCGGCTTCCAGAGTCGTCTTTTTTTGGTCGGAAGCCAATGTTCGGGCAATTCCCTCTCCCAAAATAACTTCCCAAGCGGATGTGGCAATACCATTTGGGCCTTTTATGGTTTGGACGCCGGCCTGTGAAAACACTTTTCCCCCAGAGCGAAGGGGCAAATTATGAACCGCAAGAGAACGGGTGGGATTATCAATGCCTCGCACCTGGAGAAACCTTCGGGTGGAACCGACTTGGGCCAATTTGCCAAGGTCACAGAAGGTTTGGTGAGGGGATCCGTTGCGATTGAAATCCAGGGGGGCTATCCCGGACATTTTTCCAGCAAGGAGTTTTTGCAGGGATTCATGGTTGGCGGGGGTAAATCCATTAAATTTTTGCAAAACATCCCCGACTTGAAGGTTGCCAGAAGCCAAAACCCCACCCCAGGAAACATGGGCGATTTTCATGGAATCACCCTCAAAATCGCCACCAAGGAGAATTCCGTTGATACGCTCCGAGGGTATGGGTTGATTTACCAGGATATATACTTCCCAACTGGCCAATGGACCGGGATCATCCGGATTTTCACTTTGCAAAACGGTTGGATGGAGTTCAACATCGGAAGTATCTGCAAAACCCAAATTGCTGAATACTTCATCAGTGGCGCCATCCGAAAGGACTATCACATTTCCCGGAACGCCACTACCCTCGGTAAGTTTGTACATTCCATTGACAAAAGCGAACATGAAAATGAGGACACCAACCTGCAGAACAAAGGCTAGCACCATCATCAAGGTCACCTGCCAACGAACCAAAAGGTTTCGAAGGTTGTATTTGATAGGGACCTTGGCCAACCAGGCAAAAACAGCCATAAAAAGGGTGAAACCCATCAAACAGTAAAGGATAATCTCGGTAGGGAACATTGCATTTCTTGTTTAAGAGATACGGGCAAAAACTTCGGAAACCTTAATTCTGCAAGCGTTGTACGAAGGGAAAATACTTCCTGAAAGTGCCGTGATGGCACCAATGGTGGGGCCCCACCAAAGGGCCTCAAAGGGAATCATGAAGGCTGGGAAAAAAGCAATGGGAAACTTTACTCCTCCTATCACTTCGTTGATAAGGTAGTAAGTGGAAAACGAGCCTAGAAAGCCACTCAGGATTCCAACAATGACTGCTTCACCCAATACCACAATCAGGATTTGCCCGGGGGCGAAACCCAATACTTTCAGGATCGCCATTTCTTTACGGCGTTCCCTTACGCTAATGCTAATTGCAACCGATATGATTAGCGACATTGTTAGAAGGATAAAAGGAACGAGAATCCAACGAAGCCCCCATAGGAGGTCCCGATAGGCATCAAGGAAGGATGCCACACCAGAAGAGGCGGTTTCGCATTTTACGGCAGGAGATTGAAATTTAGGGGAAATCGCAATTTGCCCCTCGACTTTTTGAAAACTGGCCGTGTCGGGAACGCGAATCCAAACCAGGTTCAGGCTTTTATCCGACAAAGGGTGGCGTTTGCCTGGATTGCGCCGATTGTAATCATCCATTGCATCGTTTAAATAATCCCGGTGCATAACAGCGCTTTGATTATAGCGTCCATCAGGAAACACCCCGGCAACTTCAAACTCCAAATCGATGTCTTTGTAATTCAGGCTTGTCAGCTTGAATGTTTCACCAATTCTTTTGTTAAGTGCCAAAAGCCTTTCCCTTCCCACAACCACTTTGCGTTTGTCCCCAAGGGTCAAAAGAATTGCCTTGCGCATAGCTACCAACTCTTCCGGGGCCATTTCATCAAGGCCATCCATCATGGAAGTAATCTGGCCCTTTTGAACCGCATTTTTCACCTTTTCAAGGTCTTTTTTTTGGGCATCAGTCAGGTTGAGCGATTTGATTTCAACCATTTCCCCTGTTTCCTCTTTGCGATAGGGATAGGTGGCAGGTATGGGAATGGAAGCCATCAGGGAATCGATGGTTGGATCGTTTACCGTCATCAGTTTGTTTGGATCCATGCAAAAAAAGAAAACAATGTTTTCCCTGGTTCGTTTGGCAGGATCCACCGTGCCACCATAAAACTGCCAGGTCATAGAATCTTTGGTGGTATCCACCCGGAAATCACCGTTTTTGGATGGGGCCCCCTCGCTTAAATCGGCTTCATAGGAAAAGGGCATTTGGCTTGGAATTTGCCATTTTTCAGTAATGATTGCCTTTAAATCTTTTGCTTTTTCCGAGGTGGCATTACTCAAAAACAGGAGAATGGTCCAAACCAGTGTGACAACCAGAACAAGAACCATGGTTGCCATTGCGGTAAGCGATGTGCGCAACCAGTTTCTTAGTAAATTTCGCAAGATGAAACGAAAATAAAACCAGGCCCAACCGGCAAAAGCAAATCCGGTAAACAATACAAAAAAACCTAGCCATTCCACCAAAGTAAATCGGATTGCATCACCAGGTGTAACGACCAAGGGGACTAAAAACGAATCAATCCTTTCCGCAATGCCTTCCATGGGACCCTCGATTAGTGGGAAACCGCCTGGGTATGAACATTAAAGTTTTGGTAAGTTTCGTTTACCAGTTGCCCCTTTTCCAAATGGAGACACCTTTCGGCCCTGTTGGCGGCCCGGGGATCATGGGTAACCATCAAAATGGTTTTATTCAGGGCCCCTTTGAGGATCACCAAAAGTTCAAGGATTTCCTCCGCTGACTTGGAGTCCAAATCGCCTGTTGGTTCATCCGCAACAATCAAAGTAGGGTCGGTCACAATTGCCCGAGCTATTCCAACACGCTGTTGTTGGCCACCGGAAAGTTGACCGGGCCTGTGACTTAACCGGTCCGAAAGCCCAACAAGGTCAAGTGCGGTTAGTACTTGTTTTTTTCGCTCAGAATAGGTCAGTGGTAACAACAATAATGGCAGTTCCACATTCTCATAAGCCGTCAGGACCGGCAGGAGGTGATAAAACTGAAAAACGAAGCCCACATGGCGGGTACGCCATTTTGCCAAACGGGATTCCCCCATTGCGCTAATTAATTCCTTGCCAACCCGAATGGAGCCTTGGGTTGGAGAATCCAGACCTGCAATAAGGTTCAACAGGGTTGTTTTTCCTGAACCTGAAGGGCCCATCAGGGCAAGAAACTCTCCCTGGGGAACCTGTAGGCTAAGATTTGAAAGCACATGAATTTCTTCCAACCCCCGCCGAAAATTTTTGCCCAAATGGGTAACTTCTACAATTGGTTCCATGTTGTTCCATTGATTAATAAGAATTACTATTTCGCTTCGCTACGGGTTTTCTCAAAAAAGGTCACCTCCACCCTCATATCAGGTTTGAGATAGACCCCCTGTTCGCTTTCAGGAATATCCACTTTCACCCGAACGGGAATGGCTCCTTTGGCCCGATCCGCCTGGGGCATTGCCCGACTTAGAAATGCGGTGTAACCTTTCGGGTATTTTGCCAAAAACTCTTTGGAATTACGGTAGGCTTCTGGCATGACAAGGCACTCCATCCGGGGTTTGATTTTGGCAAAATCGCGTTCCTGAATGGATAAATCCACCTCAAGCTGGGTTAAATTTGCCATTTCACAAAGGTTGGCAGAAACATTAAATGCCGCAGGATTCACCATATTTCCTTCCTCGGCCTTTTTGTTGAGAATAATTCCAGAAGCCGGAGCTTTTACCAGGCAATTGTCAAGGCGCCACCTGGCCTTTACCAATTCCGCCTCAATCGAATCCACTTGCGCCTGGGCCACCTGAATCCTCTCAATCCGGGTTCCTTTTACAATCAGGTCAAAGGCGGTTCGCAATCTTTCCGTTCGTCGGTCAATGGCCTCGAACGAAAATTGGGCTTGCTCCAATTCCCTGGCGGAAAGGGCGGACACACCTAAAAGGCGCTTTGTTCGATCGTAATCCAACTTTAGTTGTTCCCTTTGCTTAATCACCTCATCCAATTCCAGTTTGGCTTGCCGAATTTCCTCCGGCCTTGCTCCCGAAGTCAATTCTTTCAGTTTGTGTTTGGCTTCAGTCAAAAGAGCGTTTGTTTTTTGCAAATCCGCCTGGTACTCCACCGTTTCCAATTCCGCCAAAATGAATCCCTTTTTTACCGCCATTCCTTCCTCAAAATTGAGTTTAACTATCATTCCGCTCACTTTTGGACTTACCTGGATTTGATGGATGGGCAAAATGTACCCACTGGAAACGAGAGCCGGGGTTTCAGGATCGGCCGCATTGGTTTCACCAGTAATCGGTGCTGGAGTTGTCCCTTGGGTAGGGGCCACCTTGGAATCTTTGGATGTCGTGGAATAGGTATTGACCGAGTTCTGTTTTTGATTTTCACTTTTGGAAACAAGATCCGGAGCCTTACCCCGAAATAGTAACCAACCCAAAACCAGGGTGGTTACCAATAAGGCTGAAGCCGCTGCCCAGCCTGCCCAAGTGACAAACCGAATAATCAACCCCGTGGGTCGATGATCACCCTGAATGCGAAGGGACCTTACCCTTTGCTCCAAAACCATTTTTGCATTGGCTGCATTTTCCCTGGCTTCTTTATCCCGCAACACTTTCTCGGATTGCAAGCCCTCCAATGGTCCGGTTTTGGGCTCCATGATGGCGGTTTCCGGATTCAACATGGTTGCAGCCGACATTTGATTACCCAATATAGACCCGTTGAATGCGGAGAATCCGCTTTCTGGGAGCCCTTCCTTCAAAACTCCGATGGCCCCGCCTTTTCAATTTCCACAGGGGGGAAAAGGGGAAAGAATGCCACCGAAGCAGAAACCCATTGATTTTCGGTTTCAATACTATCCTAGGCATTTTAATAATGAAAACGCAATGAAATAACCTACCTAAGCCACAGCAATTCCCGGCCGGTTGATTATCCCGGGGGAAAACGCTGTTTTCGGTCTTTCCTTTCGTAATGACAGCTGTCATGATTCTTGCCTGGGTTGCCTAACTTCGCATCCAGACAAAAGGATTTGTCAGCCATGGACGAT
>SYLG01000169.1 GCA_005808665.1 Planctomycetia bacterium | reverse complement strand
GGATTGGTCCTTTGGGCTTCCATGGCAGTCGCATTCACCGGAGTGGCAACCAGGAAGTTGATAAAGTTGTCAGGGGTAACTTTTGCCTTGTTCACAGCTGAGAGAATAACCAAACTGGCCGATTTAGGCAAACCCAATTTCAACCAACTGCGTAAGTCCTAAACAAAAAATTCCCTGTTGCCAAATCCAACCCCTCGGCAACAGGATTTCTTCCAAACGATGAAGTATACTATTTTCCCATCAGGCGATTGATAACATAAAGCTCCAAGCCTTCATAATCACGGCTTGCCCGAAACGCCTCGATCTTTGTTCCGTCAACCGACCGGGACACCTCGACCAAGCGTTTGAAAAGCAAAAGACTATTACTTAAATGGGCCGTTTGGAATTCAGATTTGGTCGAACGCATTGCCTTTATATCGAGGCCGATACAGCCTTGGTAATTGGCTCGCTCCAAAACCCATACCTGATTGAATGCCCGGCGTAGGTCTACCGATCCAAATGTTTTGTCCTGGTCATACTTGAGGCCATTTTGATCATTGAGGTGCACGCTCCAAAGTTTGTTATGCCAAAGGGCATTGGCCATATCCTCTGATGGATCAATACCGGCCAAAATACTGTGGGCCGATTCAATCAGGACCCCCGAACGGGTAGGGTCAATGGTTCGGTAACAAAGGGCCAAGAAATGCCCCACGGTGGGAAAGTATGCACTATCCGTGGGTTCATTGGGTTTCATCTCCCCAAGGATGCGAATCGAATTGTCGTGTTCCAATAAGGTGTTGACGGCCTCGAGGACCCGCTGAGAGGCGGTTACGGGACATTTCGCCTCACGGATGTAAGTGCCTTCCCGGGCCAACCATAGGACGATATCCTTAGTTCCCATTATGCTGGCAATGTCCACCGCCTTTTTTGACCGATCCATGGCATATTTTCGTTCGGACGGGTCATTACTGGTGAAGGCCCCATCAATGGTACGAGGATCTTCCCAAAGGCGAGGGGCAATGAATTCACAAAAAAGTCCCTCATTGTCCAAAACCTTTTTAACAGCTTTGGCACCCTTTTCCGTTTCGGACCACGAAAGGTCAGAGGGAACGACATCATCATCATGAAATTGGACACCATCAAAGCCAAGCTTTTTGTATTCAGCAATTTTATTGGCAAAGGGGACCTCAGCTCGAACAGGAGGGCCAAAGGGGTCCGACCCAGTACTAATGTTCCACGGGCCAAATGTAAACCTATACTGTGCAGTCATTCAACTTTCCTTTGTGAAATGTCGATTCAACCCTTTGTGTCACCGTTTTGGGGGCAGGGCCGCCGAGGATTGGCGCCTAATGGGGAATCCGGAGTGATCCAGGGTGAACGCAGTTTCTGTGGAATGCAACCAATGCGACCTGCATTGGCAAATGCCCCGATTGTCTTTTTATGAACAACAGGTGATTGAATCTCGGCCATGCCCATCCTGCGGATCCGAGTCCGTTCGGTGCAAGGTACAAGTCCTTTCTCGTAAAGGTGCTTGGGAAAGAATTCAGTTTCCCTGATTTCGAATTCAACGGCTGGGAAAAGCCGATTATTCAGCTTTGTTTTCCGGCTAAACGGGGCTTGGAAAAATGTTATTTCGGGACAATTCCACTCAATCCAAAATCGCAAGTGTTGGTTTTTCCAACAAGGACATCGGCGGTTAACCCAGAAGTTATTGCATTGAAATACCTGGGGGGAATGAGGGGTTTGCCTTCCATCGTGGCTTGCTCATAATAAGCTTCCCCTTTTCCCTCAGCTTTGGCAGAAGCGTGAAGCGGGATCCTTTGCGGAGGACCTCGAAGGTTGATTGTCACATTATGTTTACCAACAGGGGCCCCATCACCCTGTTCATATGTCCAAAGGATGTAACGCCCTTGATCGTCTGTTTCACCCATGGCGGTTCGAATCCCGGTTTTTTCGGGGAAAAAATAGATTTGGGCTTTGGACAATGGTTTATTATTGAATGTAACCTTGCCTATGACGCGTGCCAAAACAGGTCGGTTTCTGTCCACAGAACATCCCAAAATAAAAAATAATCCTAAAGCGGCAAGGATTAAAATGGCTTTAGGAATTCCCATAAGTTTCATGAATACCTTTCCACGATATTGGCTCCGGGCATTCTCAAACCTGCCTTAATGGGGAATCGATTCTCCGCCAGCCCGGCTACCCATTGCGTTAAACGCGAATGGACTGGTAGTTTCTGCTATGAAACGAACGGATCCATCCGCCATTCCCACCATGATTCCCCCTTGGTGATAGCTTCCAAAACCACGCCCCATCCAACTGCTAAAGCTGGGGTTTCCACACTTGTCGATCCAAAGTCCTTGGGAAACTTTGCACGGTTGGAGGATCCAATTAATTGGCAAACTGGTCCCATGGGCCGAACCGGTGCTGCTCATCCAAATGTTGCTATTGGATGTCCCTTTTACAATGCTATGCCCAAACAGCAGAGTGTTGCTCGTGCCATCAATAACATCTGCAAACCGCAAATTTCCGGAATCACCATAGTAATTGAACATGCCACGGTGATTTTTCCCTCCTCCATAACCGATGCCGGGGCTGGGACAGGGTACCGTGGGAGCCCCAGAATTGTTGCTGGCACAACCACCGCACCCATACCTCCCCCAAGCACCATCGCCCCCATACGGTTCGCTGGGAACATTGTTAAATCCATCCCCATAACTATGGCCTACCGCAAAAGTTCTGCAACACAACACCGGAAATATAAACCCAGGAGAAGGTTCCGATCATCGCTCATGTTTTCCAGTTTCTTTTCGGTTAGATCATAGAGTTCTTGTTTGTTTGTCGCCCTGTGCGCTTT
>SYLG01000168.1 GCA_005808665.1 Planctomycetia bacterium | reverse complement strand
CGCTTGGTTCGGGACCAAGAGGCCGGAGGTTCGAATCCTCTCGCCCCGATTATTTTCAGAGGGAAGCCCTCCGGCGAAAAGGCCGAAGGGCTTTTCTCGTTTAAAGCCATTGATTTGTGCTGTGACCGTTGAAACCTGATTCCAAAACGCCGTTTGGAATCGGCTGGGCGGGGGAAGAAAAATCCGCATCCATTTGTAGCAGGGTAATTGCGGTGGTCCTAACTAACCGCTTGTTTCCCGGTAATCAGCAATTGCCGACTCAAAACGCTGGCATTTCAATAGTGGAACAACGGTCGCTTTCCCCAAAGGTCACCTTGGAAGGACGAGTACCCATCCACCTCCTGCAAAGGCTGGTTTCCCTCGCCAGAACAAGTAATCGCCCATAAAACCTTCCTAGGTAGATTCCGTGGAGGAAAAGCGAAAGGATTCTTTCAATGACGGAAAGTACACCCACGCAGCGGCGATACCTTGCTTACATTCGTGCCTTTACCGATGGTTTCGGTTTGCCGCCGACGGAGTCGGAAATTGCCGAGGCGATTGGCGTCTTGCCAACCACGGTGAGCCTGATGATGAAGACGCTCGAAAAGAAAGGGCTCATTCGACGAAAATCGGGCGATCCCCGTTCCCTGGAGGTTTTGCTTGCGGACGATGCCATTCCAAAATGGAAGGGCAAAGGCATCCCGCAAACGAATAGGAAGAAGAATCTTGCCATTTCAGAAACGAGCCACCCCAGACGGGAAGGCGGCGGGAAGGCCACTGTTTATCGTTTCAAGATCACCATGAAATACATTACTCCGGTCATTTGGAGGCGCATTGAGACGAAGGATGTACCGCTTGAAAAACTGCACGAATTGATTCAAACCTCGATGGGTTGGACGAATTCACATCTGCACCAGTTTGAGATAGGGAATGACCTGTACACCCACCCAAAAATCATGATGGATGACTTTGATGCAATCGACTACACAGGTATTCGTATCAGCGACCTGATTTCCCAACTCGGATCCAAACTCCGAATGGTCTACGAGTACGATTTTGGAGACGGTTGGCAACATGACATCGTCCTCGAAAAGGTGATGGAATCCGAGCCGGGGGCCCAATACCCGCGCTGCATCGATGGAAAGCGTGCCTGTCCCCCGGAAGATGTGGGTGGCGTTCCTGGTTTTGAAGACTATGTCGAGGCGATCACGAATCCAAAACACAGCGAGCACCGCGAATTACTCGCATGGAACGGCCCGTTTGACCCCAACCAATTTGATGCGGAAAAAACCACTCAGCGCATGAAAAAAGGACTTCCAAGGTGGTAAGGAAGGGAAACCGCAAACTCCCGGAAAGCGACCCCTTTCCGTTGATCGAAAAGGCGCTTTCCAAACGAACCAAGGTGGAGTTGGTTGCGATAATGTTGGCAATCGCCAGGGAGCACCCCATCGTCGTTCGGGAATTGGAAAACCGGCTGACCATCGTGAAGCCAGCGGACCTGCTCGCCGCCGACCTGTCGTCTGCTATCGACCGTGCGACCGGTTTCGATGAGCGCTTGTTGAACCACAACTTCGATGTGGATTGGAATGCTTATGCCGAGGTTCAGAAGGGGCTCTTGCGGCTTGTCGATTTGAACCAACTTGCCGATGCGAAGTCGCTAGCACTCAAATTGATGAAAGCCGGCAGCCATCAAGTCGAATGCAGCGATGAAGGATTGATGAGCGACGAGATATGCCAGTGTCTGATGCCGGTGATTCAAGCCGTCCAAGCCGCAGGCGGTGTCGAGGCTGTCAAGTGGGCTGGCAAAATGTTAACCGCCGACTGTGTTGGGTGCATTTGTGATCAGGAACTTAAAGAACTACGAGACAAGTCTTGAGCGAATAGAAAAAAAGTGGCGACAGGATCTATCGATTCGTCGTAGTGTCCTTTTTCAGCCTTCAAATTCCTTTGGGCCAGCAGCGGGTGGCTTCGAGCGATTCGCCTGTTTCGAGTAGACTTTTGAGGCTTGACAAGATTGCCGGCCAGCCGCCCGATGTCGATTCAATGAGTTTCGAGTCCTGAATTTCCATTTCATGAACCAAGGTAAGCTTCACCGCCTCGCCCTGGCTTTCAAGTTCGTAAGTGAGACACGAATATCCCTCTGCCCGGACCTCGGGGAAGAGTTCATTGCGCCAGGTGAGGACGAGTCGCCACGGAGGATCCATTTCGACGATTTCGCCGCTGTCGCCGATCCGGCCGTCAGGTGTCATCACCCGCCAAGCTGCACCAGGTTTCCATTCGGATTCCTGATAGGTTTCGCACCAGTATCGACGGGTGAATTCTGGTTCGATCAGTGCCCGCCACAATGTCTCTGGTGTCGTGCGGATGTAAATGACATAGGTGAAACGCGATTCAGCCATTGATTTCTCCTAAAAATTTTTAATGGTGTCTTGGAGCCCCGACTGAATACGGAGGTATTCTTCAAAGGGTGGTAAATTCCCATCGGAATGATCCAGGTTTCCCAGTTCACCTCCCAGTCGGCGAAGTCCTGGAAATCAGCTACCGGACGACCACCAGCACCGGGTTGGACGGGCGGACCCTGCCTTTATCGTCCGTGCCGAGGACGGAGAAGGCGTGAAATCCTTTCCTTAAATCCGTTACGGTAAACCTGGCTGGGCCTTTGGTCCGTTCGGCGACCTTGGTCGCGCCGTTGTAAAGTTCCAATTTCTTCCATCCCATAAATCCGGAATCGTCCAACATGATCTCGACGGACGAACCGGCTTCAAAGACCTCACTTTTGGCACTCATCGGATCCGGCATGGTGATTTTAAGTACCTTGTCAAAGGAAGAGTAGGCCCGGTAAATAAAGGCCACCTCTTCGTTAGGCAACCAACTCGACTTGGCAATATCGCCCCTGAAACTCCTGGCAGGGGTAATGGTCGTCATGCCGTTCGTCCAGGTCGTATGGTCGGCCACCCAACCGGACTCCAAGGCCAAGGGCTTTAGCTTCACTGGCCCCTTGCGCACATCCCCATCGTTGGGGTAGCGCAGGCGTACCGCTGCGTCGAGGATCGGCATCGTCAACACTTCTTGGCCTGCGAACTCGTGACCGACACCCTGAACAGCCATCCAGCTCCACCTGGCCCCCTTGGGCCGATGCTCCGCCAACACCGGCTCCAGGTGCTTGGCCAAACCTGGCCCTTCGCCTGGGCCGCGTTCCCGTTCACCGTTGATAATACAAATGGGGACACGGCGGTGGTCGTCGGTGATTTCCCGGCGAAGCTTCATCGTTGATCCCACGATGACCCCTGCGATGACCTTTTCGGGATCGGCTTCCATCAGCCGCCTGGTGAACCCGCCTCCCGCCGAGAATCCCGTGACTACATAGGGCGCATTCACAAGCTCCGGGTGCTTGGTCACATTAGACAAGTGCTTGAGCGCAGCCTGCATCACCTTGTAATCATTCAGGTAGAAATGGGTCGCGCCCAGAAAGGCAAAGCCGTGTTGGTTGAGGAACTCGCGGTACCAGACCTGTTCGTGGTAGGCCCTCGAATCGCCTCCCGAATAGGGCCCAACCACCAAAATCCCGCGAAGGACCAATTGGTTTTCGGGGATCACAAGTCGAAACTTGTGGTCTCCCTCCGCATGATCGTAGATCGTGTACCCGGGCTGTTTGGGGGTTTCGGGTGCCGCTTTAGGGCTGGGGACGGATTCGTTCTCGCCCGGCCTTGCCACGACCCCCCATCCGACCAGTGCCAAAAAAGCAAGGTTTAAGGAGACTATCTTTTTCATGCAACCGTTCTCTCCTCGGCAAGAAATCCGTGCGTGTGACCTGGTACAAAACCATTTTATACAAAGGCAAATCATGCGGCGGCAAGGCAAGAGAAGCGAGAGGGGTAAGCCTTCTGGTTTAAAATGGCCCCTGTTTTTTGTCAGCCTAAGGGGCCACCCTAAAACAAGCGGGCGGAGGGAGCTATGGGACGGACAAAGTTTCTGCGGGGTCCATGGGAGTTAGGCCCATGATTGCAGAGAGGTTCAAAAGCTCAAAAGGCTGCTCGGAATGTGTCATCTTTGAGAAAAACGACTTCCTTCCCGGCCAATTATTGACATCAAAAAAAATATCCATCATGATCGGACTCCCAGTTTAGGCCGATACGAATGCCAAAGCTGGCTGATTACGGAGCTCAAGGCCCTCGGGATTGGAAGGAGTATTCGTGGAGTCTTTGCCGATCTGGTCTGGCCACTTTAACCTGATGGTGCCCCAGGTGTCGTTTTTTCGACAGGTCATGCCCCATGGTTTATGACACCTGATGGTGTAGTTTAACTTTTGTCTCGTTGGGTCTTTTTTTTTCTATTTCGGAGCGATTCCAGGATGAAGATCAAAAGGATATTTGCCCATCGGGTTGAGTTACCTTTGCGGGAAGGAAGTTACAAATGGTCCGGCGGAAAATCTGTCACGGTTTTCGATAGCACCATTGTCGGCGTGGAAACAGACACCGGCCTCATCGGCTATGGGGAGGTCTGTCCGCTTGGGCCATTCTACCTCCCTGCGTATGCAGAGGGTGTCAGGGCAGGAATGCGGGAAATTGGACCACACTTGATCGGCCACAACCCTTTGGAACTTTTCAAACTCAATCACCACATGGATGCGGTGCTAAAAGGGCATCCCTATGTCAAAAGCGGGATCGACATCGCCTGTTGGGACATTCTCGGCAAGGCCGCAAACCTCCCTGTGTGTGTCCTCCTGGGAGGGCGGTTTGGCGAATCGATCCGGCTTTACCGGGCAATCTCACAGGGACCACCGGACCAAATGGCGGCCCATGTCGCCCAGTATCGAGCCGAGGGGTACACCCGGTTTCAACTCAAGGTGGGAGGGAACCCTGATGTTGACATCGACCGTATCCGGCAAGTCCGGAAAATTCTTCAACCGACCGACCGGCTGGTTGCCGATGCCAACACCGGCTGGACCCAACATGAAGCCATGCGGGTGGTGCGGGGGGTGAGCGACCTTGATGTCTACATCGAACAGCCCTGCCTGACTTATGAGGAATGCCTTTCCGTGCGAAGGCACACCAATCACCCCTTCATCCTCGATGAGAATATTGACAGCCTGGATATGCTGCTTCGGGCGAAAACAGATCTGGCCATGGATGTTATCAACCTGAAGATCAGCAAACTCGGCGGCCTGACCAAAACGAAACAGGTTCGCGATCTCTCGGTTTCGATGGGATTGGCGATGACCCTTGAAGATAGTTGGGGTGGTGACATAACCACTGCGGCCATTGCCCACCTGGCCCACAGCACCCCGGAAGAGTACCGGTTCACCAGCACCGATTTCAACAGTTATGTCACGGTGAGCACGGCGACCGGCGCACCCCAACGAGAAAATGGCTTCATGCAATCCTCCTTGGAACCGGGTTTGGGAATCACCCCACGCTTTGAGGTACTTGGTCCAAGGGTGCTGGAAATAACCTGATCCAACCGAATGGACCCACCGAGGCCCGAACCAAAAAAAAGGAATGGAAAAGGTCTTTAAGAAAAACATCCATTCAAATCGGCTGGAACCTGGCGGAAATCTTTCCTCTCCTTAAGGTTCGGATTGACTCTTTTTGAGGTCCGGTTAAAAAACGGGTTGGATCCTCCCTTTAACCCCAACTTTTTGGGAATGGAGCTATGGACCCTGTTGGTACGAAAAAGGAAACCCATCATGCGGATTTGGCCATTCCCTCTCATTACCCTCATCACCGTCATTGCCTTAAGTCACCCGCATGTTGGTTGGGCGCAGGAATCTCCGGGCAAAAAGTCCCCGCCACCCTTAACCCAGGGGCCATGGAAGAAGGCCGCACCCTCTCCCTTTGCCCGGGTTGAGTCACCCACCGCGGTTGTCGGTGGCAAGCTCTATTTGTTTGGTGGTTTCACCGAGGATTTGGGTGCATCCAATCATGTCGATGTTTATGATCCGGCAGCCAATACCTGGAGCAGAAAAGGGGATATGCCGACTCAGCTTACGCATCTGAACCCCGCCATCGACGGAGATACCATTTGGTTTGCGGGCGGATTCAAGGGAAAGCATCCTGGCCCGGTTTCGTCTGAGGTCTGGAAATATGCGGTGGAAACGGACACATGGACCCCTGGCCCGGCCCTTCCGGAAAGACGGGCAGGGGGTGGTTTGGTCGTGGTCAAAAACAGGTTGCATTATTTCGGAGGCTACCACCCGGATCGTGATACCAATTCTGGGGATCACTTTAGTTTGCTCCTTGCCGGGGGGAAAGAGTGGGAGCGGGAAGCGGATTTGCCCGACTCCCGTGGTCACATAAGTGCGGTGGAACTTGAAGGCAAGATTTATGCCTTGGGTGGCGATCATGGCCACGACAAAACCCAAATCGATGTGGCATCCTGTCACCGGTATGATCCTGCCACGAAACAATGGTCCACCCTGGCTAGCCTGCCGGAGGGGCGGAGCCATTTTGAATCAAGCACCCTCATCCACCGGGGGAAAATCCTGGTTGTTGGCGGCCGGTGCAACAGGTCGAAACCGGCAAGGAATGTGGTGGGGGATGTCCTTCAATACGATCCCAAAACCAATGGTTGGCAAACGGTAGGTGCCATGCCAGAAAAGGTACTCGCTCCCTCGGCCGGGATTATCGGTGGCAAACTTATCGTAACGGGTGGAGGCCTTAATAACCCACGACCGCTTACGGCCAATACTTGGATGGTGCCCCTATCCTTGGGCAAATAATCGTTTCTGGAAAAAGGGCACTCCACAAAAAAGGGGAAATCCTGATTGCATAGTCAGAATTTTTGGGCCCTATCTGCCCAATCAGGGAGTAATTGTGCCAATGTTATAGGCGGCAATTCTGGTTCTGAAAAAAGAATCCCTTTGGTAAAGGGTGCTTTTAAAAGCAATCTTAACCCCAAAGACCCCCATGTAGGAGGGTGCTGAAAAGGTCCCGATGGCCTTTGTGGGGTCAATTTTTATTTGTTGAGTCATGGGGGGTGAAAATGGGGTAAAAACCTCGTCTTTGTAAAAGCCATACTCAACCGTAACCCTTGGCGTTGTTCCTTTGGTAAATGCAAAGCTGCCCTTCACCTTTACCATTGCGTCCGGGCCTATACTTACTTCCTGACTAATGTTGGAGCCGTTCGGTTGGGGATTGCTGAATCCCGAACCAAAGAAAATGGCACCAAAAACAATTGAGCGCAAAAGAAACATGTTGGACTCCATGCCAATGGGCTTAACTGGATTGCGAAAAAACGAACCCAAACCGAATCCTACTTGGTATCTTGGATGGGGACAAGGGATTATTGCCAAATGATTTGTATATTTTGCCCATTAAGGGTTTCTTAAGGAGAACCAAAGGGTGGGGGTTAATTGTTCCGGGAATCCTGGAAGGACAAGGGTTAGTACTTCAGACATCCTTTTTGGATGTTTCCTGGCCAAGTTTGGCCAGGGATTTCATTCGATCAAACAAAACCAATGAAACCATCGTACCAAACCCGACGGAAAGGAAACCAAACAAACCGGCTGGGAAAAGGACCAGAAACCATAGGGGAGAAAAAGGTCGATCCAAAACCCAAAAGAGTCCGACAATCAAATAGGCTACCCCTGCAAAGCCGATGCCCCCGTAAACCCCCTTGCCAATGGCCTGGGACAACCGTTCGGAAAACGATTTCGGGCCATTATCAAAAACCAATACCTTTGTGCTGGAAGGGGGAGAATGCCTGGCGGCAAGTCCCGCACCCTCTACCAAGGCCAGCCATTCCTGAAGTTCCGCAATGCGCAAAAGGCGTTTCCCACCAAAAAACACTTTATCGGATTTCCAGGCAAGGAGGTCGTCACCATTGGATTCGAAATTCCAATCCTTATTCCTGGTCATCCACATCAATAGAAAAGGGTGGAAGATTTTTTGGACTTCTTCGTGGGAAGCTGTTTTGGAGGGTAAAATCAGGTAAAGTTTGCGAAAGTGATTCAACAATGCCACCGTTTCCAAGTCACTATCCTCGGAGGGTGACAGTTCCAAAACGGGCAATCCGGCAAAAGCCAAAAGGAGGTCCATGATCCGGGTCCTTGGCCGGTTGGTGAACGAAACCAAACCTTGACCTGAACCGGGAAATCGAAAAACAGTCGTTTGGCGAATGGATGTGGAAGAATCGGTATTGCCACCCGAATCAACAGTATATTTCACATCGAATACATCGATTACCCGGCCTTCGATCTTTCCGGTCATCCTTTGGGAAACGGAGAGGTCCTTGTATTGGGAAAGGGTGAAAGGTGGACTGGCCCGGAATTCCTTGATGTCCACATGATCATCGAATGATAATCCGTTGTTTTCGGCAAGCTCCCGGTTTATGCTGTACTTTCGCCAGGTCCACAACACGGAAATCATCCCCTGGACAGCGCCCAAAAGGGCTCCAACCGCAGCGGTTGCTTCCCACGAAACATTGTCGACAAAATTGGGAAGCCAAAAAGGAATCCCCCAAAACCGGGTAAGCATATATTTGAGGAACACACTCCCGAGTGCCCCGGCAACGGCCTGGAAAAGACTTTTTCCCAGTAAAATGGTCCACCAGACAAAAAGGGGTCTATTTGCCACCAAAGTGCTCCATTTTCAAAACAGTAGCCCGCCAACGGACCTTGCTATGGCCTACCGCAAAAGTTCTGCAACACAACACCGGAAATATAAACCCAGGAGAAGGTTCCGATCATCGCTCATGTTTTCCAGTTTCTTTTCGGTTAGATCATAGAGTTCTTGTTTGTTTGTCGCCCTGTGCGCTTTG
>SYLG01000167.1 GCA_005808665.1 Planctomycetia bacterium | reverse complement strand
TTCAAAAGGAAAACAGGAAGCCAAGGCTTGAACCGGACCCGGGAAAAGGGGATTTGTAGTCCCGACTTTTGCAGGCTGATTTGACTTTTTCCCGGGAAAAACCAGGTTTTCGTGGTCCCAACTGCGTAACTTGGGTTAATCGTCCTCTTCGACATCGTTGTCTGTTTCGTCTTCCCCTTCGTAATCCATGTCGATGCCGATGTGGATGGTTTCCGAGACGGGCCCGCAGGCAATCCCCGAGGTGGTAATCGAATAAATCACCAACGAATCGTTGGCTTCGTCCTTTTTCAGGGCTTCCTTGAAGACATCAAAAAACTCCTCACAAAAATCCTCGTCCTCCTCTTCCTTTGCGGCAAGCTCATTGCGAATCTGGTCGGCGAGGGTTTCCAGATCGGGGTGGATCGTTTCAAACTCCCCCACTTCGGGAATGTAGATGAAACGAATGGAGGGCACCTTCGGGTTGGCCTCCTCATCGCCACAGATTTGTTGCCCTGTGACGGGGCAGTAAAAGTTGTTGTGAGACAGGTTCAATTGAACTTCCTGCATGGTCGGGGTTCCTGAAAGGAAAAGGGATGGGGAACAAAAGGTATACCCGGGCCAGGCCTTGGGATTTCAGGAATTCGATGTTTTTTCGCCAGGTAAGCGATTGCGGGTCATCGTCCAGAGGTTAGGTGGGGGTGAATGCGTTATAAGTCCTTATCCTGTAACGAGCAAATCGCAAAACCTCCTATCCCATCCTGCTTTTAGCCTCTTGTTCCTAATACCTCCCTGGAGGTGTTTTTTGGCCCTGAGCCGGTTCCAATTTAGTCGTCTGATGAGGGCAAAGTTGGCCTCTGCGTGACCTCTTCGAATACGACAAAAGTTTCCCTGAAGCGACGCTAACCCAAGTTACGCAGTTGGGATCATGAAAACCGTGTTTTTCGCAGGAAAAGTTAAACCTGCCTTAAAAAGTCGGGACTACCAATCCTCTTTACAGGTTCTGTTCCAAGGCGTTTGATCCTGATTGGCGAGAGACTGGGGAATGGGATAGCTCGGGCGAAAAGCCCTTTGTGCATTTGGGAATGGGGACTTGGGGCGTTGCCCCAGGCGGGTAGGGTGCCACGCCGTTGGCGTTGAAAACAAGTGCCGGTGAGAACAGATGGTGGGATGCCCATCCATGGCTGTGGCCTGACAAATACGATCCGGTCCAATCCTACCCTTGCCGTTTTGGTCCTGCGGGCCAAAGGCCCGATCTATACCAGCCTGGGCCAACGGCCCAGGTTTCGGATCCCCCCAATATTTGAGGGCGGAAAGCCCGATCCATTGGGCATTGGACCACGAACCAAATGTTGGCGAGAGATTGAAACAGGGGCCTCTTGTTCCCCACCGAAATCAAACCCCTCAAACCAAGGCAAATGGTTTAAATCCGTTCAGGGGATCTCTGAACCATTGCAAACCCCATTGTTCAAATCGCACCCGGTGCGGACAATATCAAGTAACTTGGTCGGAACTACATGCCGTTTTGAACTCGACATACTCCAAAATCCCGGGAAAAACATCAATCCGGGTCCCAAAAAAGACAAAAAAATCGTGAAAAATCACTCCAACTGCGTAACTTGGGCTAATAATTCCCCTCTATGGAGGGGTGGCAGGCGTAGCCTGACGGGGTGGTGCCTTTTGAATCCCAACCTTTGGAACCAGTCGTGCCCCCTTCAAGAACCACCCCGCCCTTGCGGGCACCCCTCCCCAGAGGGGAATAAGCACTAATCCCGGTAGGGAATTGTATTATCGACTATTGGAGGCTGATTTAACAATTCCGCGGGGGAATCATCATGTAATGTATTCCCCTCGCTGTTAATAAATTCCCCTTCCTTTTCTTAAATTCCCCAGGGAAATCCCCTGTTCTTGAATTCCCCTCTAGGGAGGGGTGGCAGGCGAAGCCTGACGGGGTGGTCTCTTTTGAATCCCAACCTTTGGAACCCGTAGTAGCCCCCTTCAAGAACCACCCCGCCCTTGCGGGCACCCCTCCCCAGAGGGGAATAATAATAATCGCCAATAGGGAAAGGTAATCGTCGCCGGACACGCCCTGGAAAAAAACCACATCGTGGCAACATAGCCTTCCTCCTCTTTGGATGCTTCCTGCCAGATTCCAGGTTGGCATGGGACCACAATAGGAGGTTGGGTTCTGGGCAGCTGGTTACCCCAGACGGCTCCACCCGGTTCCAACAAAATATCAGAAACAATACCTGGGAATTGGGATTTCAACCTGGATCCATTCCATTGCATCCATTTTTTCAAGGCTCCAAGGGACTTCCCCTGAAAGAAAGGGGCAAAAGGGATAAACCATCTGCAACAAACGACTCCTTCTAGACAGTTTTTCCAAAAAGTAACATTGCGCCATTTATATCCAGAAACCGGTTCCCTGATAAATCCCTGTGTTTTTAATGGGACAAAATGAATAAATCCATGGATTTTACGATTCCAAAGCTTACAACAAATGATCCATCGGGTTAAAATGCCGTTCAGGCAGACCATCTCCCAATCCTTTTTCCCAACAGGTTTTTATGGCACGCCAAATCCCCCGGTTGGAATTATTGGAACGAAGACTCAACCCCTCTCCCTTGGTTATTCGGTACCCCAATGGTCCCGATTCCTGGGATTCCCTGGTGGAAAATCGGTCGGACCAGAGTATTGTCTTTCTGGATGAAAGCCTTTTGGGAAGGGTTCCCTATGAGGAATTAACAGGATCCAAAATCGTCCTTTTAAACCACCAAAAAGATCTTTTTGACCAGATTTCATCAACCATTCTGGAACAACAGGATATCGCAACCATCCGGCTAATCACCCACGGTTCCCCCGGGACGGTTCACCTGGGTAACCAGATCATTGATACCCAAACGCTCACGGCCAAGGCTGATGAAATTGCCCAATGGAAAGACCATTTCACTAAGGAAGCTGACATTCTCCTTTACGGTTGCTCGGTTGCCGAGACTGCCGCCGGAAAGGGCTGGATCGATTCGTTGGCCAGGTTGACCGGTGCGGATGTTGCGGCAAGCAATGACCCTACAGGGGCCGGTGGCAACCTGGTTTTGGAATATAGTTCGGGGAAAGTATCCCAGGTTCTAGAGGCCACCAAACAGGCTTGGGAGGAATCCCGTGTCCTCCTGCCTAGCGAGGGGGGGTATAATTACACCATTAGCAATGGCAATGCAACCATATCCGGTTACACGGGGCCTGGAGGAACCATTACGGTTCCAGGGACCCTAGGCGGTTTGCCGGTCATCGCAATCGGTGACTCTTCGTTTATTAGTAACCACAACCTGACCATGATTACTCTGCCCGACAGCCTTACCAGCATTGGGAGATATGCGTTTTCCAATTGCGGTGGCCTGACCAGCATCATCTTTGGAAACAGCCTAACCTCCATCGGGTTTCGTGCTTTTCAAATATGCATCAACCTGACCACTATCAATTTGCCCGAAAGACTCACCTCCATTGACGGCGGTGCATTTCAAAATTGCACAGGGTTGACCAGCATCCCCCTACCCGATGGGCTCACTACCGTTGGAGACTATGCGTTTTTTTTCTGCAGTAGCCTGACTAGGTTTGAGGTGGGTGCGGGAAACCAAACTTACAGTTGCAACTCAGGAATCTTGTACAACAAAGCCCAAACCACGCTGGTTTATTACCCCCCAGGCAAACAGGGGGATTGTCCCACCCTTCCTACAACGGTCACCACCATTGGTTTAGGCGCATTTGATACTTGCACAGGCCTGACCAGCATTACCCTACCCAACAGCCTCACCTCTATAGGGGGTTGGGCTTTTTCTGATTGCCAAGGCCTGGTCGGCATAACCTTGGGAAACAGCCTCATCTCTCTCGGGACGCAAGCGTTTTGGGGGTGCGTCGGCCTAACCGCCATCAACCTGCCCGATACCCTCATCACCATCGGGGACGGGGCGTTTAATAATTGCGTCGGCCTGACCATTATCACATTGCCAGACAGCCTCACCACCCTCGGGATACAGGCTTTTATTCATTGCGGCGGCCTGACCAGCATCACATTGGGAAACAACCTTACCACCATCGGGGACCAAGCCTTTGATCATTGTACTAGTGCTTTGTCACTCAATAAATACAGGATAAACGGACTTTAGTTTAATTCTGGCATCTCCAATGGACATTTGCCAATCGACCCTACGGGTTTTGGCATTTGTGTGGATGTACCATGCCTCGGTTTCCTTCCTGAGTT
>SYLG01000028.1 GCA_005808665.1 Planctomycetia bacterium | reverse complement strand
GCCACCATAATCCACCCCCAGCCATTGCAACCAATGCAAATACAAATGTTCCAGCTTTATTTCCCCATTTGCGGCCAACATAAAAACCAGGAATCAATGACAAGCCAAGAATGCACATTAGGATTTTGACGAGATTCATAGGGGCACCCATTGAGGGATTTTTGACCTTTGGAGATTGTATCAAGAGTTATGTCGTGGTCCCTCCCTTTCGCCCCATGCCTTCCTGGCTGATGAAGGTAAATCCTCAATGAAAATAGTTTGGGAATGCTCTTCCCCCAAACGACGAATCGATAATCCAAGGAGTGGGTTTTTCCCTAAAACGACCAATAACAGGAGGGAATCCGCCATTTGTTTGAAAAATGTTGTTTGCTTTCCATTGGAGAATGGTTCACGGATGGTTTCCTTCTTCATGTGGAATTTGGGATACCATTAGGATTCCGTTGTTTCGGTCGACATTTTAAGAAGAATAATCTTTAGGGCCGATCTTCCTTTGCGCTGGTTTCAGTCCCCTTTTGGGGTTAGAATACCCTTAGCCTGCCCCCCAGATTCGTTTCCTGAGTCGCCTTATGAAAAACATTCCCCTTCCCCCCTGGTCTCGAAGGAGCTTTGTCCAAGCGGGTGGTTCCACCCTCTTGGGTTTGGGTTTAAGTTCGTTTTTAAGGGCCAATTCTAATGGATTAACCCAAGGCTTTGGTCAGGCCAAATCGGTCGTATTAATCAACCTCACGGGTGGCTTAAGCCATATTGACAGCCTCGACCCCAAGCCGTTGGCTCCCGTTGAGATTCGTGGGGAATTCAAAACCATTTCCACAAGACATCCGGGAGTGGCACTTTGTGAACATTTACCCAAATTGGCTAACACTTTGGATCGGTGGGCCCTTGTGCGAAGTTTTTCTCACGGGGAAGGGGGGCACCTTCCCGGGACGCATCGCTTGCTCACCGGCCAGCCCATGCCCAATCAACGCCCATCCGATTTGGATAATGTCCTCTCCCGGCGGGATTGGCCTTGCTTTGGTGCGGCTTTGGCTCAAATTCGTTCTCGAAAGGATGGTATTCCTTCCGGGGTAACCTTGCCTCATCCCTTGATCGAGGGACCGCTCACCTGGCCTGGCCAACATGCGGGTATCCTTGGCCCGCACTATGATCCCCTTTTTGTAACCCAAGATCCCAATAGCCCTAACTTTCGAATGGAAAGTCTATCCATGGGACCGGGCTTTGATGTTTCACGCATGGAAAGCCGACGAAACTTACTAGGGAAAATCGACCAACATTCAGACCTGAAGGTTAATCAAACAGCCGCTTTTGACCTCCTGTTGTCAGGCAAAGTCTCGCAGGCTTTTCGCCTGGACCTTGAACCGGACCGCAACCGGGAAAGGTTTGGAAGGAATCTGTTCGGCCAGTCCATTCTGTTGGCCCGAAGGTTGCTACAGGCAGGCGTGCCAATCGTTCAGGCGAACATGGGGATAGTCCAAACTTGGGATACCCACTCAGACAATTGGGGCCGATTGAAAAATCAACTTCTCCCTTGGACGGAACAAGGCATTACCGCCCTTGAGGAAGACTTGGCCGCCACCGGGTTGCTGGATACTACTTTGATTGTGGTGGTCGGCGAGTTTGGTCGTACGCCAAAAATTTCAAGGTTATCCCCCGATCAAACCCCCGGGCGTGACCACTGGCCGTCCTGCTATTCGGGGCTATTGGCTGGAGCGGGTATAAAAACCGGGCAAGTGATTGGCAAATCAGATTCCAAAGGCGGCTACCCGGTTAGCCAAGCTTACTCACCCATGGACCTGGGCACCACCATTTATCACGCACTTGGCCTGGGAACGGAAACCACCATCCTTGATCCATTAGGGCGTGGACTAAACCTTATGCAGGGACAACCGATCGAAGCCTTGTACCGAGGCTAGCCCCGTTTCCAGAATGCCCTTTGCCCGGGAAGTGACATTGGGCTATCCTCAAACCTTGCCATGGCCTGTTGTTGGCTGGTTGGGTTGGTTGAATGCGGAGGCAAGGAATGTCGACATCGGGAATCCGGACTTACCGAACCCTTTTCTGGACCTTGGCTTTGTTAGGGTTGATCCTTGACCTTTGGTCGAAACATCAGGTTTTTTCATGGCTTGGAGATCCCAAAACCCCCGGGTATTTCAGGCTTTGGGAAGCAACTCCGGAAACCGGTTTTCAACTGGTTGCCCAATTTGAGTTTTTGGATGGGGTCCTGGTCCCAAGGGTCAATCGCGGTGCTTTGTTTGGCATGGGTGGCCAACACAAAAATCTGGCCAATGGCACCTTTGCCCTGGTTAGTTTAACCGCCGCTGTGGCAGTCATTGCCTGGACCATTTTTGGCAAAGGCATCCGCCAAATATGGCTCACGACAGCACTGGGTTTGATCCTGGGGGGAACCCTTGGAAATTTTCACGACCGGATTGTATTTGGAGGAGTCCGGGATTTCCTCCATTGGAACCATTGGTTTGATTGGCCTGTATTTAACCTGGCCGATTGTTGGCTGGTTACTGGGGCGGGAATGCTTTTGGTGCAATCGCTTTTTTTACCCGAATATGCTGAAGACAAAAGTGCGAAAACCCAAGAACACCAACCCCAAGGGGAAGAATCAGTTGTGGCGTAGGGAGGCCAGATTTCGCCCTTGGGAAATAGCCCCCTTCATGCCGAGGACCGCTTGCCTCATACCAACCAAAATCGATCTGCTTACAATACTGTGGCCGATGTTTAATTCCTCGACTTGGGGAATGGCTGCGATCGGAAACACATTTTGATAGTTGAGTCCATGCCCCATATGGACATGAATGCCATGGTTTGCTGCCAATCGCGAGGAGTCCACCAATCGCTGCAAACAGTCGGACCTGGCCCTTGTGGTTTTGGCTTCGGAATACGATGCGGTTTGAAATTCGACTGCAAAACTTCCCAAACGATGGGCCGCTTCAATTTGCCGGGGATCAGGGTCGATGAATAGCGAAACCAGAATTCCCCGATCCTTGAGTTGGCCCATGCATTCCTCTATCCCCGCGAAATGGGTCAAAACATCCAGACCTCCTTCGGTGGTCAGTTCCTCCCGTTTTTCGGGAACAAGCGTGGCTTCCTCCGGCAGGATTTCACAGGCGAAAGCAATAATATCACGAGCCACTGCCATCTCGAGGTTTAGTCTGCAAGGGACCACCTGTCGCAAAATGCGGACATCCCGTTCCTGAATGTGGCGACGATCCTCACGAAGGTGAACAGTAATGCCATCAGCCCCACCCAAAACCGCTTCCACGGCCGCTGCGACCGGGTCGGGCTCCAATCCCATCCTTGCCTGTCTCAAGGTTGCCACATGGTCGATATTGACGCCAAGTCGGATCATAATCATTTCCCGTCAAGGATTTTTGGAAAAGGCAAAACCGCTAGGAGGCCCGCGAACTGAACCATCTGAAAAACCGGCTACCTTTTTGTTGGATTGGGTTGTTCCATGGCGGGGAAATTTTGCCACCCATAATGAGAAACCACCATACCCCGGCAAGGAGCAAAATCACCAATCGTTCCAATAGATTGCCCAAAAACCAAATGCCCGAAAGGGGCAACCACCAGTTCGACAACAGGATGGCTCCACCTAATACCAGGACCAGGCCCCTCCTAAGCCAACTCCATGAACGGAAAGGGCGTAACAAAGCCATGATCCAGATTCCTAACCACCCTCCCACTTTGGCAAGAAAAAGCATAACGGGAGCAAATCCCGTTGGCCTGATCAATGGGGATGGATAATGAGATGTTTTGGAAGGGTAGGATAGTTTGTTGATTTTGCTTCGAAGTTCCCAGACCTGATCCTCCAAACGACCTACCCTTTCCTCGATGGAAAATGGTTGAATGGTTTCAGAGTTTGCTGCGCCAGGGGTCAAATGCTCATCCATGAAAAAAGGGTCCGTCAACCATTGAGGTAACAGACCCTTTTATTATGGCAGAAAGTTGCGATCAGGTGAACCCCGACCTTAAAAATCCGGACCAAACCCAACCCCAAATAACCCCATGGCGGTTAGCCAAATGGGGAAAAGGAACTAGGCCTTGATGCTTTCCTTGAATGCTTTAAGTGCCTTTGCCTTTACCACATTGGAAGCGGGTTTGGCTTTGAAGGTTTGCTCCTGTTTGGTAAAAGGATTGATTCCCTTGCGTGCCTTGGTGGCCGGTTTCTTAACCAGGGTCAGCTTGATAAGGCCTGGAATTTGGAAAACCCCGGGGCCTTTTTTGCCCAGTTGTTCCTTCACCAATTCGGTGAGGGCATCAAGGAACGCAATGACTTCCTTGTTACTTTTGGTGGTGGTGTCTCCGATGCTTTTCACAACCGCAGACTTGGTCAATGCCTTGGACATTGGGTATACCTCTGGAAAATTGGCCTGACATGATGCTTGAAATGGCAGCCTGCCAAGCGGAAATGAAGGGGAATTCAAACCCCCACTTGTGTAAACCCTAAGTGTTTGACTTGGGTATGTCAACGATGGGAAGCGTAAAATCTCGCTGTTTTTCGGATTATTTTCTTGGTGGATGCCCAAAAACCCCTTAATTATCAAGGTAAGTAGCCTCTATCTCATCAAAAACCCCGTGAAAATAGGGTTTTCCTTGCCCAAAGATTTTGGCAGCTGCCAGCTCGCCCTCATTTGTTACCTGGGAGTTCTATCATGCAAATCATTACAGCCTCGGTTATTGCCACCTGGCCTTTTGGAAAAACGGCTGTTCAATCAGCACTGAAATCCCTGCTCCTGGGGAAAGGTCCACTTGATGCTGCGGTGGACGGTGCCCAGACGGTCGAGGATGACCCCACTGTACACTCCGTAGGCTTTGCAGGGTTGGCCGATTCCTTGGGCGTGGTTACCCTGGACGCCTCGGTAATGGATGGGAAATCCTTGGATTGTGGATCCGTGGCAGGGATAGAAAACATTCGCCACCCTGCACGATTGGCCCTTTTGGTCGCCCGCAAAACACCCCATGTCATCCTTGTCGGAGAAGGAGCAAGAGACTTTGCCCAACAGAACGGTTTCCGTTTGGAACAACTTTCCACAGATGCAAGCGTTAAAGAATGGTATGCGACACGGCCCAAACCTACCCTGCCCCAGGCGGTCCCAGGTGGCGTGGATAACCACGACACCGTCACAGTACTCGTTCGTGGAAACAATAAAACCCTTGGTGGCTGTTGTTCCACCTCGGGATTGGCTCACAAACTCCATGGCCGTGTGGGCGACTCTCCGATTATTGGATCGGGTTTGTATGTGGATGATGAAGCCGGGGCGGCCGGGGCGACAGGAGTTGGCGAGGAAATTCTCCGGATCTGTGGAAGCTTTCGCATTGTGGAATCAATGCGGCGGGGTCTATCGCCCCAGGATGCCTGCGAGGAGGCGGTAAGGAGACTTCATAAGGTCGCCACAAGGCGAGGTAAACACGCTGTGCGGGCAGCCTTTATTGCTTTGGCGCCCGATGGCCGTTTCGGTGCTGCCGCAAGCCCGGACACCAAATTCGATTTTGCCCTGGGAGCGCCAGGGATGGTCGAAATACGCCGTGCTGTGGAAATCCCAGCCTGACAATTATTAACGATTTTGTTCCAATAATAGAAAAAAGACCGAAGGCTTACCCCCCGGTCATTTTCCTTTGGTCTCAAGCTTGGCTCTTAGAAAAGGAATTGGAATTCAAAGTTTGGTCCCCAATAAAACCCGGAACCAGTCCTGTTACTTATGGCAGGGTTGGCAATGTCGTAGGTGAAGATATTTCCAGGGGTGGCTATCCCATTGGCCCAGATCATATCCATTCCCAACCGAAATCGGAACCTCTCCAAAATAAAGAGGTTGGCAAAAAGGTTGATTTCATAAACCTGTCCAAAAACCGTGTTGGTCGCACTATTTGAAAATTGATTCAACCCGGTGGATTGGGTAAGGCTAAGTTGGCTTTCCGTAAAGTTCGGACCGAGTGCAACCTTGTATTGCGAACCCATGCTGATGCCATGCCAAGGTTGAAGGTTGTGTTCAATTCCAATTTGAGGCAATACCATCCGGTTGTAGGTCGTGGCCACGTAAGAGCTTCCATTGGAGGGTGTCGATCCTATATAATTTGTAATTGCCGACTCTTGAATATCCGAATAGCGTAGCCCAATGATACCCTCGAAATTAAAAATACTCAGATTTGTGGTCCGATAGTTCAGCTCGATATTCCCAAAGGAAGTCGAATAACTCTGGATCACCCCGGTGGCTGTGTTGGTCAGCCCAGCCGCTGCCATTTCCGGAGGAATGGCACCAAAGGGGATGGTCATTCCCGCCGGATTACTTGTGTTGGCACTGGAGCTTTGGTTTGGAACATAAAACCCTGTTAATTCCCAAGCATGATTTTCATGGAGAATCCCAAGCGTGCCTCGACCACCCCAATCCATTTGGGGTATTACCGTCCCATAACTCATCGATGTTCCGGAACTGGTTGCCACAACCGGCCCGGCAGGCCCAAAGCGTGCCAACGCCATAGCCCCAACATGAATGAATACTGCCGTTTCCAAGGGCCTCGGATCATCCATAAAAGCCGAAGGGCTTGATGCTGGTAAGCTAAAAATGTCACCCGGTCCCGGAGGAGCATTGAGAGGCGAAACCGGTCCAGGAATCAATTCCCCACCCAAAGGCACACCAAGAGGTTCAGGCATACCACCCAAACCACCATCCCCGGGGAATTGCGCTTGAGCACCTAAAACACAGGCAGCCCAAATGGCCAACCCGCCCAATGACTTCGCCCACCTAGTCATGATTCACCCCTTGACACAACCCACTTGGGGTACACCCTGCAAAAAGGAAAACCGCTCTTCTGGGTCAACCCTTGCAAATCGGAGATCCCACACAATGCAAATCGGCTGAATTATCCGCGTGCTTGAAAAAATCGTTACCAACCAACCTCGAATCTCATCGCAGACCATGCATTTGTCTCAAATTAACATTTTTGAATGGTTCTAATGACCTTCTGCCTTGTTTTGAATCGCCTGTCTGGGCTATTTTTCATTCAGATTGGGAGGGCGAGGGAATGATAAGGTGGACAACAATAGCAAGCCTTTCTGTGGTAATCTTGATTCTTGCCGGAACCGTGACAGGCACCACTATCGCCCTCAATCATACCCCTTCCTTTTACCTTGAATTAACGCAAACCAAGGCAGCTAAACAAGATACACTAGCCCAAGAATTTGTTAGCGAGTTTGGCGAACTGATTAATGCGGTCACCGGCGGTGAAAAGGAATGGTTCGCCCGTTTTCATCAAAATCAAATCAATGCCTACTTATCCGAGGGTAGTGTTCAGCTGGGTTTGGATAATTCCGATTGGAATGAAAAACTCAAAGGAATGCGCTTTGCCATGGAAGGCGACAAGCTTTCGGTTGGCTTTCGCCATCGCATTGGTCCCTTTGATCCGGTGATTCATATGGAGGCTCAATTATGGTTGGCCCAAGGTGAGGCCAACACCGTTGCCATTCGTATTGTTTCCGCCAAAGCCGGGGCGATTCCCATTCATCCCCAAGCCATATTGGAACGAATCTCGGAAAGTGCAACCTTGAATGGAATGGATGTGAGTTGGTTTCGTCACCAAGGTTGCCCGGTGGCCATCCTTCGTTTTCAAGCGGATCGTCCCAGGCCGACCTTTTTGTTAAAGAGCTTGGCTATTGATAAAGGCCTATTGGTAATTCGCGGAAGCTCCGTTGAAGATGATAACCCCGCCCCAGCCAACCCGGTCCCATAGGTATTTCGTGTTGGGATATACAAAATTAAAGCCCATTGATCCCTAACTACCTTTAATCAATTATTTTGACGATTTTCTTTGACTCATCACCCACGCTGTTGGAAGTAAAACCATAATCATTCCCACCACACTTGACCAGTTCAAAACCCGGTCAAATAACATCGTATCGATCAATAATCCCAACGGAATTTGGCTTAGGCCCACAATGGATACCCTGGCAGCTATGCCATTGGTAAATGCCTGGGTAAGGCAGAATTGACCAAGGAGTGCGGATATTCCAACTCCAAAAAGGAGAAATCCTTGTTTGGTGGTTAGCGTTTCCCCAAGGCGGATCATCCAGTCGTGATCAGGGATAAGGGCCAATAAACAGGAACACAAGGCAACGGCGGAGAAATGGGTAACAATGGCCCAGTTATCAAGCCCTTTAAGCCGGTTGAGCCCCATCATTGCGATGGCGGTAAAACCCGAAGCACCAAGGGCAGCCAAAACTGCCAAAGGATTCGAATTTCCGTGGGGCTGTTGCACAAAGGCCACACCTGCCACCCCGACCCCTGCGGCGATAAGAGTTCCCCAACCAGGCCATTCGTTCAAAACCCAACCGGCACAAAGGCCAATCCAAAGTGGATAGGTGTTGGTAAATGTAAGTACCTCCGGTGTCGTAAGGCGAGTAAGGGCAAAAAATGTACAAATCAGGCTTAAACTCCCGGCCAAACTTCGCACCCAAATCATGGTAGGACGAAACAGGATCAGGCTGGTGCGTCGGATCCTGCAAATCAGCCACGCCCCCAGGAAAGCCACAAAACTGCGAAAAAAAGCAATGACTCGCCAATCGCCGGCCATTTCGCCATTTTTAGCCTCTTGTGCCAATAAAAAAGTCCAAATTCCCATCCAGGTAAAGGCGAAACTTCCCGCCAGCATCCATGCATAGGGTTCCATAGTTCTGGTTGCGTTGATTGAGGAGTTTGGAAGGTGCACCAGGTTGGAAACTTTATCAATCGGATCCTTATTTTCCATGCTGGAATGCCCACTCCAACTCAATTTTATCCCGAATTTGAATAAATACTTTGGCCATTCCGGGATCAAATTGCGACCCGGAAAGGTGTAAAACTTCCGTGAATGCCAATTCGGGAGTCATGGCAGGACGATAAGGGCGATCCGTGGTCATGGCATCAAAAGCATCCGCAATGGCAACCACACGAGCCAGTTTGGGAATGGCTTCCCCGGCCAAACCATCGGGATAGCCTTTTCCGTCAAACCTTTCATGGTGGTTTCGGACAATAGGGGTAACGGTTACCAAATCAGGAATCGTACCAAGAATCTGGGCACCGATCGTGGTATGGGCACGCATTTTGGCCAATTCACCATGTGTTAAAAGATCTGGTTTTCTCAAAATGGCATCGTCCACGCCAATTTTTCCAATGTCGTGCAACGGAGTTCCAAGACAAATAAGGTCCATTTCGTCTTGGGAAAGTTCAAGTGCTTTTCCCAATATTTCAGCATATCGGGTAACCCGCCTTGTATGGCCCCCTGTATAGTCGTCCCTGACCTCGATGATTTGGGCAAGCGTTTGAATCACTTCCAAAAAGCGGGTTCTTTGCTGCTTGAGCAATTGGGCCGCCTCAATTCCAATGGAAACCTGGGCCGCCAGGGCATCCGCCAATTTGTGGTCATCGTTGGAAAATGGCTTTTGACCAGGACCACGGTCCAAATGTAAAATCCCAAGCCTTGTCCTGGGCGTGCGAAGTAAAACGCAAAGGATTGAAGTCATTTTGCCATCAGCAATGCTTTGTGAACCTGAAAGTATGGGCTCGTCCTCTACTTTGCGGCAAAGAATGGATTCCCCGGAATCAAAACAGCGCCTGGCAAGGCTTTGGCTGTAGGCCGGACCAGGGGGAGATAGGCGTTGGGTGGCATTACGCCTGCCCTCGCAAAGCCCACGGATTTTCAGCTTGGATGGATTTCCCTCTGCCAAAACGATTGCCCCCCTTTGGGCATTCAAGGTACCCACCGCATCCTCCAAAATATTTTTTAAAAGGTCGGCTTCATTGCTCAATTGACTGAGGTGAGATCCAGCCCGAAGCAAGGCAATCAAGCGTTTTTGGATTTCCGGGGAATCCGTCATCTGGCCGACAACCACACTTAGCGATCCATCCCATGGTTGACATTGAATCGAGTCCACCTTGATGATGTCCGTCCCGGCATCCACCTCTCCAAAAGGGGTGTTGGGATGTGTCATGGATTCAACCCGGAACTGTACATCCCCACATTTGATCAGGTCCCGGAGGCGGACCGGCCATTGGCCCAAGCCCAATTTGTGGCCATTCAGGTAGGTCCCGTTTGTACTTCCAAGGTCCACCAGTCTCCAACCCAAATCCGTCACCCGTAATTCGGCATGTTGACGACTTACGGAATTGTCATCCACGACCACATCCAGAGATTCCATCCTCCCAATCCGGCCCGACCCAACCAGCTCATAAGAGTGATTGGTGGCAGAACCGGATGTTCCCTTCAGGCAAATGGTTGGATCGGTTGGCATCCTTATCCACTCACCCGAATCAAGACTTTCCCGGTCAAATTCCCGGCAAAACCCAAGGTGTTCTCTTCAAGAAATTTATGGGCATGGACGGTTTCCTCCAGGGGAAATATTTTGCCCACCGGACACTTGATGGTACCGTTTTCAAGCCATTTGGTGATATCCCCGGCACATGTGGCCTGCTCAGCGGGGGTGGCATTGAACATGGCAAATCCCTTCAGGGTCAAGCCTTTGACATAGAAAGGCCCCACGGGAAAAAGAGGTTGGGCAGTGCGGCCGGCAAGAACAACAATTCGTCCACGCGGAGCCATGGTGGGTACAATATTCATGAAATCGGGCTCCCTTTGGGTTTCAATCCAGGCGTCAACCCCTTTGCCCTCGGAATGGGCACGGATTTCTTCAAATATGTTTCCACCAAAATGGACCGCTTTTTCCGCTCCCAACGACAGGGCAAGTTGTGCTTTTTCCTCGTTACGAACCGTGGTAATCACCCTGGCTCCCGCGGCCCTCGCCATTTGAATGGCAAGACTTCCCACGCCCCCGGTACCCCCCTGGATTACAACCGTTTCGCCCTCCTGGATTTGTGCATTGGCGAAAAGAGCCAAGTGGGCGGTGATTCCGGTCAGGGCCGTCCCCGCCAAGGTTTCATCGTCCACTCCATCCGGTGCGTGGTATGCAAAATGGGCAGCAATGTTTGCTTGTTCCCGGAGTGTTCCCTGGCGACCCAAAAGGCCCTGGTTGGAGCCCCAAATGCGTTGTCCCGGGCGAAAACCCACAACCTGGGATCCCACCTCCTCAACCACACCTGCAAAATCGCAGCCCGGAGTAAACGGCTTGGGAAGAGCCATTGGAATCGTCCCGGCACGGATGTAAATGTCTATCGGATTCAAAGAGGCAACCTTGATTTTCACCCGGACTTCCGCTGGGCCGACAGGAACCGGATTTGATTTTCCCAACCTCAGGTTTTCAGCAGGACCGGTTTGGTCTAAAAGGATTGCGTTCAATGATTCCGTCCCTTCAAAACAAAGAAATCAGGTACGATGGTATACTCGTTTTTTTACGACTACAGGGGGGAACTTAGCAATCTGGTTGTCCCGATTAAGTGTTATTTAACCTGCATTTGCGAAAAGTCGGGCCCATAAAACCTGACTACCCTGTCGTGCTTTATCCGTGCCTGCCGGGTCAAAACGGGGTCCAAGGGCAGGTCGGATGGCTTCCAATAGGTAACCATAGGCAACCTCTCGGACCCAAAGACTTTTGCCCTCGGCCAAAAGGAGGAGCGAATGATTGACAAATGCCGGCAAGGATTCGCCACGCCCCAAAGATTCCACAAGCTGTCGAAAAACCATCGTTTCCCCAAACGATTCCAAATCAGCCGGCAAAAGACTCCCTTTAGCAGAAGGATCAAATAACCGGCTCCAGGAATTGGGATCCCGTCGGGAAGTTTGCGCCAATCCGGCCAAAGCTGCTGCACGCAACTCCTTCATGGAGGCCCGAGGATCGCCCACCTGCTGAATGGCCAATTCGGGGGCCCCTAACCAACAAACTAATTGAACACACAAAACCTTTCTTGCCAAATTTCCGGAGGGTTGGCTCAGGATGCCCTGGATTTTTTTTGGAGAATTCCAATTGGTCCCCGAGAAGGATAGGATTTCACCTGCTGCGGCAGCAAATTCCTTACTTCGTGGTAGGGATTTCCACCACAAAACCCCAAATCCAGCTGGTGTTGTTCCCCGTTTTTCCAGGGATATACCCCCTGAAAAACTGTGTCTGGCAACACAAACCCCTGGGGTCGCAAACATATTCACAGCGGATTGGCCATCTGCGGCCTGAAATTCCACCATACCTTCCAGGATGTGAATTTCCCAATCCGGTCGTTTGCTGTTTGCGGGTCTGGGCATCACCTCGACTACGACCTTTGATTTGGCTCCAGGATTTAACGAAACCAATTGTCCATTGAGATGGAGAAGGTAGCCACCGGGTTGTTTTCGGGTTTCTGGCACAAAATCGAAATGGATTTCCACCTGCCCTTCCTCAAGGTGAAGGACCGGTTTATCCGGCATTGGGCCTGGTTCAAATCTGAGTTTGGTACCTAACGGTTTTTCGGCACCCGAAGTGGTAGGGCACAGCCCAATGCCAAAAACTTTACACCCGGTTTTGGGATCCAAACCAGCTACGAAACCAGGGGGAATGAATATGTCCCGACCCCAGGAAACAGAATCCCCGGGCAAACGCCTTTCATGGTATTGGCCCTTGGTCCAAACCAAACCAGGATGGCCATCAAGAATGGTTCCCTCGAGGCCAAGAATTGTTACCTGTCCAGCTTGTTTTTCAACCTTGGCAGGAGGACTTGGAAAGGGACTTCCCTTGGCTCCTAGGACCGTGGAAGGAGTTGTCTCCTTTTCTTTTTCAAAAGTTTGAGGAAACATTTTTTGGGCCAAATCACGATTTGCCTGGTTAGGAAAATTGACCCTGTTTTGGTCCAAATTCAGGGAAACTATTGGGTTCAATCCAACGCCCTTTTCGATATCCAATTGGTTTTTGGTCTTTTTCGTTCCCATTGCTTCCATGGAGTTTTCGAATGCCAGGGTGGCGTTTGCTTTTCCCTCTGGCCCATTCCAATTCCCCATCAAACCCGACAATCCAACAAAACAAAACCCGATCAATGCCAAACGCCAAATCGCTCCAATCGCATCCCCGTCCTCTGGGGAAAGGGTCTTTGGAACTTCGGTTTTTGCCTGAAAATGTTCACCCAGAATTTCTAACGGGTTTTCATAGTCTGGGATAATCCTTTCGGGTTTTTCTTCGGATAAAGCTGCAAGGTTATCCAGAGTTAAATCCTCAAGGTCCAATTGACCTTCGGACCATTCCAAAAGTGATCCATCGGAATTTTCCACACCATCCGGATTTACTCGCCGAACCTTGGGTTGGGGGGTGAAAACCAATTGATGACACCGGGCGATTTCCAATAATAAGGCCGGGTTAAGAAGGGCTCGTTTTTCCAATTCGGACTCGGCGGCCGAATCGAGCCGATTGTCCAAATAACGCGCAATTGTCGCAATGGGTTCTGCCGTCCCAGCTGACTCTATCGGGGGGCTTTCCCAAAGGGCCTTGTCCAACTGATCAAGCCATTTGCACGCTTCGGCATTCTCCGCCAGGATTTTCCCCAATTCCCTGGTTTCCACCGGTGAGAGCCGGTCATCCCGGTAATCGAGCAGTTTTTTCAGGGTCAAACGCATAGAGGTTCCTCACAACAGATTTTCTCAGGAAGTGTCCCTTGGGGGGAACCCCAATTTGGCAAAGTTCACGATTTCAAGGTTACGCCAAAAACCACCCATGCCAACGAACCACCCCCGTGGGGTCGCCAAGCGTTTACACTTATGAATTTCCAAGAAATCAGGAACCATGTCCACCCGCCGCCAATGCCTTTGCCAAAGGCCCTGCCCCACCACCTCAGCCAAGCGGCTTTCCTTTGGGCCAGATAGGAGAGGTAGGACCCTTGGGCTTGCACCAAGCCCACTGGAGAAATACCTATTGCGTTCAGGCCCTAATGATGCCCCCAATGGAAAAAAACGAAACCCAAGGAAGGGGTGCCGCCAATGAGTCGTTTGGGATTTTTGTTCCTGTTCCTGTTCCTTTTGCTTTTGCTATTTCCCAATCCGGGTTACGGCCAAACTCTTGTTGCCCAACCGATGATTTTGGATTTGGGTAAACTTGGCCGTGGCTGGTCAGGTGAGGCCATTTGGACCATAACCAACACCTCCGGAAAATTGCAAAAGATTTTGAATGTTTCTGCAAGTTGCCATTGTGTCAATCCTCTGGTTGAAAAAACACTGCTTGGACCCGGGGAATCCATGCGAATTCATGGCACCATTCGCACCCTATCCCAACCAGGTGGTAAAACAATCTGGAAGGTAGCCATTAGCCACGGGAACCCTACCCAACCCGAGGTCTTGACCGTACTTGCCAAGGCGGAATTGGTTGCCGATTTGCGAATTGAACCGACAATTCTCTCTTTTCGTGGCTCAGGAATCCAACAGACCAAAATCCAAATCGAGGATATGCGGATTCCCCCTATCCAAATCCAAAAGGTTACCTCCAGCATTCAAGGGGTTTCAGGAATTAAATTGGTCGGCTCGGAAACCCAAAACCCCCGCCTTCAAATAATTGTCATCAACAAGGAAGCACAAGCCAAAGGGCATGGATTCCTGATCCTGGAAACTACCGATGCGACAAGGCCCAGGATCGAAATACCCATTCTGATTGAGGAATCCTTCACAAATAAGGTGGAAAGGACTCCATCCCGTTTGGCTTGGAATGAAAAAAATACATGCCGGGTCGTTCTTTCCCGACCGGGGGACCTATTGGTCCGGGTCACCCGGGTAGATTGCCCCCCCGAAGTTTCTGTCGACATTCAACGGGGGCCTGGTCCGAGGTCAACCCTCTGTTTTTCACGATCCGGGCCGATTCCAGCCGGTTCCCAATTGCGGGTTGTCTTTGAGAAACCCGAGTTGGGTGTGTTGATTATTGATCTGGATTAAAACCTGATTCAGGATTGGTTTTTTGAACGAACCAAAAGCGGTTTGCCATAAGGATGTGCGGAAATGGCCAAAGTTAATGACACCAAAACAGCACTAAACCCTAAATCCCCCGCCAAGGTCCTTCCCAAAAATCCTAGTGCCATGCCATAGTTCGCAAATAACCCCCAAATATCATTCGCATATTTTATCTCAAAGGGATAGATTGCCGAAGGCAACACCGCATAGGTAGCCCCTCCGAGTTGTTCGGACGGTACCCTGCTTATCAACCAATTGCCAAAGTTTGTAACCACAAAAAAGAACACCGATCCGGCCAGAAGTAATCCGGCACGGCTTCCCCATGAAAGGGTTACTCCAACCAAACCCAAAAGTGTATAAACCACCATGGAAACATAAACGGAAGGGACCGCTGGATAGCCCACGGTGAAATAAAGTACCGTATCGGTCAAACCCATCAGGCATACCGGGATAAGGGCAAAAGCCCAACGATTTCCGGCATAGCCACAATAAAACGCCAATGCCCCAATGGGGGCCAAATTGGGGATCACCCATCCAGGTACGATTCGGTAGCAAAAGCTGTAAACCAGGGCGATTGCCACAACTGTTCCAAATGTTTGCATGGATTCAGGTTGCCGATTCTTTGCCATGTCCGTTCATCCCCAGTCACCCTGATAATACTACTTATTTCCGCAAAAAAACAAACCCCCAATCAAACCTGGCAAAAATAATCTTGCCATCCAGGTTGGGGTTTATGCACCTTCCCGAGTCCGAAATTCCAGGCGCCAATTTTTGGCGACATCCGTGGATTGGCACCACAATTCCAAAGTTCCCAATTCCGTCAATACCGACTTTAGACGGACGGGAATTACCTCCCCAGTTGACCCTGTTAGGGTTGTTTCCAGGGGGGGTAATTCTTCCAGATCCTCCGGGAGGGGATCAAGCCAAACCCCGATGTCGTCTGCCCTGCGCCGGTTTGAACCAAAAAACCGAAAATCGGCTCGTTCACCAACCAATAGACCCAGTTCCACCCCTGGGATTTCCACCGAAGTTCCCTCCTCCATGCCAAAAGGCACCACACAAAGTGCTTTTATGGGAGGAGGGGCACCAGGAACCGCCGGGGCCGGGATTTCCACCCCGAGGTAATAAGACCGTGCGGATCCCCCCCGAATCCTGACTCCTTTTCCCCTTTTGGCAAGACCCTGAACCACCGCACCGCGGGCCACTGCCAAATCCAGGTCATCCTGGATTAATATTTTGACCGGATTAAGGGATTGGGCCTGACGCCAAACATTCATTTGGTCCACAAGACGCTGGCGAACGGCATTGGCCTTTAACATTCCCCCGTTAAAAAGGATTGCGGTAGGAAGGGTTCCGGTTTTCCCCAGTTCCAAAAGCTTTTCGGCAATTAATGAAGCATTTCGACGAAGGAATTGTGCCAGGTGCCTGGTTATGGCAGGATCATGTGCGTAAGGCAATCCCATTTCCACAAGGCCAAAACTTTTAGCCCTTTGAAGTGGGGTTTCCAACGGGATGATTGGAAAAAAGCCTTCGAGAATGGTTTGGCTGACATGTTCCCGTTCAAGGCCTACCTTGAGGGTTCCAGCCATTAGCCGACTTCCTCGCCCCAATACCCTAACCTCAATTGATTCTGGAGGGACCTCCCCCAGAAGTGCCTCCTTTGCTTGGCGGCAACCCGCTAAAAGCATGAGCGTTTGGGCATAATCCAGCTTATTTCCCAGTACATCCAAGTCCTTTGCAGCCAAATGGGTCAAAGCCCAATCCATATTGTCACCACCCAAAAGGATGTGGTCACCGACAGCCAGTCGTTGAAGGTCAAGGTTTCCTTCCGATTGCCCAACCAGGATAAGGGAAAAGTCAGTGGTTCCCCCTCCAATGTCACAAACCAAAACCACCTCCCCAACCTCGGTTTCCTTACGCCAGGAATCCCCCCTGCTTTGAATCCAGGAATAAAAAGCACTTTGTGGTTCTTCAAATAACTGGGCCTTTTCAAGTCCGGCTTTGTGGGCAGCCTCCAAAGTCAATTCTCGGGCCGCCGGGTCGAAACTGGCCGGGACCGTAAGGACAATTTCTTGGGAACCCAACGGTTCATCAGGGTGAACATTATTCCAGGCATGAACCAACTCCCCAAGGTAGTGGGTACAAGCCTCCAAAGGTGAAATCATCCTGGACCCGGCCGGCGCCTTCCATGGGAGAATAGGGGCCCTCGGATCAACCAAATGATGCGAAAGCCAACTTTTGGCAGATACCACCTGCCTACCAGGCACCTTAAATCCCTGTTGACGAGCCAGGTCCCCCAAAATCATTTGCCGGTTTGGCGCCCATAAGAGGTCCAAGCTTCCCCTCGGAAACTCACCATCGGATGGTAGATACAAAAACGAAGGCAAAACGGAAAGGGCTTCCACCTGGCAAGGCTGAAGCAGCTGAGGTATTTTCAGGTCTTCAACCCCAGGCGATTCGTTCCCTTCTGTGTCTGCAAAAGCCAAGGCGGTGTTGGTTGTGCCTAGGTCGATTCCAACCACAAAACGCGATGGGCTCGATTTTTTCGGATCCAAATCAGGCAACCTCCACCTCAACAGGTGCCAAAGTGAGCCCATTGTCCCCTTTGGCCAAGGGAGGAAGGTTTATGGAAATAGCTTTCCAACCCCGATGGCGCACTTCGCCTTTATAGGGTGCCTGGGGTGGTACATTCCCTGTAATGCTGTATTGGGAGGGGTTGTACCCTTTTGGAATTTCCAATTGGGTTCCCTCCATTTCGTCCACGCAAGGCGCAACGGTCAAATATTTTCCAAGGGCCTGCCTCGCCTTAGGCTGAATATCCCGGACCGCCGCAGCAATCGAAGCATCCTCCAAACCCCTGATATCCTCCATTAAAAAATCCAACAGCTTGGCGTCTCTTTGCAACAAACCAAGCAACCGGAGTTGTGGGCCATAATCGGAGGTGTTGAAGGATGGTGTATTGTCAGCTTCTACAAAATTTTTCCCTTTCAACATGGAAAGGGCAACCCGCCTTGCTTCAAATATTCGGCTAAACGATCCTTTGGTGAATATCAGGAGGACCACCGTTTTGAGGAAAACGAGTAAAACTACGCCAATTGCGGCCCCCATCAAGGTATCCCGGTTCCAATCCATAGTTTTTCCCTCCTGTTCCTTTGCCTATATCCTAAGGATCCCGGTGCCCGATGAACCTGCGAATCTCTCCCCGACATTGGACCTTTCGATGCAAACCGTTTTCAACCAAGTCCAAGAGTCCCTAGCAATAGTTTAAAACGATAACGGAGGCCATATGCAACCCATGGTACTTATACTCGGTGCCGGGCGAAAACGGATTGGTTATTCCGTGGCCCGCTTTCTGGCCCAAAAAGGATTCCGCACCTTCATGCACTTCCGGACGGATCACCACGAAAGGTCCGAAATGGATGCCGAACTCAAAGCATTGGGGGCGAACCCGGTTTGGTTCCAGGCAGATCTTGCCTCAGAGGGTCAGGTTAAGGCCCTGTTTGAATCCCTTGATACCCATTCCGTCAGGTTGGACGCCCTGGTTCATGCTGCGGGCCTTTGGCGGATGATACCCTGGCGGGAAACTCGTGCCGCTGACATTGAGGAGCATTTTCGGGCAAACACCCTTGGACTTTTGCTTCCTGTTATTGAAGCGGGAAAGCGGATGGTTTCCCAACCGGAAGGCGGGACCATTACACTTTTGGGGGATTGGGCCATTTCTCGCCCCTATTGCCAATATTTGGCCTATTTTGCTTCCAAAGGTGCAATCCCAACCCTTACTCGTGCCCTTGCGGTGGAATTGGGAACGGAAAATCCCAAAGTCCGTGTAAATTGTGTCGAACCAGGGCCTGCCATGCTTCCCGATACTCTTTCCAAACTCGACAAAAACGAGGCTATCGCCGCCACCCTCGTCCAAACCGAAGGGTCACCCGAAAATGTCGCCCAAGCAGTGTGGTCACTCATCGACAATTCCTTCATTACCGGAGCCTCCCTTACGGTGGATGGGGGCCGATCGGTATGGGCTGGGGGAAGATAGGGTGCCTCCAACAACCGATTCTGAGTGGTTGGCCCAAGCCAAAAATATGGCCTGGGCTCGGCCCCTTATCCCTTATCCCCATTGGCGATTCAATGCGGATTGGGAGAATTCGCAATGGAACATTCCTCAGCGAAGGGCCATTTGGGAGCATTTCCGGGACCAGGGGCAATTTCTACCAGTAGATATTCCCTGGCATTATGAAACCCTTTTGCGGGTTGTTTTATCCAACGATGTCAGCCAACAATTGTTTGTTTCCGGTTGTTTGGAACCAAACGAGATGGCTTTTGTAGATGCCTTCCTCAAACCGGGAATGACGGCGATGGATATAGGCGCCAATGAAGGGTGCTATAGCGTCCTCTTTGCCGCAAAAGTGGGCCCCCATGGAAAAGTTTGGTCCTTTGAACCCTCCCCACGCGAATTTTCCGTCCTTCAGGCCAATGCCACTATCAACGCAGCTTTTCCATTCACTCTCTTTCCCTTGGCCCTGGGCAACAAAAACGGGACTGCAATCCTCAAAATTGCCGAAAGCGTCCATGCCGGGCAAAATACGCTTGGCCTTTTTTCCTACCCCATCGCCGCATTGGCTACCGTTGGGGTTTCCATGCGACGCTTGGATGATTTGGTCTTCGAGGAAAATCCCGACCGAATCGATCTAATCAAGTTGGATGTCGAAGGAGGGGAGGCGTTGGTTCTGGGTGGGGCTCAACGGACCTTGGAAAAATATCGACCAGTCCTGATGATGGAGGTTATGGAAAGGGCCCTGAATGCCATGGGATCCAGCACCATAAGAATCCTGAACCAATTTCGGGGACTGGACTACAAGGTCGCCTTTTTTGATCCCGCCACCGGCAAACCCCGGTGGGCCATGGGTGTGGATGGGCCCTTTTCGGATAATATCCTCCTTATTCCAGAGGAAATGGATGCCCGACCCTGGATTATCGGGTAGAATGATATCAAACGGGAGGCGAATATGAGTGATCAGGAAAATGCCCGCCATCTTGCCAACCTGCAACTTCCCTTTTTGGTTACCGATACGGAGCATTTGCGCTGCGAAGAAGAACATTGGAACAACAATCAACCGGCTCATCATTGGGAAAACCAATTGCCTGGATTATTCGATCCGATGAGCCCCAAACCGTCTAACCATGATGATGCATTTACCGAGGCGGCAACAGTCTATTTCGGGGCAGCAACCATCCTAAGCCCTCTCATCGAAGATGCTGCGGCAAAACACCTTTCACGGCGTAGGGAAAAGGAAATCAAAAAGGAGGAAGGCCCCTTTTTGCCTTCCACCGGGGATCCGGTCCAACCCGATTACTAATTTGGGTTTGGGGTGGACGACTTTGCCTTAAGGAATGGCCATTTCCAGCCAAATGGGTTGGCTGATTGGGAATTAAGCATTGGAAGCCAGGGATCCAAAACGAGGGATTCGGTTGTAAGGTTATCCCAAATTCCTGAATGATCCTTTCCTTGATGGCGACCCCATTGGATCCGGTAGGGAACACTATTTTTCGAATACCTGAATTGCCCGCAAAGGCAAAACAGAGTGGCCCCGCTCCTCTTCCTCGTTTCAGGATGGGATTTCCGCTTTTTCATACCTTTGAAAAATACCAAACTGCCCGATATTGAAAACCCAATTTCGGTCAATCGGGTAGGTCCAGGCCTAATCAATTTGCGAAAAAGGTAGTCTCCTCCTTATTCGGGTCATTGGGTTGGCTGGGATTTTTCCTGAACAATGCGACCCCACCACCTATTTGGGGTTTCCAAGGGCTACCCAGTCCCCTCGCCATTGGCGATCCAAGCCTGCAAATCCGTCTATGGAATAGTGGTGTTTTAAAGCCGCTTCCCAATTCCCCCCCACCGCATCCTTGACAAAAAGCGTGAAAGCCTGGGTTCCTTTGAGGCTGCACAGATATTCCACCAGAGAAACGCTTTGTGCGTAGAAAATCCCCACCTTGCTTGCATCCGGATAATCCGAAAGGGTGATCAATTGGCCCGAATTCAAAAGACTACCTTCTGTGGCATAACGGGGAATATGGTCTGTGTGACGCCGAATCCGTTCACGAGGTTCTGCCAAAATCGCCATGCCCTCATCAAGCCACCTTGGCAGGAAGTTTTTGCCAAATTGACCCGCCAACACCACATGGGTTACCTCGTGGGGCAAGACCGCATCCAATAGGTTTGGGTGATCCATCCGGAGTTCTATTTTGCGGCCAAGGACCCGAGTACTTTCTGCTTGAAATGTAGAATGCCCAGGCGAATTTCCGGCGACCCCGGTGGCCCTTGAATACATTTCCCCGGTTGGGTAAAGCCAAATATCACACCGAAAAGGCCAATGCTCCCCAGTGGTTCCAAGCCAACGGCGGCTGGCACTTGCCTTGGCTGCGTCTGCCTGGCGGGCAACCTGAACCGCAATTTCCTCGTTGTTTTGGTGAAACACCCGAAACCAGGACGATTCTACCGCTTGCCAAATGCCGTTGCCTTGAACCCGCTTGATTTCAACTTTTTCAACCGCCTCCGCCTGTTGCCCGGTTTGAGAAAGGGAAGCCAAAACTTGACTTTTAACCTTCCCTGCCACCCCGGAAAGCTTTGGAGACAGGGTGACGGCTTGATCCGCTTCGATGATCATGGCTTCATGGACTTGACCTTTGTTGAAGGATTCGACCAAGGCCGCCAATTTGCAGTAACCCCATCGTTCTTGTTGGATACCTTCCAAAGCTTCACCTTGCCGATAGGCCCGATCATAAAGTCCAGCCGCCTGGTTATATTTGGCGGCGAGAAATGCGGTTTCGGCATCCCGGAGGGCAGGAAGTATTTTTTGAATGGGTTTGTCAAAATTTGCCGGAGAAAAAGGATCATCCACAGAATTATTGGTCCCTACAAATCCTGGGACAGGCACTGCCGACACAATGGCCGGAGGCCCCTTGCTCACCGGTGTTAAAGGGTTGATATCGGTGGGTTGGGAATCCAAACGGATTGGAATAGGGGCTGCATTGGCTGACTTGGACAGCCCCAAAGGGTTAGGGCTATATTGTTGGTTGGGAGCCTGGAGCGTACTCAGGCGGCGGATATAGGCATCCGCTTCGACAGCATGTCCTGATCGGGCCAGGTCCTGAATGGCCCCCTGATAGGCATCCTGAAGGGTTCGCAAATATTCCCGGTCGCCTTCGATATTGGGTAATTCCTTTTCGAGCTGGGTAACCGCCTCTTCATGGCGCCCCTTACGAAGGAGGTCCAAACCCTCGGAAAGGGCACGATGAACCGCCAAAAGCTTTGTTAATTTTTGTTGTTGACTTGGGGAAATGGTTGCGGCATTGGGTTGGGAATTTTGGGCATTGGAGGATTTACATGCCATGAAAACAGGAACAATGCAAATAAAGATCCATAAAAATGATTTTTTAGGGGAATGAATAAAAACCATGGCCAGCCTCCATGCCGGACTAAGGATTTGCCAATATGGCTAACCCGCCGAAACCACCTTTCCCCCAAGGTAATTCCGAAAAGTACTCATACCATTTGCACAGCTTTGCCGCAATAGCCCCTGCGGTAACACCTGCCAATTGGGATAAGCCTAAACGCCGTTGAAAAAGGAATCAAGGCGAGGTTTCCGCGGGTACCCAGGTTTACTCCCTCCGGGCAAGTTGCTTTTACCAACACCTTTTGTGGGTTAGCCGCGGACGATGCAAATTAACGCTAGAATCATTAGGAAGAAATGGTTTTGAAAGCTTTATTGGATCCAAGGATTTGATGGGAGAAACTATGACAACAATGATCAAAAGGCGTTCGTTTACCACACTTTCGGCAGGGATCGTCTTGGGAAGTGTTGCCGAGCTTTATCCCCAAGAGGAGAAACCCAATCCACCTCCCGTTATAGCAGGACCGGCTGAAGGCCCCTTTGAACGCAACTACCCCGCCCCTGGTTTCAAACCCTCTTGGAAAAAACTTCAAATCAATCGGCAGCTTGTCCAGGATTTTGTAATTTTTGCCCATAGCGATTTAGCCATGGTAAAACAGTTGGCTGAAAGGGAACCCGGCCTGGTAAATGCGAGCATCGACTGGGGGGGTGGGGATTGGGAATCGGGCTTGGGCGGAGCGTCCCACATGGGTCGTAAAGACATTGTGGAATACCTCCTTGGCAAAGGAGCACGAATGGACCTATTTTGTGCGGCCATGATGGGACAACTGGAAGCAGTAAAGTCCTTTTTGACATTGCAACCATTGTTGATTGATGCCAAAGGACCCCATGGGTTTTCCCTGCATTTTCATGCCCAGGTTGGTGGCAAAGATGCAGAAAAGGTACTGGCCTATTTACAATCCGTCAAAAAAATGGAGTTGAAACCCAATCCATTCCTGAAGAAATCACCTACCCCAAACAAAAAATAAATTCAAACACCTTTTGCCCACGATTTCCCAACACATGATCGAGACGCATTCACAATTCGGATTGCAGGCAAATGTCCCTTCCAGGGTGCCAGGCATTTCATTCGGTTTTTTGATTTTGCCAAAGGGTGAAAAAAAGTTGACTCTATTTGCGAAATGGTTAACCTCGGTAATCACCTCCCTGGGAAAGGCCCTGACCTTTTAGGTAAGCCTGGCCAGGTTACAGGCCAGGCTTGGGCTTGATGGTTTCACATGCCGATATGCCTTTTCAGTCGGAAAAGTCTCCCTCAATCTCATCATCCGGATGACCTAGCCAATGGTTTAAATGGTCCATGAAACCATTTCGTAGGGCCATGGTTACCGGTCCAATTGTGCCCTTTCCGACCGGTTTTCCATCTACCCCAATAATGGGGATAATTTCAGAGGTGGTCCCTGCCATAAACATTTCATCAAACTCCATGAGGTCTTTTAGGGGAATAGCCTGGGACCGGATGGGTTGGCCAATTTTTTCACAAATTTCAAATACAAGGTCTTTGGTAATGCTTGGCAAAATTCGGGGTCCTGAAGGATGCGTCCAAATGATATTATCCTTGACTGCAAAAAAAGAGGTACGGGTCATTTCCGTGATCGTGCCATCCTCTTTATAAAGGATTGCTTCATACGCTCCCTGGTCCCTGGCGTCCTGATAGGCGAGGACATTCCCCAAAAGGTTGGTGGTTTTGGTGTCACACCTCCCCCACCGCCTATCGGGTTGTAGTGAAACGGTTACTCCGGTTTCCCGTAATGGGGCGGTCAAGTCAACATAATCGGCCACATAGAAAAATTCAAAGGGTTTTATTCCCTCCGGAAATCCATGTGTCCTTGGAGCAACGCCTCTGCTGATTTGGATATAAACCAGGGCCTCATCAAAGCCCCCATCACGGAGGACTGCCTGAATACGCTTTTTCAACCCCTCCACATCCACACCCTTGATTCGAAGGGTTGCAAGGCTTCGCTCCAAACGGCGATAATGCCCTTTGGCCAAAAATGGGCGGCCTTTATAGGTCCTCAATACTTCGTAAACCGCATCGGCAAATAAAAACCCCCTGTCCAACGCAGGGACCATGGCCTTTGACAAAGGAGTAATGACCCCCTGAACGGAGGCAATCGGTTCACGATTGGTATGGAAGGACATTAACGAAACTCCATCTAAGGTTGCAGGATCCCGACTGTTCCCCTAACCAGGACCACTACCAATTAGGGGTAGACATATGGTAAAGCAAGTTCCCCGCCTGGATTCTGACTCCACCCCGATCGATCCACCATGGGCTTCAATGATTTTTCTGGTGGTGGCTAATCCGAGGCCACTTCCACCTGGTTTGGTGGTGTAATACGGTTTGAAAACACGGGAAACCACCTCGGGAGCCATCCCGTGGCCGGTATCAATGATCCTCAAAACACAATGGCTTTTTTCGAGGGATAGTTGAATGGTGATTTCGCCCCCAATGGGAAGGGCTTGAAAGGCATTCAGCAACAGGTTGAGGATGGCCTGTTTGAATACCTCTGAATCAAGATTCACCAAGGGGAGGTCGGAAGGAAAAAAAGTGTGGATTTCGATATTGTTGGCGCGTGCCGTGGGCATGAAAAAATCGAGGACATCACCCAGGATTGCATCGATTCGTTCCGGGCTTTTATTCAAATTGACCAAACGGGCAAACCGGTTGAAATCATTTGAAACATCGACCATTCTGGTGCATTCCCCCTGCAACCTCTGGATGCGGTCAAGGACCCTTCGTTCCCTGGGGTTTTGCGTTTCCTCAAATTCTTCTGCAAGTATTTGAAGATTCAGGTTAAGCGTTGAAATGTGATTTTTCAGCTCATGGATGAAGGCACCCGCAAGCTCGGCCAGTTCGATATCCGAATCAGATAGCATTGTTTGGCAACCCGAGGTTGGCTAACCACATGCTGAAAAAAGTCCAAACCCGGAGAGTTACCCGGGTTTGGTGCGGTTAAAAGGAATCAATCATTTCGTTCATCGCGAGGCCTATCCGGGCCACGATCATCCCCACGGGGTTCACGATGGCCTCGGTCGCCACCACGATCTCCACCCCGGTCACCGCGGCCACCACGATCGCCACCACGGCCACCGCGGCCACCACGATCGCCACCCCTGTCCCCACCCCGTTCTTCGCGTGGGGGTTCAGGTGGTTTTCCTGCCAATTCCCGCAGGATGACTTTTCGGGAAAGTTTCACACGATCATGTTCATCAATGGCGATAACCCGGACCTGAAGGATGTCGCCGATCTTGCAAACCTCATCCACTCTTTCGATGTAACGGTCATCCAGTTCGGAAATATGGCATAGGCCATCCCGCCCCGGAGCAATTTCAACAAATGCCCCAAATTCCTTGATCGAAGTGACCTTGCCCTCGTAGGTCTTTCCTACCTTGATCTCCTCGGTGATGGCCTCTACCCGACGGCGAGCTGCTTCAGCCCCCGCTGCATCAATATGGCTGATGTAGACCGTTCCATCATCCTCGATGTTGATCTTGGCACCTGTGGATTCCTGGATTCCCTTGATATTTTTGCCCCCGGGACCAATGAGCATTCCAATTTTTTCAGGATTGATTTGTACCGTAAGGAGGCGAGGTGCATTTTGGGAAATTTCCTCCCTGGGTTGACGCAATACGCCGAGCATTTGTTTCAGGATGTGGCGGCGACCAAGCCGCGCTTGTTCGAGCGTATCCCGAATAATTGCCTCGTTGATGCCATTGATTTTCAAGTCTAGCTGGATTCCGGTTATGCCAACCCCTGTTCCTGCAACCTTGAAGTCCATGTCACAAAAATGGTCTTCATCTCCCTGAATATCGGTGAGGAGAATATGGCGGTCCCCTTCCATGACTAGCCCAATGGAAATTCCGGCAACCGGGTTGGTAATGGGGACACCTGCGTCCATCAAGGCTAATGTTCCCCCGCAAACGCTTGCTTGACTGGAGGATCCGTTGGATTCCAGAATGTCTGAAACCAGACGAATGGTGTAGGGGAAGTCCTCTACAACAGGAAGCACTGGTTTGAGACTCCGTTCGGCCAAGGCGCCGTGGCCCATTTCGCGCCGGCCTGGAGCCCGAATTGGCTTGCACTCACCCACGCTAAAGGGAGGGAAATTGTAATCCAACATGAACTTCTTGGAAAACTTTCCATTCAAGCCTTCAATGGCTTGTTCATCCGAAGAGGTTCCCAAAGTAACGGTTACCAAGGCTTGGGTTTCACCCCTTTGGAACAGTGCGGATCCATGAACCCTTGGAAGTAGGCCGGTTTCGCAATGAATGGGCCGAATTTCATCCATGGCCCGGCCATCAATGCGGCGGCCCCCCAGGATCTGGTCACGAACAATACGCTCTTCCAACCATGCAAATGCACCTTCCACCTGGGCCCCAGTGAATGCAGGTTGGCGGCCCTCCGCAAGGTATTCTGCTTTCACCTTTTCCTTAAGTGCCTTGACAGCTGCATACCGATCCGCTTTGATGGCGTTTACCTTGGCGGTAGTAAACTCGGCATAATATTTCGTCTTGAATTCCTGAATAAGCGGATTGACAGGTGGTTCCGCGGGATATTGCTTGGCGGAAAGGCCGGCAATTTCACGGAACTTCTCTATCGCCTCAACGATCCGCGTGATCAGGCTTTGGCCATAAACAATGGCTTGAATCATCTGGTCTTCTGGCATTTCGCGGGCAAAGCCCTCAATCATGGTTACTTCGGCTTTGGTTCCGGCGATGACCAGATCCAGATCGGATTGCTCCAGGTGCTCCTGCGTGGGCATGGGAATGAGCTGGCCATTCACCCTGCCAATTCGAACGGCCGCAGTTGGATGGAGAAAGGGAAGGTGGCTAATGTGGAGGGCCGCACTTGCCCCGATCATACCCAGGATGTCCGGATCATTTTGGCGATCTGCGGTAAGGGTGCTTACCATGATTTGGACTTCGCGAAGGTAGTTGGCCGGAAATAGGGGGCGAATGGGTCGGTCAATAAGCCTCGCTGTGAGCGTTTCTTTAAGGGAGGGACGATTTTCACGCTTGATATAACCGCCCGGGAAAACCCCGGCTGCGTAGAATTTTTCCCGGTAATCTACCACCAGGGGAAAGAAATCCCTCCGCGGGTCTTCTGCACCTTCCACGGCGGTGGCAAGAACCATGGTTTCGCCAAAGGTAACAACGACAGCTCCGTGCGCCTGTTTGGCTAATTTGCCTGTTTCAAGGGATAGCGTTCCGGAACCAATAGCGATTTCAAGCTTGTGTACAATCATCAATCAATACTCCCAAAGTCCCCTTGAGGGATCAAACCGCCGCTAAAACCTCGAACCAACGAGGCAACCTTCCAAATCCCCAAAACACTTGCGGGAATGGTTGGCCAACACGGCTAAAGCAATGGGAAAGAGCGAATGCATCAACGGCCCGGCAACCAAGCCGAACCGATAGAAATGGGAAACTTTCAAAGAGCCTTGGCCTTCATTGCCAAAATCAGGGACCCCGAAACAGCTTACTTGCGCAAGCCAAGCGAGGCGATCACAGCAGCGTACCGCTCACGATCGTTTTCCTTGAGGTAACCTAGCAAACAAGAACGGCGGCTGACCATTTGCAGAAGGCCCCTTCGGCTTGCATGATCCTTTTTGTTGCCCTTCATGTGTTCGTGAAGCTCATTGACCCGTGCCGTCAGCAGAGCAATCTGCACCTCGGGGGAGCCCGTGTCGCCGGCTGACCTGGCAAATTTGCCAATGATATCTGTCTTACGCTCCTTGGTAATCACACTAACGCTCCCATTTCCACCAATTGTCAGCCCCGTGCTGACTCACTTGCCCAATCCCATGGTTGAAACGGTATTCTAGCAGAAGGATGGGCCAAAGCAAGGCGATTTTTGCAAAGAACGATTCGTGAAAATGGAAAGTTCACCCATAAACCTGATAAAGGCCTAAGATTTCAGGGTCGAAGGCGGTTTGAAGGATTAAAAATCCTTTTCCTACTCATTTTTTTTAAGGAGCAACCTCGTGATTTCCAGCATTTTAGCAGCAACTCTACTCAGTTTTTCTGCGGATAAAGCTCCCAGTTTTACCGACCCAGCCAAGGCAGGCATCGACTTTGCCATTCAAGGCGAATACGCCGGTGAGCTGAAAGACGAATCCGGAAATCCCGTCAAGATTGGGGTTCAGGTGATTGCCGAGGGCAAAGGTGCATTCACTTTCAGGCCTTACCATGGAGGACTACCGGGTGCCGGTTCGGACGGGGCCGAACTTCCTTTGGGGAAAGCAAAATTGGCAGAGGGGTCAGAAAAAGCCGTCATTGAATTCCCTGAAACAGAAGGAACTATCGGAGGTGACAAAATCGAAATCACCAAGGGGAAATACTTGGGGTCCCTTGCAAAGGTTACCCGAAAAAGTCCAACAATGGGAGATAAACCCCCTGAAGGTGCCATTGTTCTTTTCGATGGAACAAGTGCTTCGGAATGGACCAACGGCAAACTTTCGGAGGACAAACTCCTTGGTGTCGGGGTGACCAGCAAGAAAAAATTCGGCGATTTCAAGGCGCACATCGAATTCCGCACCCCATTCATGCCCCAATCACGGGGCCAGGGTCGCGGAAATAGCGGGGTTTATGTCCAAGGTCGGTACGAGATACAAGTGCTCGACTCATTTGGCCTTGCCGGGGAGGATAACGAATGCGGCGGGATTTACAAACAGGCCAAACCCGCGGTAAATATGGCACTGGCCCCTTTGTCCTGGCAGACCTACGATATCGACTTTATCGCCGCAAAGTTTGATTCTGCCGGGGTCAAAACCGCCGATGCGATCCTTACACTTCGCCATAATGGGGTCGTCATTCACGACAAATTGGCTCTAAAACTTAGCCCCGGAGGGGACCCGAAAGAGGCGGCGACACCGGGTGGCTTTCACTTTCAAAACCATGGCGACCCTGTCGCCTACCGGAATATCTGGGTGGTAGAATCGAAATAACCATTTGACTAACCTTGAGGGAAGTCCAGGTGACCCCCGGCTTCCTTGCCCTTTTAGGATCCGTTTTCCATGCAATCCATGAAGATTGTTCAATATCCGCATCCGGCCCTTCGCTTCAAGGCAAAACCGGTTTCCACAATCGATAAGGAATTCCACCTCCGAATAGGTCGGATGTTTGAACTAATGTATGAAGCCAAAGGGCTCGGATTGGCCGCCAACCAGGTGGCCATCCCGCACCAGTTTCTGGTTTTGAACATCACGGGTGATCCTTCCCAAAAAGAGGCAGAAGAGGTATTCATCAACCCTGTAATTGTTGAACGAAAAGGGTCGATTGACGATAGTGAGGGGTGTTTGAGCTTTCCTGGACTTTATCAAAGGATCAGGCGGGCCAAATCGGTTATGGTCCAGGCCTACAACATTAAAGGCGAGGCCGTGGAAATCGAGGCAACCGGGCTTGCTTCAAGGGCTTGGCAGCATGAAATTGACCATCTGAATGGCGTACTTTTTGTGGACAAAATGAGCTTGGTTTCTCGAATTTCCTCGAAAACCACTCTGGGCGAAATGGAGGCGGAGTTTCGCCAGGCCCAGAAAAAAGGGGAGGTTCCCAAAGACCTGGAACTGGGGCAGATTCTCGATTCGCTTGCTTGTGAGGCATAAACCGAAACATGCGACTTGTTTATGCGGGAACGGGGGGGTTCGCCATGCCGGCCTTTGAAGCCATGGTTGACTCGCAATATCGACCAATGGCCCTGGTTACCCAACCGGATAAACCCGGGTCCTCACCCAGAAGTTCCAGTCGGCTGGTTGGTCTTGGCCTCAAGGGCCCTGCCTTGAAAGGGGGGGTTCCTGTTTATCAACCAGCTTCTATCAACGATCCCGAGGGTATTTCCCTGTTGGAAAAACTGGCCCCGGATTTACTGGTTGTTGCAGCTTACGGACAAATTCTCTCCCCAAAAGCGTTATCCATTCCAAGGCTTGGCTCAATCAACCTCCATGCCTCACTCCTTCCCCGCCATAGGGGAGCATCACCCATCGCCCACGCCATTTTGGCCGGAGACGCAGAAACCGGTGTTAGTGTCATTCGAATGAATGCGGGGCTTGATGCTGGAGAAATCATTGGCATGGTGAAAACCGCCATTGATCCTGAAGAAACTGCCGAGACTCTGGAAAACCGGTTGTCCATCATGGCAGCTCATTTGGCCCTTTCAACGATTGAGGAAATCGCCCTTGGCACTGTAAAGGGCAATGTCCAGGATCCCCTCCTGATTACAAAGGCACCCCGTCTGAAAAAAGAAGCCGGGAACATCGATTGGGAAAAATCCACCGAAGATATCCTCCGACAAATTCGGGCGATGCAGCCTTGGCCAACCGCATTTACCTTTCGTCAACGAGTGGGATCCGCTCCCAGTCGGCTCCAAATCATCAAGGCGACCCAAACAACCGGTTTTGACCCCAATGCTGCTCCGGGAACACTTTTTTCCACACCTACAAAGGGTCAGGAAATTATTGTAAAAACCGGGAATGGAGCCCTGGCCCTTTTGCTGGTTCAGCCTGCAGGGAAATCACCCATGCCCGCCCCGGATTACCTTCGGGGAAATCCTTTGGCGATTGGGGATCGCCTTGGTATGGGTTTTGAGGCATAATAGGTCTTAAGGCCTTAATTGGAAAAAAGGATGACACGCAAGGTTTACATCGAAACGGTTGGCTGCCAGATGAATGTTCTGGACAGTGAATTGGTCATTGGTTCCCTTCGCAAGGAGGGCTATTCGCTGGCAGAAACGGCCTTTGAGGCAGAGGTTATCCTTTTCAACACTTGTAGTGTTCGGGCCCATGCGGAGGATAAAATATATAGTGCCCTTGGTCGCCTCCGGGAACATATGAATGAACATCCAGAAAAAGTGCTGGGTATTTTAGGGTGCATGGCACAAAAAGATCAGGATAAGATCCTTAAGCGCGCCCCCCATGTGGACCTTGTTTGCGGACCTGGCCAACTGGAACGGGTTCCGGAACTCATTGAGGCCGCCAAAGCAAGCGGCAGGCCCCAAATGGCTCTGAGCCTTGGCCGGAAGGAGGCCACAAGGCATGATGTCGAAGCCAGTTTTATCAGCTATGACCCAATCCGCGATGCCTCAATGCGTCCCACCCCGTTTCAAGCTTATTTGCGGATCCAAATAGGATGTGACAAGTTTTGCACCTATTGCGTTGTGCCTTCAACCCGTGGGCCGGAACAGAGTCGTTCTCCTGAACATATCCTTTCCGAAGCGAACCAGCTTGTCGATCAGGGTTGTCGCGAAATTACCTTGTTGGGTCAAACGGTAAACAGTTACCGGTTTGACCATGGGGATGGCCGCAAAACCTGTTTGTCAGATCTTTTAATAAGGTTATCTGGCATCAATGGTTTGGACCGGATCCGGTTTGTCACCAATTACCCTCTCGATATGACCAACGACCTGATCGACGCCGTGCGCGATTTACCCAAAATGGTAAAATATTTCCATGTGCCCGCCCAGTCTGGCTGTGACGAAGTGCTGTTGCGAATGAAGCGCCAATATACCATTTCCCAATACGATGAAATGCGTCAACGGATTCGTGATCGGGCCCCTGAGGCATCCGTTTCCAGTGACTTTATCGTTGGTTTTAGTGGCGAAACCGAGGAATCCTTCCAGAAATCGGTGGATATTGTCAATCGTTCTGCCTTCAAAAACAGTTATATTTTCAAGTACAGCCCCAGGGAGGGAACCAGGGCGTTTGATAAATATGTTGATGATGTTCCCGAAGAGGTCAAAAAACGCCGGAACAATGACCTTTTGGTTGCCCAAAATCAGCAAAGTTTGTTCCTCCATCGCCATTGGATTGGAAAAGAAGTCGAGGTTTTGGTGGAAGGGTTAAGCTTGACCACCCAACGCGAAGTCAAACGCCTAGGTTTCCTGCCTCATGCCGATAGCCCTGTGCAGATGACAGGTCGAACCATGCACGACCTCATTGTGGTTTTTGATGGAATGCCCAGGCTTGCCGGATCCATGGCCAAAGTCCACATTACCGATACAACCGCATTCACCCTGTTTGGCCAAATCGCAACCGTGGAAAACCAAACCACTTTGAATGAAAAACAAATGGCTCAGGCCAGGCATGCCGCCGCAAGATTTAACCCCTCGCCTACGCCCAAGGAAGGAAATATTTCCCTCCCCATGGCCTAATGCCAGGGAAAGGGGCCCTCCATGAATCAGGCAAAACAACCGGTCAATCGACAATCCCGGTCTGGAATGCCTGAGGATTTTTGGGACAATCCCAGAACCCGTGCCAATTTCGATTTTCTCAAACAGTTTGCCCCTGAACTGATTCGGGATCACGACCCTTTCCTTGGCAAATTCCTCGCCAAAACAGCCGATCCAGAACTTGCCCTTGGCCAATTGGCCAAATGGCAATTGGCCAATATGAAATCCGCCGCACCCATTCCCCTTGGTAGCCTGTGGGAGGGCAAAGGGAGGACACTTGATTGCCTGCTCCGGGTCCTTGGTTCAGGCAAAGTTTTTGGCGATCACCTTTCGCGCCATCCCGAGGCTATTGAAGCAATTCTTCATCCGGTAAGGCGATCACTCGGTTTGGGGGAAATGGTTGGCCAATTACAAAATACCCTGGAGCATGTTTCAGACGAACCTGGTCAAATCCGGATCCTGCGCCGTTTTCGCATGGATCAGTTGCTTCGCATTGCAATCAACGACCTGTTTCGTGAAAGACCTCTCGAGGAAATCACCAAGGATATTAGCCGTGTTGCGGAGGCGGCACTTGAAGTATCGCTATACATCGCTGGTCAGCGTCTTGCTCCCCGGTTTGGTTTTCCCTTTGAATCCAATGACCGGGAAATCAGTTGTTGCTTGCTTGCCATGGGAAAATTGGGTGGCGAAGAGCTGAATTATTCCAGCGATATTGATGTATTAATGATCTATTCCGCAGAAGGCATGACCATTAATGGGAAGACGCAAGTAACCGCGGCGGAGTATCATGGCCGATTGATTAGTGAAATGATCAGGCTTCTTTCTGCCCATTCCGAGGAAGGTATTGGGTGGCGAATCGACCTTAGGCTAAGGCCAAACGGCGCAAGCGGGCCCTTGGCCATGGCCTTGGGGCCAACCCTTGCCTATTACGACAACCATGGTCGCACCTGGGAAAGGCAAGCCTTGATAAAAGTCCGGTTCGTGGCCGGGAATGTACTCCTTGGAAGACATTTTTGCCTCGATATTCAGGACTTTGTCTATCGTAATTACCTTTCATTTTCCGAAATTTCCGAAATTAAGGCTCTTAAAAGGCGTATTGAAAGGAGATCGGTGGGTGGCTCAGGGGGTATTGATATCAAAACAGGCCGTGGTGGAATTCGCGACATCGAATACACCATCCAGTTTCTCCAATTACTTAATGGTGGCACCCTACCCGATATCCGACAAAAAAATACGCTTTTGGCATTGGCCGCCCTGGAACGACATGGCTGCCTTACAGATCAGGAATTTCGCGTCCTGGATGATTCCTACCGTTTTTTTCGCCAGGTCGAACATAAACTCCAACTTGTCTCTGACCTGCAAACCCATCGTATTCCCCAATCCGATTCCGCCCGCCTGGGTTTGGCCAGACGCATGGGTATTACAGACCTTGCCATTGAGGACCCCTGGAATGCTTTACAGGTGCAACTTGGCAATCGGACAGGACCTATCCACACGATTCTGAACCATTTGGTCCACCAGGTTTTTCCCGACAAATCAGAGCAAGCAGAAACGGAAACCGATATACTTTTTGATCCCGACCTGAATCCCGGGGATGTGTATGAAGTTTTGACCAAGCACCGGTTTTCCTCTCCGGATTTGGCTCACAAAAATCTTTTAAGACTTGCCAGGGAACCCAGCCCTTTTCTTTCCTCTCTCCGGACCAGACATTTCTTTTCCAGTATCGCCCCTTCGCTCCTTCACTCCACTTCCCTTACCGCCGATCCGGATGCCACGCTTTCCCAATTGGAACGCATTACCTCCTCTCTGGGAGGAAAATCTGGTCTTTGGGAGTTACTCAACTTTCACAAACCCTCCCTGAAACTTTTGGTGGATCTCTGTTCCAGTGGTCGCATGTTGGGTGAACTTCTTGTTGATAACCCAGGGATGATTGATGAATTGCTCGATGCCCTGCTGCTGGGACATGCCAGGACCTATCAGGAGTTATCCACCGAATTGGGCGGCCTCCTACGCGGGGCAAAGGACCGACACCTGATCCTTCGAAGTTTCCGGGATAAAGAACTGCTTGGAATTGGCATCCGGGAAATGACGGGGGGAGAGGGAATTGCGGCTACGAATCGGGCCATTACCGACCTTGCGGAAATTTTGCTTTTGGCGATGGCAACCCAAAATCAATGGAACCTGGAACAGGAAAAGGGAATTCCCTGTATTTGCCCAAACAGTCCCTCCCAACATGTTTTGGTGGCACTAGGACGATTGGGTGCAGGGCAACTGAGTTATTTCAGCGACCTGGATTTGATCTGGATCTATGAAGGCTCAAGGCACCAGGGAACCCCTGAGGGCGATTTACATCAATGGTATACGGCCCTTGCCCAGGGATTGGTTCGTGAATCGGCCCATGCGGGTGGAAATAAACCCCTATTTGAGATCGACCTTAGGCTTCGACCTACCGGCCGTTCAGGAAGCCTTGCTTTGCCCCTAAGTGAGTTTGTCCGGTATCACAGCGGCCAGGGCCCGGGTCGGTTATGGGAAAGAATGGCCTTAACCCGTTTCCGGATTCTGGGTGTTTCCTGTCCCTTGGCCGCTTTGGTCCAAAACGCCATTCACCGAATCCTGACCCAAAACACCTGGCAAACTTCATGGGTTGCGGAAGCCCATCAAATGCGCAAAAAATTGGAGGTTAGCCGGATTTCGCACTTTCCCTCCTCTCCCGGGAGCGGAAGGGATCTCAAACGGGCCCCGGGTGGAATGGTAGATGTCGAATTCGTAGTGGAGCTGATGCAGCTTCGTCATGGATCTTCCCTATCCCAAATTTTGGATCCCAACACTTTTTCGGCCCTCATCCAACTTGGAGAGACTTCATGCCTGCCCAAGGAACGGGCTGAAGCTTTGTTAACCCATTATTCCCATTTGAGCAAAGTTCAAAATCGGGTCCGCCTCCTTTTTAACCGTTCCATTGATACCCTTCCCGATTCCCCAACGGCCCTTGACATTTTGGCATCCCAATTAGGGTATTCCAATGGGTCAGCCCTCCAACATTCTGTTTACGAGGCAATGGGGGCCATTCGATCCGCCTATTTAGCAACTATGTCCGATCTCGAAAATAGCCCATAAATCACCCTTGCCACCCCCATTCCGATACCTATTCCCAAGCCATCCCAAGCCACATCAACCCAATCGCCCTTCCGGTAGTTTGTGAATGTTTGAAGGTACTCCGTGAGGGCTCCGTGACACAAAAGGCTAACGCCTAAAAACCACCATTTTCTGAGGAAAAGCAAACAGCCCCAACCCGAAAGGAGGGAATAAACTCCTACATGTAATCCCTTGGCCAGGCCATAACGCCAAGCAATGGGCACCGCCTCCTCCTGAATGGTGACCGGTTCCGGCCGTAATAGCAGGGTGGTCCAAACCACCAACAACAGGAACCATAATGGCCTTCCAAACCACCGATTTGTCATTTGGTTTCGTTTGCCTTTTAAAAAAACCTGGCGTAATCCCTCTGGGTGGCATCCAAAGATTGCTTGGAAAAACATAATCCAAATTTACAGTTTGCCAGTTTAACAAAGCGGACCTTCACCACAAAACCAGTTTCAAGGTGACCACTTTATCTTTATGTTTTGAATAACGGGCAATTCGTAATTAGCTTCAAAATCGTAGCTTATAAAACCTTTGCCGGCGGAATTTGGGTCGCCTGAACAACCAGCATACCCAAGGAATTTCCCATGCCCTTACGCCAACCGTTTAGGCCTAGCTTTGATATTAAATAGCCCAAAAATATCCTTTTCCGAAAGGCCAAGACTAAGGGGCGGGCCATTTTGCGAAAGCATCTCATCGAATAGTTGCCGCTTTTTGTCAAGCACAGCGGCAATGCGTTCCTCCACCGTGCCGGTGCTGGTAAACCTGGTAATGAAAACCTCGCTTTTTTGCCCCAGCCGATGGGCCCGATTGATGGCCTGATCCTCAATCGCCGGGTTCCACCAACGGTCATACAGGAAAACATAGTTGGTGAACTGAAGGTTGAGCCCGACACTTCCGCAACCATAACTCATCAAAAGGACATGGGCATCCGGATCCTCCTTGAATCGATCCAGGATCGGTTGCCGACTTTTTGAAGGGATCCTACCATGGTACGAAAGGGGATTATGCTCCTTGAGGGCAATCGCAATGATTTCCAACGGGTCCACCCATTGGGAAAACACGATTGCCTTTCGCCCACTTGCGGAAACTTCCTCCATGTCGGCGACAAGGCGTTCCAACTTGGCGCTTTTGTTCGTCCTGGGATCAAAATTGCAAATCTGTTTGAGCCGCATGACCAATTCAAAAACATGTTGGACGGTGATCGTATCACCCAATTGGTTCAGGTGAACAATGCCCTCTTTTTCGGCCAAATCATAGGTTTCTTGCTGCTCAGGACAGAGGTCCAAGGTCAGGTCGCGGTAGATCCTCTGGGGCATATGCCCGGCAACCATCTCCTTGGTTCGGCGGATGATGTGATCTTTTACAATACTTGGGATGGTTCGAAATGGGGTGGCCGGGGGAATCAATCCGGGTGCAATGAATTCAAACAGGTTGACCATATCGTCTACCCGGTTTTCGATCGGTGTACCAGACATGGCCCAGCTTTTGTTGCGTTTGAGCGACTTTACAACCAGTGAAGTTTTGCCATCGCGGTTTTTGATCCGTTGGGCTTCATCCAGGACAACCAAATCAAAGGCCACCTCATTGCGAATGAAATCTTCCTCGTCGCGAGTGACAATCTCATAATTGGCGATTTTCACCGGAGCGTTGGATAATTGCCAACTGCGGCGTCTTTCTTCGGAATTCCCGGTGATCGATTCAAAAGGAATTTCTGGAGCCCAAAGCCGGAATTCACGCATCCAGTTGTGGACCAATGGCTTTGGGCAGATCACCAAAATACGATTGAGTTGTCCCCTTTGGACCATTAGCCGAATCGAAAGAATCACCTGAATCGTTTTTCCCAAACCCATTTCGTCGGCGATAAGGGCATTGTCCCTTGGCATGAGGAAAGCAATTCCCTGAAGTTGATACGGGTAGGGTTGAAACGGGAGTTTCATTTCCTGCCCAAGAATACCCTCCAAGGGGGGCTGCAACAGGCAAAGCAGCCTATCTTTCAGATGCGACATACCCACGGGTGGTTTGATTCTGGTTTGCGTTTTGGGCAGGCTGGCAACCATGCAGGGTTGAGCCACGGTTTCCGGTAAGGCCATTTCCTCCCCGGCCTTGGGAGGGACCAAGGCGGAACTTGTTTCCCAAGGCGAGGGAAATTTCCATGACTGCACCTGAAGCGGGCTGGCCAGGGATCCCATCGTTTTTATCCAGGGCGTCCCTTGAAGGAGGACCACCGAACGGGTGGCAGGGGTCAACGGTTTATCAAACCCGGCGAGCCCCCGAAATTGGATCACAGGAGATCCATAGGTATGAACAACCGGGGCAGGCATAAGGGAAACGGTATCCCAGAATGGTTCCGCATTCGATTCTTCAGGCATTGGGGCTGTAAGAAATACAGGGGTCGGGCTCGCGGTTTTCGATGTCAAGGGTGTCAAACTCATGCGGTGCTTCGCCCCGTTCCATGGGGTTATTTCGTCCTAGGTGATCGAACCCGACCCTGTATAGGGCTCTATATCGGCCCGGTTTTGAAGCCGATTCCAAGGTTTCTGTAAGTCACAAGCAAGAAAAGGTGTTAAATATTGCCGGGCAAACAGGGGGAACCGATCGTAGGAATTAAATGCCCGGAAAGATTGCCAGAAAAAATGGGATCGGGATCAGAAAGGGAAAGTGCCAACCTGGCGAGAGTGCCTGAGCACTTGTTTTTTTTTGCCATACTTTTGTAAAATGCAAAAATTAAGGACGAAATTACCCATTTGGAGATTCCTCCCATGACTTGGCTTGCTCGAATGATATTGTTGATAGCCCTTCCATTGATAAGTGCCGCCAATGCCAGGGACGATGTTAAAGGTCCCTCGCCAGATGTCCCGGAGGCAGCCCAATTAAAGGTATTTGTTGGTAAGTTTCAGTTGGAGGTATCGGAACCTATCAAAGCCAAAGGTGTGGTGGAAGGAAAATGGGTCCACGATGGCCGGTTTGTCCAGCAATCCTTCAACCTGAAGGAAGAAAAAGGAGCAGCCTCTTTCACTGGAACCAACCTGTTTACATTCGACCCCAAACGAAAGCTGTTTAGGTCATGGCGGTTTTTTTCCAGTGGAGATGCGATCGAATTCACGGGGATTTGGGATGAAGCCAAACAAACGATGACCTGGAACGCTCCGGATCCAAATGATTCCGGAAACCTTCGCATGGTGGGCGTTTTTGACAAATCAGGCGGCCAGGTTTGGACCATTTTCAAAGACGATGCCAAGGGAAAGTTGGAAACCGAGATTCGGGGGACCCACACACCGCTCAAGTAAGGAGCATCATCAACCTTGACCGAAATGAGGCAAGCTTGGGATGTCCCTCACCCAAAAGGTGAAATGCTTGAATGAGTGCCCATTTAACAGGCCCACGGGCGAGATTGTCATTGAGCTCCCCGGCCTCCAGGAAGAGTTCAATTGCCTCCTCCGGGGCACCCGTTGAGGCCTTGGCACACCCCTGTTGATAAAGCTCTGAACCCACCCCGGTAACGGGTTGGCATTGGACAAAAAAGAGGGAACCTTTGAGTTTCAGGACATCGGCGGCAAGGGGTCCTGTATCGGAGAATGGCTCCAAAAGCGATTCGATATACGAAATATCCGGCTTGCCGGAAGCTGATTTCAAAAGGCATTTCACCAGAAACAAACGGGCCCGATCGTCCGTTTCATCCGCGGCAAAGGCATCCTGGGCACATTTTAAAGCCAGGGCATCATCCCCTGCGGTGGTTGCTTCCAATCCCTTTTTTAGGAATTCCTCCGCGGGGCCTGGGAGGTAGGGCCGCAGGAAGGCTTCAATTTCCGAGGGCGTCAGGATCCCGGTGTGTCGATTAACCGGGTTCCCTTCATGAAAAACGACTAAGGTTGGAACGCTTGAAATGCGAAAAGCAGAAGCGAGATTCGGGTTTTGGTCTATGTCGATTTTGGCTAACAAAAAAGCACCGCTGGCTTTTTCGGCGGCGGCTTCCAGGAGGGGTTTGAGTTTGAGGCAAGGCTGGCACCATTTGGCCCAAAAATCGATGAGAACAGGGCGGGTTTTACTCGCCTCCCCAACCAACCTGTCAAAATCCGCTTCCAACACATCAATGCAATGGCCGTTCATGCAATCATCCGTCCTTTTTAGGTCAAATCAGGTCATTACCGGTTCAAGATACTCTATACCCGGAAGTTGTTTGGCAAGCTCACCTTCAATCCCCATCAAAAGTACTCTAAGGCTATTGGGGCAAAATTGGCATGATCCGTCCAATTGAACCAATAAAGCGGGGCCAGAACGACCGACCACCAAAACCCTACCCCCTTCCCCAACCAGTGGGGCCCCCAATGCATCGACAACCCGTTGGGCGTTTTCCAGGGAAAAAGTTTCGCCTTCATTGTTTGGGGACAAATTGCCTGAGGATGAGCGGGAGGCGGACAGGACCGTTTGGATTTGGACCAAGTCCGCTTGAATCTGGTACTTTAGGGCGTCCGGAGAGGTGAACAAGCGGGGACTGCGGATCCGGTCTATCCATTCCAGGCGAATGGTTTGACCATAGAGGTGGCCTGAAAAATTCAACAAATGGGCTTCGATTTTCACCCCTGTTTCACCAAAGGTTGCACTTGGACCAAGGTTAACCGCGGCCTCATGGCTTTGTCCGTTGGCCAGGATTGCCTTTGCGGCATAAACCCCAAACGCCGGGAGAATGGTTTGGGGCAAGGCAAGGTTGGCTGTGGGATACCCAAGCGACCTTCCCCGCATGGCCCCTGCGATCACCTCTCCCGTGGTTTCATGGGGTGCCCCCAACAGCCGAGCTGCCTTGGCCACCTCACCTTCCAACAACAGGGTTCGAATGCGACTTGTTGAAATCCAATCCTTGTCATCGAATAATCCGGGGTGGATTTGGAGCACGATTCCCGACAAATTGCAAAGTTGACCTAGTTGGCTAATCGTCCCTTGCCTTTTGCTTCCAAAACAAAAATTTTCCCCCTCAATGAGGCCCTGAGGATCAAGAATACCCCGGATAAGGCGGTCAAAAAAGTCTTGGGCACTAAGCTCAAGGAATGAAGAATCAATCCGGAAGACAACCACTTGGTCCACGCCACATTGGCGTAGTTTTTGCACTTTGCGTTCAAGGGACAGGATAGGTGGGCCGGTGTCTTCTGGTCGAAGAAGTGCCCTGGGGTGAGGGTCCAATGTTACGGCAATCACCTTTTGGGCTGGTCGGGCCAACCGCCTTGCATGGGTAAAAAGGTCTCTATGTCCGAGGTGGACCCCGTCAAAATTGCCAACACTAACTATGGATTTTCGAAATGGTTCAGGCAAAGCCTCAGGGGTCAATGCTCTCCAATGGGAGGGGGAAATATCAATCCATTCACTATGCATCATGCAAAAAGTCCATTCGACCTATCCTTTTCCTTTTCCAACAGAATTGCCGGGTCAATTCCGCCGCCCACTTTTGAAATCTTAAGATATTACCGGGAACCGGGGCAGGATTCCCAAAAATGAGAGGAGTAACGCCTTGGAATCCTTGGGGAAAGGCCAAAAACCAAAACGAATTGTTCTAACGGGAGGGCCTTGTGCGGGCAAAACCCTTTGCTTGAAAGAAATGGGAAGAAACTTTGGCCAAAAGGTGATTTTGGTACCCGAAGCCTCAACCCTTCTTTTATCCGGAAACATTCCCCCACCTATGGGACACGCCGATTGGCCCAAATCCCTGATTCCAGGAGGCACCTGGCGACGAGCGTTTCAATCCCAGATCCTTGCCACCCAAAAGCACCTGGAAGCCACATTCCATTCCTTGGGATTGGAATGTGGGGCAAGTGCAATGATCTGTGATCGTGGCATCCTGGATGGAGCGGCCTATTGGCCAGAGGGATTAACCGATTTTACAAAACATTTTGCATTGGATTTGACAGAGATTTATAACCGCTATGATTTGGTGATTCACCTGGAAAGTGTGGTTGTTTGCAACCAGGACTCCTTTGGCCGGGACAATAACGCAACCCGGTATGAGGACACACACGAAGCCTTATTAAGGGAGCGTTTGTCCCAATTGGTATGGGCCGGCCACCCCAATCGAATTCTCATCCAGGCAGGTGATTTTGGAAAAAAAATCCGGGCGGCACTAGTGCTTTGTCACTCAATAAATACAGGATAAACGGACTTTAGTTTAATTCTGGCATCTCCAATGGACATTTGCCAATCGACCCTACGGGTTTTGGCATTTGTGTGGATGTACCATGCCTCGGTTTCCTTCCTGAGT